>JAPOTS010000075.1 GCA_026709065.1 Bacteroidota bacterium
AGGCTACATCCAGTAGATGTTTATGTATCGAGTCTACAATGCATTATTTATCCACTGTCCAATGGGTAGAGAAAATGACGGAAAAATCAAAGAGATCAAAACTATTGGGAGATGATACAGAAGATTGAAAACTTCCGAGTTGCTATTCTCTTCTTATGCGGAGGTTTGGACCTGCTCCCACAAATATCGTGATAGAACCAAAACTTTTTTAGTAGGAACGTTAGATTACGTAATCTAATCTAATTGATTATGTTAAATATATGATGAAAAGCCCTGTTAACCATTCTCTCAAAAATCAATTCTTGGTCAGCACTTTTAACAAAGACTTGAACATGCAAACCCAAGAATTCTGATGGCTCTGACACCACTGAGATCGTAGTTATTTGAGGGACATTAGGTTCTCTGTGTCATGTTAAAACAATCCAACAACTGCATAATCAAATTTTTTCTTTATCACTGACATTAGTTGAATGCGACATTAAATTGAACGAAGAGTGAAATTCGTGCTCATATCAGTCACTTCTATGCTTATTTTTGGTAATTGTGGTGTATTTTACGATATTCACTATTAATTCGTAGGTTTGACTCTAGGAAAATGTTAATTCAAAGTATGTGCTTCAGCAATGAATCATAACATTTATGTTGCTCGCACCGCCCTGATTGTGGCTCTGGGCGGGTTTTTGATGGGATTTGATGCCTCGGTCATCTCTGGAGTTGTAGGCTTTATTGAAATTGATTTTGACCTATCCAATCTTGAACTTGGATGGGCGGTGAGTTCTCTAACATTGAGTTCAACTCTTGCCATGATGGTCTCCGGCCCCCTGAGCAATCGGATTGGCCGCCGTACTGTCTTATATTGGGCCGCAGTTCTTTATGCAGTTTCTGCTATCGGATCAGCACTCGCCCCATCTTATCTTCTGTTGGTGATTGCCCGAATGATCGGCGGCTTGGGTGTCGGTGCGTCACTGATCATTGCCCCGATGTATATTGCAGAAATATCACCGCCCAACATTCGGGGGCGTATGGTATCATTTAATCAACTCAATATCGTCATTGGAATTACGGTCGCTTTCTTCACCAATTATATCATTTTAGAGCTTGGAGATCACACGGCTAGTTGGGCGGAAACTCTAAAATTCGGACCTTATAATTGGCGGTGGATGCTTGGACTTGAAACACTTCCAGCTGTAGTGTACTTCTGTGCACTCTTCCTTGTCCCAGAAAGCCCGAGATGGCTCGTGATGAAAGGAAGGGTTCAAGAAGGCCTTGCAATTATGACCCGAGCAAGTGGAGCCACAGAAGCAGAAAAAGATCTGCAAGCCGTTCAACAGAGCTTACAAGCGGATGCAGACAAAGATCAAGTAGGACTCTCTGCATTATTTGCCCCAGCACTAAAACTTGCACTCTTGATCGGAGTGGTGATTGCAGTCATCCAGCAAATTACTGGAATCAATGCGGTCTTCTTCTATGCCCCAATGATTTTTGAGCAATCTGGTATAGGTACCAACGCTTCGTTTATTCAAGCGATTCTTGTGGGACTGGTTAATCTTGTATTTACCGTTCTTGCAATTATGCTGATTGACCGTTTGGGGCGAAAACCTCTTCTTATTTTTGGACTGTCAGGCATTACCATTTCAATGGCAGTTCTAGCGTACGGATTTTATAGTGCGACTTATATGCTTCCTGCATCTGCTATCCTCCCTGCCGAAATCAATATAGAGTCCCTTCAACCAATTCTAAATGTGACGTTTAACTCGGATGTCGCGTTCAAACAAGCACTCCAAAATGCTCTCGGTTCAACATCTGCAAGACTATTTGAATCAGAGTTGATCGCGGCATCCATCAGTATGAACCCCATCTTAATTTTATCTGGAATTCTTGGATTTGTCGCTTCCTTTGCAATCTCTCTCGGCCCCGTGATGTGGGTCCTGTTCTCTGAGTTGTTTCCCAATCGGGTGAGAGCATTAGCGATTTCATTCGTTGGTTTGATCAATTCAGCCGTAAGTTTTACTGTCCAACTTGTATTCCCGTGGGAGCTTGCAAACTTGGGGAGTGCGACAACATTTTTATTATATGGTATCATGGCTGCAATTGGACTAGTCTTTGTGTTAGTGATCGTTCCAGAAACGAAGGGACGTTCGCTGGAATCCTTAGAAGCATTACTGACAAAAACTAAACCATTAAACCTTAATCAATGACTTGGCACGGATTGATCATTACAGTTGTACTATTGATGTTCTCTTTTGAAAATAATGAGAATCAGAATGATACGAGCCCTGCCATAGTAGAAGTGAGATACGACGCAGGACAGTATCAATTATTCGTAGATGATCAACCTTTCTATGTCAATGGCGCTGGGTTGGAATTTGGAGATATTTCCTTGCTAGCCTCTCATGGAGCAAACTCTTTTCGTACTTGGCGAACAGACAATGGACGTGATACTGGTATGGAAATCCTTGACCGAGCCCAAGAACATGGACTGATGGTGACTATGGGCATTGAGATTGCCCGAGAACGCCCTGGATCAGGCCGCGGGGTATTCAACTTTGATTACAGTGACTCTGTGGCGGTTGCCCAACAGTTAGAACGGGTTCGAGACGAAGTTATCATGTACAAAGACCATCCTGCCCTGCTGATGTGGGGAATTGGTAACGAATTGAACCTTGAAGCTACGAATCCAATGGTATGGAATGCTGTGAATGATATCTCAAAAATGATTCACGAGGTTGATGGAAATCACCCCACGCTAACGATGTTGGCTGGAATCCATCCTGAGCTCATTCAACAGATCAAAGACCGAGCACCAGATTTAGATTTATTAGGAATTCAGATGTACGCTGATATCGTCAACTTGCCTCGATATTTGAAAGAAAGTGGCTGGGATAGACCTTATGTTGTCACTGAATGGGGTGCTACTGGTCATTGGGAAGTTCCAACTACTGCATGGGGTGCTCCAATTGAAAACAACTCTACCGTTAAAGCTGACTGGTACAATCGCCGCCATGAAATCGCGATCGCCTCTGATTCAGTTCAATGCTTAGGGTCTTATGTATTTTTATGGGGACAAAAACAGGAGCGCACGGCAACTTGGTATGGAATGTTTATGCCAGATGGTGAGAAAACCGCCTCAGTTGATGTGATGGAATATAAATGGACAGGCGCATGGCCGTCCAATCTTTCTCCTGCAATTGACTCGTTTACTCTTAATGGATTGACCGCAACTTCAAACATTGAGTTGTCCCCAAACACTATTGCTTCTAGCTCAGTGATTGCCAATGATCCAGAAGAAGATTCATTAACCTATCATTGGAGTGTCCGCGCTGAAGCAACTGAAGTTGGGCATGGTGGAGATGATGAATCCCAACCGTCATTGATCTCGGATTTATTTGTTGATATCAATCACGGAGAAGTCACTCTTAATGCGCCTTCAACGCCAGGCGCCTATCGTTTATTCGTTCATATCACCGATGGCCAAGGAAGCGCAGCACACGCCAATATCCCATTCCTCGTCACCCCACAGTGACTTTCAAGGGATATTCGCTGGGAAAACAAAATTGCACCATAATTCACGAGGTTGCAATGGGAATCTTGTAGATCTTCATGGCGAGCAATGGTATAGGATTTCAAATTTTGACCAATTAAATCCCTTCTTGATTACCCTACCAAGTGTCGGAGATCACTGGTTCTTTATCTCCAGCACTGGCGCATTAACTGCAGGACGTAAAAATGCAGATTTCGCGTTGTTTCCGTATATGACTGATGATCAACTCCACAATGCCTACTCATACTCTGGAAGCTTAACCGTTGTGCGAGTAGAACGCAGTAAACAGACCTTGCTTTGGGAACCGTTTAGTCAAAATTTTGCGGGGGTTTATAAAATTGAGAGAAACATCTATAAGAATGTCATCGGCAATAAATTGTTGTTTGAAGAATTTAATCATGACTTGAATTTGAAATTTTCGTATAGCTGGCAGTGCCTTAACAAATATGGATTTTTGCGACGATCTAGGATTGCAAGCACTTGGATAAAACCCATGCGAATTAGTGTGCTTGATGGGATTGCTAATATTCTACCATCTGGCGTTAGTGCAGATCTTCAGCGATCACGTAGTACTCTGATTGATGCATACAAAGTTAATGAATTAGAACAAAGAATTGGCGTATTCTCTTTGAGCTCATTCATCGTTGATCATCCAGTCCCTGAAGAAGCTTTACGATCTACTAACGTATGGCAACATGGGCCTAAACTTCGGTCTATCCTGCTTTCATTAGAACAATTAGAGGCATTCCGGGCGGGAAAACCATTAGGTACTGAACACTCCATCTTGGGGCAACCCGGGGCGTATCTTGTTGAACGAAACATTCGTCTCACAAACGAGCGAGCCATGTCATGGGATCTGGTGGCTGATGTAAATCTGGACATCAATGATTTAACAGGACTCAAATCTCAAATGGGAAGCTCAGATTCTACGAGTGCGTTAATCAAAGATCTTCGCAGACAAGAAAAAGTCGATACTCTGAAGCTTCAGACTCTAATTGCAGGAGCAGATGGACTCCAAAAAACTGCAGGCAACCTTAACGATCTCAGACATTATACTAATGTGCTCTTTAATTCTATGCGCGGCGGAATTCCACTCAATGGCTATAATGCCCAGAAACAAGATGTCATTGATTTTGTCACCACTCGTAATAATAAACTCGGATCCTCTGATTACTTTAATCGCTTACCTGACCTAATTGATGTTACACAGCTTCCGACTCCCGATAACCCTCAGATATATAGACTGGTTTCCGAGTATCTTCCTTTAGCATATAGCCGTCGGCATGGGGATCCAAGCCGCCCATGGAATGCTTTTAATATCAATACGCACGATGAACATGGAAACGAACTATTTGACTACTCTGGGAATTGGCGAGACTTGTTTCAAAATTGGGAAGCCCTTGGGAATTCATTCCCTCGGTATTATCCTTCAATGCTGTCCACCTTTGTCAATGCCTCAACTGCTGACGGATATAATCCCTATCGGATTGGACGTAATGGGGTAGACTGGGAGATCCCTGATGAATCTGACCCTTGGGCTTCAATCGGATATTGGGGAGATCATCAATTGATTTACCTGCTACGGATTCTTGAAACCACTGGTGCCTTCAACCCCGACAAACTCAAGCAAATGATGAACCTGCCTATATTCAGTTATGTGCAGGTTCCTTATCGGCTGAAAAATTTTGAACAAATTCTAGCAGATCCCAAACACTCGGTTGAATTTGACTGGACACTTCACCAAAAAATCATCAATCGCGTTGCCAATATTGGATCCGATGGTCGACTTCTCCATGCCTCTGACGGCGAGCCATTGTTAGTAACGCTTGCCGAGAAATTACTAGTTCCCGCACTAACAAAACTCTGTGCCTTCGTACCTAGTGCCGGAATCTGGTTGAATACTCAACGCCCCGAATGGAACGATGCCAATAATGCCCTTGCAGGTTGGGGATGCTCATTGGTCACGCTGAATCATCTACACAATTATCTGACGTATCTTCAAAAACTATATGATCTCAATGAAACCTACGCAATCTCTTCTGAAATTGCAGACTGGTTGAAGGAAACCCATCAAGCCCTCAAAATTGATTCCAACAATTTGAATTCAGCCCATCGATTTGACGTGACGACGGCATTGGGGAAATCCGCCTGTAATTACCGTTCACACTTATATGAGCATGGAATCCGGCAAAACACTGTAACAGTCAGTGCGACATTCTTGAAAGAATTCTGCACGCAAGCATTAGAAAGCATCCAGAATACGCTTCTTGACTCCATGACCGAAGATGGACTCGTTCACAGCTATACGATTCTAAAAGCTAACTCTGATCAAACGGCTGATGTTGAGACATTACAACTGATGTTAGAGGGACAAGTGGCAGCGCTTAGTTCTAATACCCTTACGATTCCACAGGCGATAAACCTCCTCCGTTCACTCCGAAAAAGCCCCCTTTACAGCCGACAACAAGGGACGTACCTTCTCTACCCCGATAAAAAACTCCCCTCATTTTGCCAACGTAATCACATTAATCCTAATGATTTAGCACGACTCTCTGTTGCTCGAAAATTGATCAATCGCGGTGATCAGCGACTGATCACCAAAGATTCCAAGGATCAGTATCATTTCAATGCAGATCTTGTTAACAGTTCTAGGCTTAACGATATATTAGACACCCTGATCTCGGAGGGCACGAAAATTTCTGATCAAGATAGATCTCGTATCCTCTCACTATATGAGAAAATATTTAACCACAATGCATTTACAGGACGTAGTGGGCGATTTTTCAAATATGAGGGTCTTGGATGTGTTTACTGGCATATGGTATCTAAATTACTCTTGTCTGTGCAAGATGTCTTCTGGAAAGCAATTGATACCCATGCTCCTGAGAAATCATGGAAAACTCTCGCTCGACAGTATTACGACATTCGCGATAGCTTAGGGAGTGGCCAAACACCAGCGAAGTACGGAGCCTTCCCACAGGATGCTTACTCACATACTCCTAAATGGGGAGGCGCGCACCAGCCAGGTCTGACTGGACAAGTGAAGGAAGACATCATTGCTCGGTGGGGGGAGCTAGGACTCCGCATTAAAGATGGAATATTAAGTATTCATCCTGCGTTACTACGAAAAAGTGAATTCTTGAAAAAAGATGAGGAATTCAAGTGGTACAATCTTGATCATTCCCTCCAATCTATGCAACTCCATCAGGGGCAAATTGCGTTTACCTATTGTCAGACGCTTTTTGTGTACCACCTTTCTCAAATTCCAAAACTTACATTAAGGGGCGAACTCTATGCCGAACGCACTGAACTCACATTATCTATTGAGGAGAGTGCCGAATTGTTTAGTCGCACTGGAAAAATCTCTCGGGTTGATATCTTCTTATCCCCATGGAGTTAGCAGTAATCCCCAAACGATTATGAGATAGATTCTACTCTAACCTTTCATGTCATATACAATCTTATGGGCTATTGTTTCTCTCATCATATCGACGGGAGAGAGCACTACGGCAGAGATGCAACTCATTCTTCAAGATCCTTTAGAATATGAACATCCTGCGGATCGTTGTGAAAGTGATCTCTGCACATCTCTATTGGATTTGATTAACAGCGCAACAGAAACTATTGATTTTGCTGTGTATGGAACACGCATGCAAACCGACATCTTGAAAGCACTGTTGTCGGCTCGTGATCGGGGTATCTCACTAAGAGGATATGTGGATCGGGATAAATTTAACCAGAATTACTACACTTCTACAGATGAATGGATTAATCATATTGGACAGATTCGTGACGATTATCAGCGCGAGTTACAATGCCAAGAAAATTTTGAAGGCAAACCTCCATGCGATCAACCAAAAGATTTTTTAGGACCATTACAATGCGTAGCCTATGATCTTGGATCTGAACGCATTCTTATCGGCGGTTATGCCTCCACGAAGTCTATTCCGTCCATGAGCATCATGCATCATAAATTCTTCATCATAGATCATCAGCGTGTCTGGACTGGGTCGGCAAATATTTCAAATTCTGGAACTGGTGGTTATAATGCTAATGCTGTTGTCGTATTGAATTCCCAAGATATTGCAGAGGTTTATACTGAGGAATTTGATCAATTATGGAATCGACATGGAACATGTACCAAAGACTCTAATGGTATTGAGGAGTTTGACCTGAAATCTGGTAAGGTGACGACTTGGTTTTCCCCTCAAGATAATTCAATGCGCTATGGAGTAAAATCACTCATTGCACGCGCAGAAAAACGAATCAATGTTGGAATATTTTTTCTGACTGAAAAATTTCTTACCGCTGACTTAATTGCTGCCCATCGGCGGGGCGTTGATGTCCGCGTTATTATTGATGCGACCGCAGCGAAGAATGAGTACTCTAAACACGAGGTACTTCGAGAAGCTGGAATTCTCGTTAAAATTGAAAACTGGGGCAGTAAAATGCACATGAAAAGCGCCTCTATTGACGATCAGTTTCTAATTCTTGGATCAATGAATTGGACCTCCGCAGGCCAATATAGTAATGACGAAAATACGCTCCTCGTCAACTCAAAAAAATGGACTGCTCATTTTAATACCCATTTTGACTATTTATGGGAAACCATCCCTGACACATGGCAACAGTTAGGAACACGCCCTGATCCAGAATCTAAGGATTCGGGTAATGCATGCATGGACGGAATTGATAATGATTTCGACGACCTAGTAGACCATCAGGATCCAGGATGTCATGACCTTGATCCTCCTGCCCTACCCGATCTTCCTGAATATCAAATTATCAACAGCGACACCTATACTTATCACAAAAAGCAGTATCCTTTGGTTAGACCAACAACCTGTGATGCAAGTTACCCTGATTGGTTTGTCTGCCTGCCAAGTCATTATCGGATTCAATGCAGTCAACTCCCCTATCAACGGTTCACTGCAACATCCGATGATGCTCTATCTCTGGATGGAGACAATGATGGAATTGCCTGCGAAATGTAGATATTAGTAGACATCAACTAATCCACTTGAAACTAATCATCTCATGAAACATGCAACCAGTTCTCAGAATGATTGTATGACTTCCATGTCTCAGATATATCATTCTTTTTCGTTTTTTTATCATTCAAGAAGTCTAATTATCTGCTATTTGAAGGGATGTCTTCATCTGTCGTAGCACCGGAATTTTTTTCATTTACCAACTCACACTTCAACGGACAACTTCCGGTTGATTTTATTGATTATCTGATTGGCCTGCGCAGACATTTACATCGCAATCCTGAAATTGGGTATCAAGAATTCAAGACAAGCGAATTAATTCGCACTCACTTAGAAAGTCACGGACTACATGTATCGGGCCCACATGCACAGACTGGGTTATACGTTGATATATGTGGCCCCGTAGATGGTCCTCACATCGGGTTTCGCTGTGACATTGATGCCTTAAAACTTCAGGATGCAAAACGTACGAACTATGCATCTCAAAATCATGGAGTCACTCATGCATGTGGTCATGATGCGCATACAGCCATTGGTATTGGGCTTGCGATAAATCTTCATCGCATCAAATCCGACATCAAAGGCCGGGTCAGGGTCTTCTTCCAGCCCAATGAAGAAGGAAATCCAAGTGGTTCGGTTCCTATGATCAAAGCTGGAGTGTGTGATCCTTTGGAGGCACTGTACTGTATGCATGTGGATCCTACACTTGACTTAGGAACGTTTGGGGTTCCTGAAGGGCAAGTGACTGCCTCATCGGAGCGAATTCGTGTCAATATCTACAATCGTACTACTGGACATTCGGCTCGACCTCACAAAGTGAAAGATACTATATGGATTGCAACACAACTCTTAAGTCAATACTATCAATATGTTGGCCGAATTACAGATGCTCGGAACCCCAGTATTTTCACGGTTTGTATGATCGGTGGAGGGATGGCTCATAATGTCATACCTTCAACCGCATGGTTTGAAGGCGCACTTCGATGCCTAAACGAGCAAGACCGAACCTTTTTATTGGATTATATGGCACGGACTGCCGAAAATTTTGCTTTAACCCATGGGGTGAAGATAGACTTTATTCAAGTTGAAGGACTTCCCCCTGTGATCAATAATCCAACCCTTGGCAAAAATGTACGGTCATGCATTCAAGAGTTATATGGTGATGATGCTGCGCTTACGATCTGCGTCCCCAGCATGGGGGCAGAAGATTTTGCTAACTATCTTGAGCATGTTCCTGGAATGCTGATCCGAGTTGGAACACGCAGTAGCAAAGCTACTAGCTATCCGCTCCATGATGCACATTTTGATATTGATGAGAAGGCGATTGGCTTTTCGGTGGAGCTGATGACTCGGGTCATCCTTCGCCATCTAAATTCAAAAATTTCTCTAAAAAATGGAACCCCATAGATTTTATTCTGTTTAGACACCATATCTTGACTTTCTACTAATGGCAACACCTACTTCCCCTGTTACTTTAAGTCCACGCGCTTCCGAAGAGGTACGCAAAATTCTCACTAATCAAACCATTCCAGACGGCTATGGATTAAGAATCGGTGTCCGTGGTGGTGGATGCAGTGGGATGAGTTATATTCTTGGTTTTGATAAACTTCGTGATCACGATTTAACATTTGATGATGATGGAATCACGATGTATATTGATAAGCGCCAAGGTCTTTACCTGATGGGTACGACCATTGATTACCACTCTGGCCTTGAAGCACGCGGCTTTGTATTTGAGAACCCCAATGCCACGCAGACCTGTGGTTGCGGATCAAGTTTTGCAGCCTAAACTAATCACACATGGATAGCCACAGCAACTTCTCCAATCGAGTGCGCGATGTCATTTCGTACAGTCGCGATGAAGCCATCCGACTCGGCCATGATTACATCGGCACTGAGCATTTATTACTAGGAATTGTTCGTGAAGGAGAAGGGGTTGCCGTTAGAGTATTACGGAATCTGGGCTGTAATCTACAGAATCTCAAAAAGGTCATTGAGACGACCGTGCGCTCTGGGGGAGGTACACTTACAGTCGGAAACCTTCCCCTAACTAAACAAGCCGAAAAAGTCCTTCGGATTACTTATTTAGAAGCTAAGCTCTATAAATCGGATGTCATCGGTACCGAGCATTTGCTACTCAGTCTTCTGCGTGATGATGATAATATCGCTTCACAAGTTCTGCGCGACTCGTTTTCAATTACTTATGAAACTATGCGCGCTGAATTGGATACTATACTCACTGGTAAAGCATCCACTTCACGCAAAGGCGACTCATCATCGGGTCGCAGTCAAAGTGTTCGTTCGCGTAAGAGCCAACAAGAGAAATCCAAAACTCCTGTCTTGGATAATTTTGGGCGAGATTTAACACTTCTCGCTGATAAAGGGGAGCTAGATCCAGTCATTGGACGTCACGCCGAGATTGAACGTGTCGCTCAGGTTTTAAGCCGCCGCAAAAAGAATAACCCCGTTCTTATTGGGGAGCCTGGCGTTGGCAAAACAGCGATTGCTGAGGGCTTAGCCATGCGTATAAATCAACGTAAGGTCTCACGCATTTTACATGAAAAACGTATTGTGACTTTAGATTTGGCAGCTCTCGTAGCTGGGACTAAATATCGTGGACAATTTGAAGAGCGCCTTAAAGCCGTGATGAATGAATTGGAAAAATCGCCAGAAGTTATTCTATTCATTGACGAAATTCATACCATCGTAGGAGCTGGAAGTGCCTCAGGTTCACTGGATGCATCTAATATGTTTAAGCCTGCCCTAGCGCGCGGTGAATTACAATGCATTGGAGCGACCACACTTGATGAATACCGGCAATATGTAGAAAAGGATGGGGCCTTGGATCGTCGATTCCAAAAAATTGTTATCAACCCTGCGACATTAGAGGAAACCCTTGATATTCTTCTACAGATTAAAGAACGTTATGAAGAGCATCATAATGTGACCTATCAAAATGAAGCAATACAATTAGCAGTGACCCTAGCTGACCGCTACATTACTGACCGATTTTTTCCCGATAAAGCCATTGATATCATTGATGAAGCTGGTGCACGGGTCCACCTACAAAATATTCATGTCCCTGAAAATATCATTAAACTTGAGACTGAAATTCAAGTCACCAGAGACAACAAAAACGACGTAGTTAAGCGTCAGAATTTTGAAGAAGCCGCACGATTGAGAGACATAGAGGAAAAATTACGTGAACAATTAACCGAGGAAAAACTTGCCTGGGAAACCGTCTCTAATGACCTGCGTTACGAAGTCACTACCGATGACATTGCAACTACAGTCTCGTTGATGACTGGCGTACCGCTGGATCGGATTTCCAAACCTGAGCAGAAAAAATTGCTCAATATGGAATCTGCTCTCATGAAGCGCGTCATCGGCCAAGATGAGCCTATCTCAATTCTCGCTAAAGCGATTCGCCGCACCAGAGCTGGACTTAAAGACCCCAGCAAACCCATTGGCTCTTTTATCTTTTTAGGCCCCACTGGCGTTGGAAAAACCGAACTTGCCAAGGTATTGACAGAATACCTGTTTGATACCTCCAGTGCACTGGTGCGAATTGACATGAGTGAGTACATGGAAAAATTTTCCGTCAGTCGACTACTCGGTGCACCGCCTGGATATGTCGGTTACGATGAAGGCGGACAGTTAACTGAAAAAGTACGGCGGAAACCATTCTCTGTTGTCCTTCTTGACGAAATTGAAAAGGCACACCCCGATGTCTTTAATATCTTATTACAAGTGCTTGATGATGGGCTATTAACGGATGGTAGTGGACGGCGCGTTGATTTCCGTAATACCGTCATTATTATGACAAGCAATCTCGGTGCCCGTGAAATTAGAAATTCCTCTGGCGGACTAGGCTTCTCCCAAAGCTCAGAGGATTTTGACTACAAGGCTATGAAAACAACTGTTGAGTCTGCACTTAAAGATGTTTTCAATCCAGAGTTCTTGAATCGAATTGACGATGTGATTGTGTTCCATTCTCTTGAAAAATCACATATCTTTGAAATCATTGACCTCCTTTCCGAAGAGCTCCTCTTGCGGGTATCTGCCTTAGGCATTGCCGTTGACGTTCAGGATTCTGCAAAGAATTTTCTCGTAGACCAGGGATATGATGCCAAATTTGGTGCTAGGCCTCTAAAACGTGCCCTTCAGAAATTTCTTGAAGATCCTCTTGCAGAGAACATTCTTGATCAAGGACTCGGCGAGGGGGATCAAATCATTGTCTCTCATTCTGATGATGCAGAGGATCTGAGTCTAAAAATCGTAAAATCCAAAGAATCAACATCTTCTAAAAAGAAAAAGATTCAAAAGGCTAAAGCAGCCGAAAAGGATTAATTCCCCTGAATTGATGGTAGAACGCGTTGCCATCATTGGTATTGGTGTGATTGGCGGTTCAATTGCATTGGCCTGGAAAGAGCGTCTTCCAGCGTTACATGTGATTGGTTATGATAAGCCTCAGATTCTTGAAGATGCTCGTCAACGGGGGATTATAGACCATCAAGCATCATCTCTCTCAGATGCTGTGTCACATGCCGATGTGGTCTTCATCGCTGTTCCACTTGATTTGACTAAGCATGTGATGGAATCGATTGCTCCTCATCTACCTTTACATACGATAGTGACAGATGTTGGATCTGTCAAACAACCCGTCATTGAAAATGCTAACCGTCTTCTTCCCGAATCAACTTGTTTTATCGGAGGGCATCCGATGACGGGTTCTGAGCTCAGCGGATTAGAGGGGGCAGACGCATTTCTTTTTGAAAATTCGCTCTATATCCTCTGTCCTGAGGAATCAGTCGATCCTAAGCAATATTCTATGGTTGAAGACTTGATTGAAGCAACTGGAGCACGAGTCGTGTCAATTAACGCAGCCACGCATGATAAGATTGTGGCCAGTGTGAGCCATTTACCTCAATTGGTTGCAACGACTTTGGTCAATGTCGCATCGGATCAACATCTATCCGATGCACTGACACTGCAACTCGCAGCAGGCGGATTCAGAGACATGACACGTATTGCCTCATCTTCATTTGACATGTGGGCATCGGTGTTAGAACAAAACTCTTCAGAAGTGGAAATAGCCCTCACATCTATGATTGATCACTTAGATTTTATCCGTCATCAACTTACACAGCAAGGAGGTATTCAAACATTACGCCCTATATTTGAGAGGGCTAGCGCAGTACGTGAGGAAATTCCTAGGGACTTTAAAGGCTTTTTAAGACCCTTGTGTGATGTATTTGTCTATGCAAAAGATCAACCTGGTGTTTTAGCCCATATCACTGGTACGTTATTTTCTCAGGACATTAGTATTAAAGACATTGAACTACTTAAAATTCGTGAGGGTACTGGCGGTGCATTTCGAATTAGCCTTGAGGACGAACAATCAGCCGATGCTGCCGTCAACGCATTAAACTCTCATGGATGCAGAGCCCATAGAATTCATTAGATGATTCGGACAACGCCCCTCCACAAGACCCATCTCGCGCTGGGTGCTAAAATGATTGACTTTGCCGGGTACGAAATGCCTGTCCAATACAACAGTATTGTTCAGGAGCATTTAGCGGTTCGTAACACTGCGGGTTTATTTGATGTCAGTCATATGGGGGAGATCTTTGTAATGGGGCCGCACGCTGCTTCCTTTGTTCAGCAGTTAGTCACCAATGATGTATCTCGTCTAGATGTCGGGCAAGCCCTCTACACGCTTATGTGTAACGAAAGCGGTGGGGTGATTGATGATCTTTTGGTTTACAGAGTAGACACTGCGGCTTTTATGCTAGTCGTTAATGCCTCAAACATTAACAAGGATTATCAGTGGATGATGCAGCACAATCCGATGAATGCTGACTTACAGAATGTTTCCGAACACATGGGTTTGTTGGCCCTTCAGGGACCATCCTCATTAAACATCGCAGCTAAACTCATTGGTGAGCAGATCTATAAACTTCCCAGTTTCCGATTAATCAAATTTCCTCCGAATGAATTTCTGGGCTTTAAGAAAGCCATTGTGTCTAGAACGGGATACACTGGAGGTATTGGGCTTGAATTCTATGTTGAATCCGAAAATACATCTACCCTTTGGGATGCGCTCATCTCAGCGGGGCGTGAATTTGATCTTCAGCCTGCAGGATTGGGGGCACGGGACACTCTACGGATTGAGGCTGGATTTTGCCTTTATGGAAACGAACTATCAGAAAAGATCAATCCTTATGAGTCTCAACTTGGATGGGTTATTAAGCTGAATAAAGATGATTTTGTTGGAAAATCTGCGCTTCAAAGAATTCGATCGGAGGGGCCGAAACGAAAACTCATTGGACTCGTTATGAAAGACCGTGGAATTCCTCGTGCAGGGTATCCGATTGTTTTGTCATCTGAGCGGCCTGTTGGTCATGTGACCAGTGGCTCACAATCACCTATACTGGGATGTGGAATCGCCCTTGCTCTGGTCCATAATCATCCAGACTATACTTCTATCGGACAAGAGCTTGGAGTTCAAATTCGCTCACGAATCTTATCTTCTAATGTTGTTAAGTTACCATTTTATCGAAATCATAATAGATGAGACGTTTGTTTCGGAATCACCAGTCGTATGTGAACTACTCAAAATAATTAATGGCTAAGGCGAAAATCAACAGAAAACGCAGTGATGTAACGACTGCCAAGAAAAAGAAGTCCCCACCAACGACTCGGAGACAAGAAATTCTTGGCACGCTCATTATGTTATTTGGATTGCTCATTGCAGTTAGCTGTATGACATATTCCCCTGCCGACAACATCATTGTAAGTGAGAAATCATTTATAGAATTATTTTTCCCGTTTGACTCAGAGAGAATTTCGAATGCAGTGGGGCCGGTAGGAGCTTGGTTGGCTTACTTGATCGTGCACTCGTTTTTCGGATATCCTTCTATCTTATTGACCGTCATCCTCCTCCTCTGGGGGTATACAATCTTTAGAAAACATCCGCTTGATAGTGTATTGATTCCAACGATTCATCTTGTCTGGATTACAGGAATTTCTGCAACGATTCTGGGGAGGCTACAACATTCTCCACTCAATCTTGAGCTTGAGCGATGGTCTGGTCTCTACGGGGATATAGTAGCACATTGGCTCTTCTCCACTCTTGGTTGGTTTGGCTCTTGGTTAATGCTTGCAATTATTTTGTTCATTGGTTTGATCATGATCATTGACTCTGACATCCAGTCTTGGTTTGACCGAGTAGAAAAATCATGGACCTCCACGATCAAATCCATTAAGGAACAACGAGAAAGCCAATCAGAAATCCAGCCAGAATTGGATTTACAAACTTCATGGGAAGACCTTGATCGTCCAGATGATTCAGATGTTGAAGAGTCTTCAGACAATGACGATCCTATCCCTACCCTTCCACAAACTGATCCTCCGGTAAAAGCCGTTTCAGAAGAATCTCCTCCAAAAACTGATCCTCCAGCGAAAGTCATTTCACAGGAATCTCCTCTGGAAACGGAAACTGGAGACCTAAAACTAAATGTGACTGGACAGATCACTGAGGAGGCGGCTAAACAATCACGCTCTCGTAGTTCAAAGATACAGGGAGGGAATAAATATAAATACCCCGGTTTTGATTTATTGGATGCCCCGAAACAAAAAGAACAGGAAATTGACTACAATGAACTTGAGCAAAACAAAACTAAACTGGTTGAAAAACTCGCCCGATACAAAATTGAGATTATTGGAGTTAACGCCACCGTAGGGCCAACCGTTACTCTCTATGAACTCACCCCTGCTCCTGGAGTCAAAGTTAGTCGAATCAAATCCTTGGAGGATGACTTAGCGATGGTCATGGCCGCTCAGGGGATTCGAATGATCGTGCCTATTCCTGGTAAATCTGCTGTTGGTGTTGAAATTCCAAATAGTCGCAGAGAACTCGTCAGGGTTAAATCGGTGCTCAATACGGCTAGATTCCAAGAATCCAATATGGAATTACCAGTTGTTTTGGGCAAAACAATTGAAGGCGAGGTATTTATTGAAGATCTTGCTAAGATGCCTCATCTCTTAATCGCTGGAGCGACTGGATCTGGAAAATCTGTTGGTCTCAATACATTGATTACAGGACTTTTATATGCGTGTAATCCATCAAATCTGAAGTTTGTGATGGTAGATCCTAAAAAGATTGAATTGCAACAGTATAGAGAATTGAGTGAGCACTTTTTGGCCATGCCAGAAAATGGTGATGAGGCCATCATCACTGAGGTGATTGACGCTTTAGATATTCTTCGTGCTTGCGAACGGGAGATGAGTATCCGATATGACCGCCTCAAAGAGGCAGGGGTTCGTGGAATAAAGGACTACAATCTGAAGATTGATCAAGGGGCACTTGATCCTGATAAGGGACATATACACCTGCCCTATATTGTGATCATCATTGATGAATTAGCGGATCTGATGATGACTGCTGGCAAAGATGTTGAAGCTCCCATTGCTCGCCTTGCTCAAATGGCTCGTGCTGTTGGAATCCATTTGATTCTAGCCACACAGCGTCCATCTGTTGATGTGATCACTGGACTGATTAAGGCGAACTTCCCTGCACGGGTGGCTTTTCAAGTGGCTTCAAAGGTTGATTCTAGAACGATTCTTGATCAAAATGGGGCTGAACAGCTTGTTGGTAACGGCGACATGCTCTATATGAAGGGAAGTAAAATTCTTAGATTACAGGGGCCATTTGTGTCAGTGGATGAGATTGACCGCTTAATGTCTTTCATTCAGCAACAGGCGGGCGCAGGGCCTTATCGGTTACCAGAAGTTGAAACTGAATCTGAATCAACGATTTCAGATGCGTCATCTAATGGCGGAGCTCACGATGAACTTTTTGAAGAAGCTGCACGGATCATTGTTCGCCATCAACAGGGATCCGTTTCACTGATACAGCGTAAACTCGCTATTGGCTATACTCGGGCTGCCCGCATTGTTGATCAACTTGAACAGGCTGGTGTTGTTGGGCAGTTTTCCGGTGCGAAGGCCCGCGAGGTGCTAATACCCGATGAAGTTTCGCTTGAAAAATTACTTGAATCAAATTAACATTCTATCTTATGCCGAATACACCCTCCCCACTGGT
The DNA here is from genome assembly GCA_026709065.1 of Bacteroidota bacterium. Lineage (GTDB taxonomy): Bacteria > Bacteroidota > Rhodothermia > Rhodothermales > Bin80 > Bin80. Next base: position 17,639 of record JAPOTS010000075.1, read on the forward strand.
TGGAATTTTAATGGGAAGCGATTCTGACTTTCCCACAATGTCCAAAGCCGTTGATATTTTAAGATCGTTTCAGATACCTTTTGAGATGCATGTTATGAGCGCGCATCGTACGCCTGACCGTGCACATCATTATGCAACGAGTGCTCACACTCGTGGTCTGAAAGTACTCATTGCTGGTGCAGGGGTTGCGGCTCATTTGGCTGGTGTTTTGGCTGCAAATACGCCGCTTCCAGTTCTTGGAGTTCCGATCAATTCAGGGGCACTTAAAGGGTTGGATGCCCTACTTGCTACCGTTCAGATGCCAAGCGGGATTCCAGTGGCAACCGTTGCCATTGATGGCTCAAAGAATGCAGCTCTTCTTGCGGTGCAAATTCTCGCAACATCGGACTCTGAACTTCAGCAACGTTTCTTGGACTACAAAGCCGCCATGTTAGATGAGGTTGCTGCGAAGGATCAACATGTTCAAGAGATGCTTTCCGCCTAAAATTAAATCAAGGGTTAGGCGAATGAGTTTCGGGTGACTCCTGATGTCAATACTCTCTTGGTGCTATAGCTGATCAAGGAGTTTCGTTAATCTCCGATTAAAGAGGTTAGTAGTGCATCATTGGTTGGGAATGTACGCATATGGCGGGTGAGCGCCTGCATTGCTTCCATAGGTCGGCGACTATTGAGGACTTGAAACATTCTGTTGTGTTGTTGAGCCGATTCTCCAAGAAGTAGATCCTCATTTCGAGTTCCTGATTTTCTGAGATTTATTGCGGGCCATATCCGTCGATCTGCCATTTCACGGTCAAGAACAATCTCTGCATTGCCGGTCCCTTTAAACTCTTCAAATATGACCTCATCCATTCGGCTTCCGGTTTCAATCAGTGCAGTAGCAATTAATGTTAATGAGCCACCATCTTCAATATTTCTCGCACTCCCAAACAACCGTCTTGGAACACGCATTGCCCCAGAATCTAAGCCTCCTGACATCGTTCTACCAGAGGATTCGCCCCATAAATTAAATGTCCGTCCAAGCCGTGTAAGAGAATCCAGTAAGAGAACGACATCATCACCAAGCTCAACGAGTCGCTTAGCATATTCAAATGCTAAGACCGAAACACGAACATGATTAAATTCTTCTTGATCGCTGGAACTGGCAAAAACAGTGGCTTTAGTGCTTCTTCGGAAGTCCGTCACTTCCTCTGGCCGTTCATCAACTAATAATGCGACTAGATGAATATCAGGATGATTCATCGTCAGCGAGGCAGCAATCTCTTTGAGTATCAACGTCTTCCCTGTACGAGGAGGGGCAACTATCAATGCTCTCTGTCCTTTCCCAATGGGGCATGCCAGATCAACAACCCGCATGGTAATGTCGTTTGAGTTTTTAACAAGATCCAGCTTAGTATCAGGATATACAATTCGCCCTTCTTCAAATTCTTCTATTCGCGACCATTGGTCTGGGGTAATATTCATCACCTTTTGAAGACTTGACACCTGCAGATCTCCTTTCTTTCCAGGGCGTAAATATCCTTCAAGCACTGCCCCATCACGTAGTCGATATCGACTAATCAATGACGGAGGGCAAAATGGATCGTTATCATTCTTTGGCATCCCAGATCTAAGTTCTCGAACAAATCCGAACTTACGATCTCCAATTATTTCTAGCATTCCTGTGAAAGGAATTTTAGGACGCTTCGATCTTGAAGCCATTTGTCAGTGTATCACACTTAGGTAGTAGATTCAGGTTAAATTAGAAATCGCGGCTGAGAGTAGCACGCGAAGAAAGGTTTATAAAATTGTAAACAAAGACATATTTTTTATGTTCCTAAGTTGGAATGATCAAATTTGAGCAAATTCTTTGGAACCAAAAAGCCACCTATATTGCTGGTGTGGATGAAGTCGGCCGTGGTGCCTTAGCGGGGCCTGTCATTGCAGCAGCTGTGATTTTTCCATCGCACACGATCATTAGCGAGATTGCAGATAGCAAAACGTTGAATCAACAAGCACGACACCATTGCCTAAAAAAGATTTGTAATTCTGCCATTGACTTAGGGATTGGGGCAGCAACCCCACAAGAAATTGATGAACTCAACATCCTCCATGCATCTCTTTTAGCAATGCGAAGGGCTATTGATACATTGGAACGTACTCCAAATGTTGTTTTTGTGGACGGAAATCGTCCTATCCCAGATCTTTGTTACCCTCAACTCACGCTCATCAAAGGAGATCAGCGAAGTCAATCTATCGCTGGGGCATCTATCGTTGCAAAGGTAATCCGTGACCATCTACTGAAAAAATTGCATCAAGAATTCCCTGCGTATGGGTGGAATCAAAACGTAGGGTATCCTACTAAGAGTCATTACTCTACTCTGGAGAAGTTCGGTCCTACCATCCATCACCGTAGGTCATTCAGGTTGCAATAAGCCTGAGAGCATTTATTGGCTACATCTATTGGACTCAATCCATCGCAATTAATTATATAATGTGCTTGAGAGTAAATTGGCTCCCGATGTTTGAGCAACTTGCGAACTTGAAGTTCAATTGAATTTTCTGAGAGAGAGTTACCATCTTTATCGCGTAGCAGTGGCCTGACGGTTTGATCTTGTGTAAGCCGAGATACAAGTTCTGGTACTTCTACTCGCAGATAAATCACCCATGACTCATTCAATACCCACGAAAAATTTTCTGGTCTTGTGAGTGCTCCTCCCCCGAGTGCACATACGATGTTGTTTGGTAATGATATCAGTGCGCTGGTTTCTAATTCTCTAAATCCCTCTTCCCCGCTGTTGGCGAATATGTCTTGTATGGTCGCGTCGGCCAAAGATTCTATCTTTTTATCTAGATCAATAAATTTTTTTGAGAGTATGTCTGCCAATTTGATTCCGACCGAACTCTTTCCAGATCCCATGAATCCTGTAAGACAAATTCGTTGTGGGGTCATGATCTGATCACTTTCTCACGGGTGGTTGTAGAGACTCGTTGACATTTAATCAAATCATGATATCCATAGCAGATGTAAACCCATAATTGATTGCGTATTAATTGAGGTATTATTGGGAGGCGAACAATCATTTGAATATAAACAGGATTACAGAATTTGGGTTCGGGTTTGATTGTTGACTTAACTTACATGATGATTTAACCTTCTGATTGAATAAATGATGTATAGCTTCAATTATTTTTGGTTCTATCACGATATTTGTGGGAGCAGGTCCAAACCTCCGCATAAGAAGAGAA
>JAPOTS010000066.1 GCA_026709065.1 Bacteroidota bacterium
CCGTGAAGGCGGACGAACCGTTGGGGCTGGAGTCGTTTCTAATATTCTTGACTGAAATGATCACATTAACGGGTGTAGCTCAACTGGCAGAGCGGCGGTCTCCAAAACCGCAGGTTGTGGGTTCAAGTCCTACCACCCGTGCAATTAAACGATAATCATGAAAAACATTGCTATAAAAACTCGAACTTATCTTGAAGAAGTAGTTGCCGAAATGCGCAAAGCAAGTTGGCCACAGCGAAGAGAATTGATCAGTCATACTGTGATCACACTCGTTGCAAGTTTTGTACTTGCATTATTCATATTTGGAGCCGATCGTTTCATCAGCTATATTCTTGATATAATTTATCCAGGCTAACCGTTACTAAGGACAAAATGACGCGAACTACTGCACCTAAATTTGAGTGGTATGCACTCCAAGCCTTTTCAGGTTCTGAAAAAAAAGTGAAGGAGTATATTATCGAGACGATTGAAAACGAAGGACTCTCAGACCAACTTGAAGAAATTCTTATTCCATCTCAAAATGTTTTTGTGATGCGTGGTGGAAAGAAGAGCACTCGTGAAAAGACTGATTTTCCTGGTTACATGCTTATCCGTGCGAAACTTGACAAACGACTTATGCATGTATTTAAGGAACAAATTTTCAAACAAAAAAAGGAGGCTATAAAATGGATTCCTACGCGTGATAAACCTGACAAGGTGAGGGTAGAGGATATTGACCGAATTCTTGGGCGGATGGATAAGGCTCGGGAGGCCGGCCATCGACCAGAAATTCCGTTCTCAACGGGAGATGCTATCCGTGTAATTGATGGCCCTTTCAACACGTTCTCTGGAGTGGTTGATGATGTCTATCCAGATAAAATGAAAGTACGAGTGATGGTATCTATTCTTGGTAGGAAGACTCCAGTAGAAATGGATTACCTGCAAATTGTTAAAGAAGATTAAATTCTTCAGCCTCTCGTAGATTCTTGATCATCCAAGTTCCTGAATCACCGTGCAATCATTCATTAAAGTGGATTCAGAAAGGTTGGCGATTTTTGTTTGATTTTTGGTGTACTCCATTGATCCTCTAATAATGAATAGAATTCCGCATTCTTCCCCCTGCAACGGAGTTTTATGACTGCCAAAGTTACTCTGATTTGGAGCACTTGAAAAAAATTGTTAAATTTCTTCAAATTTTTGGAACCTAACAATTTTAATAAGGTTAGAATGGGCTATGCTGATTTTTTCCTCATACTATAAAATCAATTATGGCAACTGGGAAACCCGTAGAAAATCTCATTAAACTTCAGGTCAAGGCAGGGCAGGCTAATCCTGCGCCCCCCATTGGCCCCGCACTTGGACAATATGGCTTGAACATAATGGATTTCTGCAACCAGTTTAATGCAGAGACCAAAGATCGAGCTGGATTAGTGCTCCCAGTAGTCATCAGTGTCTATACTGATAAGTCTTTCTCGTTTATCGTTAAAAGTCCTCCCGCTGCTGTTTTGCTATTACAGGCGTTAGGAGTGAGTAAAGGTGCAGACGATTCGATTCGCAATAAAATTGGAACGGTCACTTGGGATACCTGTCGCGATATCGCTCAGAAAAAGATGAATGACTTGAATGCATTTGATTTGGATAAAGGCGCAGCCATGATCGCTGGAACGGCGCGTTCAATGGGGATTATTGTCACTGATAGTCCATTCTAAGTATTTATAATTCCCCTCCAGTGTTGAACTGAAGGTCTATATCTGTAATATTTAAAATTAATTTGATGGCAAAAAAAGGTAAGCGCTACCTAAATGCATTAAAAGCGATTCAGGAGTCTGGTGATGGCCCATTCTCATTGCAAGAAGCCGCAAATGTTCTTAAGAAATTTGACCCAGTCAAGTTTAATGAATCCGTCGATATTGATTTGCGACTCGGCGTTGATCCTCGGCATGCCGATCAAATGGTTCGCGGCAGTGTCGCGTTGCCTCATGGCACAGGAAAGAAGGTTAGCGTTTTAGTTCTTGCGAGTCCAGATAAGCACGAAGAAGCAGAATCTGCAGGTGCAGATCATGTTGGACTTGACGATTATATCACTAAGATTCAAGAGGGCTGGACGGATATAGATGTTATCATAGCTACACCTAATGTTATGGCAAAAGTGGGGAAACTTGGACGTGTGCTGGGACCTAGAGGTTTGATGCCTAACCCTAAAAGTGGGACTGTTACAATGGAGGTAGGGAAAGCTGTAAAGGATGTGAAAGCAGGGAAGATTGATTTTCGGGTAGATAAGCAGGGAAACCTTCATACTGGAATTGGACGAATTTCATTTTCTGCGGATCAACTTGAAGAGAATGCACGCGTTTTTCTTAAAGAAATCATGAGGCTACGCCCAGCATCGGCTAAGGGAACTTATGTACGATCCATCACCATATCTACCACTATGGGACCACCAGTGCATATTGCATCAACTGAAGTGATTAATCTTGTACGATAATTGAATGCCTGTAACGAGAGCTCAAAAAGAGGCTGCGGTAGCACTCTTAACTGAGAAACTTTCACATAACCCCTCCCTCTATTTGACGGACTACAAGGGGCTTAATGTTGAAGAGATCAGTCAGTTAAGACAGTTACTCAGAGAATCTGGTGTAGAGTATCATGTTGTTAAAAACACGCTACTCAAACGTGCTATGGATGAAACGGGAGGCTTTGAAGCGACTTATGAATACTTAAATGGGCCAACGGCAGTTGCAATTAGTGTTGATCCAAGTGCTACCGCGAAGGTCATTAAAGCATTTAGAAAACAGTCTGATCAACCACTACCTGAGCTAAAAGCGGCCGTCATTGATGGTACTTTATTCTATGGTCATCAACTTGATGAATTGGCTTCATTGAAGTCAAAAGAAGAATTGCTGGGTGAATCTGTCACCCTTTTGCTTTCACCGATTCAGAATGTTGTTTCTGCGCTGAAATCGTCTGGGGGCAATCTATTAGCGATCATTGAATCATTGCAGAAACGAGACGAGGCTTAACAGCCATTAACCCTTAATCTGCGGCGCAGCTTAGGCTGAGACCGTCGCTGGAAAAACTAATCATTTTATATCATGGCAGATTTGAATAAACTGGCTGAAGAGCTAGTAAACTTAACCATCAAAGAGGCGAGTGATTTAGCCTCAATTCTAGAATCCGAGTACGGAATTAAACCCGCTGCATCTGCAGTTGCGGTGGCTGCGCCATCAACAGCAGGAGGGGGTGATGAAGCGGCAGTTGAGCAGACTTCGTTTGATGTTCTTCTGACGAGCTTTGGCAGTAGCAAGATCGGCGTGATCAAAGAAGTACGTGCGATCACTGGATTAGGACTCAAAGAGGCTAAAGCCTTGGTTGACACATCACCTGCTCCGATCAAAGAGGGTGCTTCAAAAGAAGAGGCCGAGGAATTAAAAACTCGCCTTGAAGCAGCAGGAGCAGAGGTTGAACTTAAGTAATTTCTGGCCAGTGAGGCCAAATTAGCAGAATTGTCCCTAGCAGTTTGAATACTGCTGTCACTTAATTATTGACTAGCCTTAGGCATATCATGTCCAGTAAAAATGGCCAACATGCTGACCGTGTAAATTTTGCACGTTACCAACATGTCTTGGATTATCCTGATTTTTTAGCAATACAACTTGAATCCTTTGAAGAATTTGTTCAGTCTAAGTTACCCCCCGATCAACGTTCTGTTGAGACAGGATTGCAACAAATATTTTTATCACATTTTCCAATTGAAGATGCAAAAGGCCGCTATATATTAGAGTTTATTGATTACTCTTTGGGCGGACCAAAACATTCAATTGAAGAATGCCTTGCTCAGGGCCTGAATTATTCAATCCCACTGAAAGCAACCCTCAGGTTATCGGCCAAAGATGATGAAGACGATGATGAGGCTGAAGAGTCTGTTGAGCAAGAGGTCTATCTTGGTGATTTACCTGCTATGACTGACAGCGGTTCGTTCGTTATCAATGGTGCAGAGCGTGTAGTTGTTTCTCAGCTTCACCGAAGTCCAGGTGTTTTCTTTGATCAAAAGATGCATCCCAACGGGACACCATTGTTTTCTGCACGAATTATTCCTTTCCGCGGATCATGGATTGAGTTCACAACCGATGTTCAAAATGTCATGTGGGCGTATATTGATCGGAAACGAAAGTTAACCGTGACCACATTATTACGTGCAATGGGCTATGGTGAGACTGACGAAATCGTTCGGCTGTTTGATTTGGCTAAGCCTGTGAATGTACATACAAAAAAAAGCTTCAAAACTTCTGTCGGATCTAGGCTTGCATTCAATGTAACTCAGAAAGTGACTCCCGAAAGAGTGTTTGATGAAGATACCAATGAGTTGGCTGGCTACAAAGAATTGGAAACCGGATTTAAGATTGATTATCTGACTCGGGATGTCAATACTCAGGAAACAGGAGACGTAACTGAGATTTACGATAAGCAAACCGGTGAGATGATTGAGCACATTGACAAGGAAACCGGAGATAAGGTTGATTATATCAATCAGGAAACTGGTGAAATTGTTGTGGAAACCCTCAATCGGATCATTCTCCCTGCTGAACATTCGATTGTTTTAGATGACTGGAAGCCTTTACATGACTATAAAATTGATCGGATCTATGTACTCCATGAAGAGGAAGATGATTCACTAGATACTAGTACATTAGTCAATACGATTCGGCGTGATCCATCTTCAAATCAGGCAGAAGCATTGGAGCACCTGTACAAGGCCTTGAGGGATACTGAGCCTCCCGATTCCGAAGCAACTAAAAATATTTTGGACCGGCTGATTTTCAGTGAAAAACGATATGATTTAGGAGCGGTTGGCCGCTATCGAATAAATACTCGGCTTGGATTGAACGTGCCTCCTGAAACGGTAACTCTAACCCATGACGATATCATATGTATCATTCGCAAAATTCTTGTATTGCGCACTGAGCAGAGTGGATTGGATGATATTGATCATCTAAGTAATCGGCGAGTCAGAACTGTAGGAGAACAGTTAGCGGTTCAATTCTCAACAGGTTTGTCTCGTATGGCGAGAACGATTCGCGAGCGGATGAATGCGAGAGATGCTGATTCCCTCACGCCCCAAGACTTGGTCAACTCCAAAACAATCGTTGGTGTCATCAACACATTTTTTGGTACAAACCAGCTCAGCCAGTATATGGATCAGACCAACCCGTTGGCAGAGTTAACTCACAAGCGCCGCATGTCTGCTTTAGGACCTGGTGGACTTACCCGAGAACGTGCTGGGTTTGAGGTTCGTGATGTCCATTACACCCACTATGGACGGCTTTGCCCCATTGAGACACCAGAGGGGCCTAATATTGGTTTAATATCCTCACTCTGTGTTCATGGTCGCATCAATCATTTTGGATTTATTGAAACTCCCTATCGTCGTGTCGTTGACGGGCAAGTAACCGACTCTATTGTCTATCTGTCAGCAGAAGAAGAAGACGAAGCGATCATTGCTCAGGCAAATTCTGAGATAGACGAAAAAGGACATTTCATCAATAATTTGATTCGATGCCGTCATCGCGGTGAGTTTCCTTCTGAGAGACCTGAGAAAATTCAATTCATGGATATTTCTCCAAATCAAATTGTTTCTCCGAGCGCCTCAATTATTCCATTCTTGGAACATGATGATGCAAACCGAGCTTTGATGGGATCAAACATGCAGCGTCAAGCTGTTCCATTGTTACAGGCTGAGGCCCCAATTGTTGGAACGGGAATGGAGGGGCGCGTCGCAAGAGATTCACGCGCGGCTATCCTTGCCGAAGGCAATGGTTTGGTAGAATATGTAGATGCGAACCGCATTGTTGTTCGGTATCAGCAATCTGTGGTAGAGCGAAAAGTCTCGTTTGAAGATCCTTTAAAAGAATATAAGCTGACCAAATTCCGTCGCACCAATCAAGATACATGTATCAACCAGAAGCCAATCGTGAAAATCGGACAGAAAGTCAAAGAAGGAACGGTTCTAAGTGATGGGTTTGCGACTCAGAATGGTGAATTAGCTCTGGGTAAAAATGTATTGGTTGCTTTTATGCCCTGGCGAGGATATAACTTTGAAGATGCAATCGTACTTTCAGAGCGCTTAGTTACAGACGATGTTTTCACCTCCATTCATATTGAATCTTTTGACTTACAGGTCAGAGAAACAAAACGCGGGCAAGAAGAACTCACTCGTGAAATTCCTAATGTATCAATTGAGGCTACAAAAGACTTAGACGAAACAGGAATTGTTAGGGTTGGTGCTGAGGTGAAAGCAGGTGATATTATCGTAGGCAAAATTACACCCAAGGGAGAGACAGACCCGACTCCCGAAGAAAAACTATTGCGAGCGATCTTTGGCGATAAGGCAGGCGATGTCAAGGATGCCTCATTGAAGGCACCACCCGGCATGAATGGTGTCGTAATTGATACCCAGCTCTACAGCAGGCGCAGTTCAGATCCAGAGTCAAAAAAACGTGAACATCAACTTCTTGCAGAAATTGAAAATACGTTTGAAAAGGATTTGGATAAGCTTAATCAGGACTTTACACAAAAGTTTTTTGATCTCACCCAAGGATGTATAGCAGCTGTGGACATTGAGTCAAAAGATGGGGAAATTGTGATCTCAGAGGGAGCTGAAATACTTCAATCTGAATTTACAGATGTGCAACCTTATGAGCTAAATCCAAATTTCTCTGTAAAGGGAAGGCGCGCTACCAATAATAACTTGAAGGAACTCTTCCATAATTATACGCGTGCTTTTGATCTGATTGATGATACGGCCAAGCGTGAGCGTCATTTGGCGCAAATGGGTGATGAACTTTCTCCTGGAATTGTACAATTAGCAAAAGTATATATTGCTAAAAAACGAAAGATTCAGGTCGGAGATAAAATGGCAGGACGCCATGGGAATAAGGGTGTTGTCGCACGCATTGTTCCAGTTGAAGACATGCCTTTCTTGGAGGATGGAACGCCCGTTGATATTATTCTTAACCCACTTGGGGTGCCTTCAAGAATGAACCTCGGACAAATTTACGAGACGCTTCTTGGATGGGCTGGTCAGATCCTTGGCAAACGATTCTCCACCCCCAGTTTTGACGGCCCGACCATGGATGATTTAACGAAAAACATGGAAGCCGCAGGTTTGTCTGTGGATGGAAGGACACAATTATATGATGGCTTGACGGGCGAGCCCTTTGACCAAAAGACGACGGTTGGGCAAATCTATATGATGAAACTCAGTCACTTAGTTGATGACAAGATTCATGCACGCTCTATCGGTCCTTACAGTCTCATCACACAGCAACCATTAGGCGGGAAAGCGCAGTTTGGTGGACAACGTCTTGGAGAAATGGAGGTCTGGGCGATGTATGCCTATGGCGCGTCTCATGTCCTTCAAGAAATGCTCACATTCAAGAGTGACGATGTGCAGGGGAGATCCAAAGCATACGAATGTATCGTTAAGGGAGAAAATATGCCATCAGCTGGCATTCCTGAGAGCTTTAATGTGCTCGTCCGGGAGCTTCAAGGACTTGGCCTTGAAGTGGTGCTTGACTAGTTGTATAGCATAGAAATCCATAAACTCACAATATATATAAGTTGATAAATTATGGCATACGGGAATACATCCTCTACAAGTAAAGTCTTCTCATCCATCACCATTAATCTTGCTTCACCTGAGACCATTCTCGATAGAAGTCATGGTGAAGTTCTCAAGCCAGAGACCATCAATTATCGTAGCTTTAAACCAGAGAAAGACGGGTTATTCTGCGAGAGAATTTTCGGTCCAGTAAAGGATTGGGAGTGCTACTGTAGTAAGTATAAGCGAATTCGGTATAAAGGAATTATTTGTGATCGATGCGGGGTTGAAGTAACACAGAAAAGTGTGCGTAGAGAGCGTATGGGGCATATTTCATTGTCAGTCCCTGTTGTTCATATCTGGTATTTCCGTACCATGCCTAACAAGATTGGACATTTGCTTAATGTTCGCACGAAGCAGCTTGAAAAGGTCATTTATTATGAAAAATATATTGTAATTCAGGCTGGATGTGCGACAGATCTTGGAGTTGAAGATAATCAGCTTCTGTCGGAAGAAGATTATTATGATATTCTCTATAAAATTAGAGATGATAATAATCGGCTTTCAGATGATGACCCCGAAAAGTTTATTGCAATGATTGGAGGGGATGCCATTGAGTTTATGCTCACGCGTCTCAACCTTGAAGAGCTGTCACATGAATTAAGGTTCCAGATCAAGACTGAAAGTAGTCAACAACGCAAGGGCGAAGCGATTAAGCGCCTGACGATTGTTGAAGCTTTTCGTGATGCGAATCGGAGAATTGACAATCTTCCTCAGTGGATGGTTTTGCGTGTCATTCCAGTGATTCCCCCAGAATTACGCCCATTAGTTCCTCTTGAAGGTGGGCGATTTGCAACCAGTGACCTAAATGACCTTTACCGTCGAGTCATCATTCGGAATAACCGGCTTCAGAGATTGATTGACATTAAGGCGCCTGAGGTAATCTTACGCAATGAAAAACGGATGCTTCAAGAAGCAGTCGATAGTCTATTTGATAACTCTCGTAAAGTGAACGCAGTCCGTAATGATTCTAATCGGGCGCTAAAAAGCCTTTCGGACATGCTCAAGGGCAAGCAGGGGAGATTTCGTCAGAACCTACTTGGAAAGCGTGTTGACTATTCAGGACGTTCTGTAATCGTTGTGGGGCCAGAGTTAGATCTGCACCAATGTGGTATTCCGAAAGAAATGGCCGTTGAATTATTTAAGCCATTTGTGATTCGCAAACTCATTGAACGTGGGATTGTCAAGACGGTCAAGAGCGCTAAGAAAATTGTTGACAAACGAACCTCTGAGGTCTGGGATATTCTTGAAAAAGTCATTCAAGGTCGCCCAGTCATGCTCAACAGAGCGCCGACACTCCACCGCTTAGGCTTTCAAGCATTTCAGCCTGTGTTAACGGAAGGTAAGGCCATACAGCTTCATCCACTTGTATGCACTGCATTCAATGCTGACTTTGATGGGGACCAAATGGCAGTTCATGTTCCGTTAGGGTATGATGCTTGTATTGAGGCAATGATCTTGATGTTATCAAGTCATAATATCCTCTCGCCTGCGCATGGTGGACCGATTACGGTGCCAACTCAAGATATGGTATTGGGGCTATATTATTTAACTAAATCTCGTTCTGATTGTAAGGGAGAGGGGATGCACTTTGCTTCGTTATCTGAGGTGCGACAGGCCTTTGATCAGAAGCAAGTTGATGTTCATGCCAAGATTCGGGTTCGGTTGGAGCAAGGGGAATCCGTTGACACAACGGTTGGGCGTGTTCTCTTCAATGAGGCTGTTCCAGACGGAGTCCCTTATATCAATGACCTGCTCACCAAAAAGAACCTACGTCGGATTATTGGTGAAGTACTCACTGCAACTGATTTCCCTAAGACGGTCCAATTTCTCGATGAAATCAAGCGGGCAGGATTCCAGCGTGCGACGACGGCGGGACTTACTTTTTCTATTGCAGATATCGTTGTTCCAGATGAGAAGCTGAATTTGATTGAGGCAGCTACAACCGAAGTCAATACGGCATTATCTAATTATGAGGAAGGATATATTACCGATAATGAGCGTTATAATAAGGTGATTGATATTTGGACTCGGACGAACAACAGCGTCTCTGAGGTTTTATTTGAGACTCTTAAAGAGCACGAGGAGGGTTTTAATGCGATCTATATGATGGCCGATTCTGGTGCAAGAGGATCAAAAGAACAGATTCGACAATTGGGTGGAATGCGAGGATTGATGGCAAAGCCACAAAAAAGCCTTGTTGGATCCGCAGGTGAGATCATTGAAAATCCAATTGTATCAAACTTCAAAGAAGGTCTGTCTGTCCTTGAGTATTTTATTTCTACACACGGTGCGAGGAAAGGCCTTGCGGATACGGCTCTAAAAACAGCTGATGCAGGTTATTTGACACGCCGCCTTGTGGATGTCGCTCAAGATGTGACCGTGACCATGTATGATTGTGGTACGCTTCGGGGGATTCGGATTAGTTCATTAAAGGACAATGAAACTGTCGTTGAGCCTTTAGCTGATCGGATTCTTGGGCGCGTTTCGCTTCATGATGTACATGATCCATTGACCGATGAAACCATCGTCCTTGCCAATGAAGTCATTGATGAGGTAAAAGCAAAGCATATTGCTGAAACGAGCATTGATCAGGTTGAAATTCGTTCAGTCCTTACTTGTGAGGCCATTCGTGGAACATGCTCATTATGTTATGGACGTAATCTCGGCACAGGTAGGCTCGTAGAGGCGGGTGAGGCGGTTGGGATTGTGGCAGCACAATCCATTGGAGAACCTGGAACGCAGTTGACTCTGCGAACTTTCCATGTTGGTGGAACGGCCAGTCGAATTGAAGCCGACAGTGCAATCAGAAGCAAGTTTGCTGGTAAAGTGATGTTTGAAAACTTACGTACTGTTTCATATGATGGTGCAAATGGTCCTATGGATGTGGTGCTCACCCGTCAAGGAGAGATTCGGATTGTTGATGAGGAAAATCGTCAGCTGTTTGCGTCAATCATTCCGTTTGGTGCTGAGGTATTGGTCTCTGATGGAGATATGGTTGAAAAAGAGGCTGTCCTAGCTAGTTGGGATCCATATAATAGTGTGATCTTATCGGAAGTATCGGGGTCAATAGAATTTCAGGATATAATTGAGGGCACAACTTTGAGAGAGGAGTCGGATAAGTTTATTGGGCGTAAGGAAAAGGTCGTCATTGAAAGCCGAGAGCGCTCATTGACTCCTGCAATCAAGGTGCACATTGGAGATGATCAGTTCAGAGAGTACCCTCTGCCAGTTCGTGCCCGGTTGCAGGTTAATCAGGGGGATGTTGTCCAAGCAGGTGAGGTTCTTGCAAAGATTCCACGTCAGTCGGCCCGTACTCGGGATATTACGGGTGGTTTACCTCGTGTTACTGAACTGTTTGAAGCACGTACGCCCACTGATGCGGCTGTTGTTTCGGAAATTGACGGTATCGTCAGTTTTGGTGTGCGTAAACGTGGCGCACAGGAAGTGATTGTAACAAGCCGTGATGGGGTTGATACCCACACGTATCTCGTTTCTCTTCAGAAACATATTCTGGTCAACGATCAAGACCTTGTATCTGCGGGAGATCAACTCTCTGATGGTCAGATTTCTCCGCGTGATATTCTTCGTATCAAGGGAGCGAGGGCAGTACAGGAATATCTTGTGAATGAAATTCAGGAGGTTTATCGTCTACAGGGTGTGGATATCAATGATAAGCATATTGAAGTCATTGTCCGCCAGATGATGCAGAAAATTCGCATTACTGATCCAGGTGATACTAAGCTCCTTGAAGAAGAGGATATTGCTCGATTCCAACTTGAAGAGCTCAACGATGCTTTGTATGATAAGTTTGTAGTTACCGATTCGGGTGATTCGGGATTGCGGATTGGGGCTTTGATTGATCGCAGGCAGTTACGCGAAGTCAATTCAGAAATGAAGCGCCGTGACTTGAACGAAGTAACTGTTCGTGAAACGCATCCTGCTGTTGGTGAACCGATTCTTTTAGGGATTACTCAGGCTGCACTTGCAACAGATTCATTTATTTCTGCGGCCTCATTCCAAGAAACCACGAAGGTTCTTACCGAAGCAGCTATTGCTGCCAAGGTGGATCCGCTGTATGGGTTAAAAGAAAATGTCATTGTAGGACATCTGATTCCTGCAGGTACGGGTCAAAGAAAATTCCGTGACATCGTTGTTGGATCTAAATCGGAATTGGAAGAATTGCAGGCGACGATTGGAGCTGAACTTGAATCTTCCTCTCAAGGGGATGGAACAACAACAGCCAAACCACCAATTAAGCGTATCAAGCCAGCACTTGAACTCAAGATATAGTTCATCATTGGTGGTATCTTCGTCATTAAGTTCGTGTGACCTACAGGTTGGGGGTGGCATCTGTCATGGGGTGATCAACTGATGCCTTCTCTGACGATATCTCATTGAGCATCCTCAGTTGTAGGTGAATTCAGAAAAATTCCTGTATCTTTCTTTCATGGTGTTGTGCTTTCTCTTCTTGTTTAGAATAGAAGTGATGCGCATCAGAGAATGAGAGGAATGCTTGAAGGTTCATCAGCCGTAAACGAATCAAGAGACTTCTGAAGATAAGAGGTGTCATATTACCTGACATCTCTTATAGCTAGTTGTACTATTTACGCACCTGTGTACGGATCATACTTCGCACTCAATGAGATGAAGCTTTCACTATTATTCCCTTAATTTATTTCAATAAGATGCCATATAATAGAGTGTAATGCAATTAGCCCATCTTATTTTTTGTCAAGATATTCTACAATACGAGTAAAAACTGGACGCTTCTTAAACCCACGCACCGATCACTGATAAGTATGGAGAAATAGTGAGATAGTTCATATATTAGAAATTATCTAAATTTATTATCAAATGGATCCATTCAGTGTAACACTCCATATCTGCTTCGTATAGCGCACCGAGATCTACAAGGATACGGTTACCGCTGTGGTTGACTCTAACAGTGGGGATCTCATCCTCATTGATCCAAATGACCAACACCCTGATTATCAGTGGGGCAACTCACAGACGTTGTTGATGAAGCGAGCTATGAGTGGAAGTACAAGCGGATTGCCACCAGCGATGCGCTGGTCATCATACAGGAAAGAGTTATTGACCGCGTGCCGAAGCTGATCAGTCCAAGGCTCCAGCAAGTTTTGACGATATAAGGGCGGATCGTTTGGCCTATTTTGAGAGTATAGGAGCAACGACAGCGCCTGTTAATGAGAGCCAGCATCCTAACTCTATAGTAGAGTGATCTGATGTTAACCGGTTGGTTAGAGTTTCAAGTCATACGTGGAAGGGATGCTTTGTTGGATCGTTAATTCAATCTGAGTTTCGTATTCTATCAAAGACGAACTTCCAAGCACAATTGGATAATTGAACCTCTCAAGCGTCCGATGTAGCTTGATATATCTGTCAAATTCATGATCAAAATTCCTTGATAATGATAGCTTTGAGATTTTAGGTCTGATCTACCATGAATTAATTGACGGGATAGCACGAACACGATCTATATTATAATTCTCTGATTCTTAACCGAAAAAAGGACATACAAATTTATTCAAAGCATCATCCAGAAAGGTGTGAAATTAGTCCACCTAGATTTATTTGAGAGATCAATATGTGTGATAGAAATCAAGGATAGTTTCCGTAGAGTCTATTCAAATTCGAACATCTGAAGCAGATGATTTCTGAACCTTGAGAATGAGAATTTCTGTGCCATGATAGCGCTCATGCCGTACGGATGTGGTGAGATGTTTAAGCATTCGCACTGAGAAATCTCTCTCAATGTCAGGGGTAGATATATCTGTTCCTAGTAGCGCAATCCGATCCTCAAGATTTTCTTTTGAGTCACCAGCATAAAATTCAAGAGTGGCTTGAGATGGTTCATTCTTGATGCTGAGCTGCAGAGCACCTTCTTTATTATCTTCTTTTGATTCGTCACATAGAATGAGAAGAGCTTCTTCTACAGCAGCTTCAACGCGAAGTGTAAAATCGCTTGACCAGGAGAATTTTTTTGAAAAATTGTCAATGAAACCTCGCAATTCGTCAAAAACCGAGATATCGAGTTTAGTCTGAATGCGTTGGCGCCCCCTAAATGAAAAATCTGAGATTAGGGTTAGGGCAATTGCAATGAGCCCACCACTGACCATGCCATTCTTGAAGGCACCAGCGGCAAATTCATTGAAAAAACCAGGGAAGATATCGCCATTTTGAATTCCAACACCAACCCAAAATGAGATACCACAGATAAGCCCAGTTTTGTAGTTTAATCCGTCTTGAAGTACAATCTTCATACCTAAGATGAAAAGCATTGCCACCAATACGATCAGAAATGCTCCCACAACAGGGGAGGGGATTGCAAGGATAACGGCTAAAAATTTTGGATTAATAGATAAGAAGATTATGATACCACCAATGGCTATTCCACAAGATTTTGACGCTACACCTGTAAGTTCTACAATGGATACGGTAGTAGAGTAAGTCGTGTTTGGAATGGTTCCAAACATCCCTGAAAGGAAATTTCCAATGCCATCAGCAGAGAGTGCACCCTGTACAGTACGAAAATCGGGGGCACGGCGATTGCGCCAAGACACTTTTTGAATCGCAATTGAATCGCCGACTGTTTCAATTGCACCAATGATCGTGACAAATACAAAGGCGGGTAGAAATGCCCAAAAGACTGGGCTAAATGATAAATCTATTCCAGGGAAACCCCCAGTTGGTAAGCCGATCCAGTCAGCATCAATGATAGCCTGAGTGTCATAGAGTCCATAGAATGCGGAAATAATTGTTCCAGAGATGACCCCAATCATTGGTGCCCACAAACGGAGTATATTTTTTGCCTTTATGGTTAGTATCAATGTGATCACAAGTGTTGAGGTAGCGCTCACGGCAGCCGATGATAAAGGAAATTCTTCGGGTATCTCAAGAATCATATCAAAAAGGATGGGCATGACGGTCACAGCAATGAGCATGATGACTGTTCCTGTTACCGTGGGAGTCAAGATATGTCTGAATTTGGATAAACTTCGAGCAAAGATGATTTGAATCAATGAAGATATGATCACGAGGGTTGCCATTACCGCAGGTCCTCCTTCAACGATTGCACCAATACACACTCCAATAAAAGCCCCAGACGTTCCCATGAGTAAGATGTGCCCCGCACCGATCCTAAACTTTCCTAAAGCTTGAATAATTGTAGATATACCAGAAACAACCACGGCTGCAAATACAGCCCATACCAGATATTCTGTACTTGCATCTGCTGCACGAATAATGATGGCAGGAGTCAATACAATTCCCCCTATACTAAGCATTACCATTTGTAATGCTAGTCCCAGATTTAAGAAAAGCGGAGGGCTTTCGTCTGGTTGATACAGGATTTCGGGGTCAGAGGGAAGTGTGTCCATTATAATTCATGAAAATTTGTTTAATATAAGTATAATTCATTATGAGTTGATCATTTTAATATTCATAGACTTGCGATTCAATAATGATTTTAGAGGCATTATATACATATCCAATCAAATCAACCCATAGGGTTTCTCAGCTAAAGGCATTAGTAAAGCCTTGGGGGCTAGAAGGCGATCGTCGATGGATGGTTGTTGACTCGGATGGAAAGTTCATTACTCAGCGAGAATTTCCACAATTATCGTTAGTGCAGGCTGTACCGCAACATAACGGTCGACTTCTACTATCTGCACCTGGGTGTCCCCCCATCATTGTTCATACTCCTGACGAAACAGCAAATGAACTTGATGTCATCGTGTGGAATGATAGAGTTCCTGCACGTCTGGCATTGGAGATGATCAATTCATGGATCACCAAATTCTTGAAGCATCCGACTCAACTTGTCTATATGTATGACTCCCAGTCACGATTTGCTAATCCGAAATACACTCAATCAGTTACACCAGTGTCATTTACTGACGGGTATCCGATTCTATGCACAACGAGGGCTTCGCTCCAAGAGCTAAATAGAAAAATGCACGAACCACTTCCGATGGCACGCTTCAGACCTAATCTTGTCGTGACGGGAGATAAACCATTTGGAGAAGATAGATGGAAGCGTATTCAAATAGGTGAAGTTATTTTTTCGGTTGTAAAGCCATGTAATCGATGTGTGATTACAACGATAGATCAAGACACTGGATTACAGGGAAAGGAGCCACTTCGCACATTGAGCAAATTTAGAAAACGAGGCAGTAATGTTTTTTTTGGTGAAAATCTTGTACCTGAAAATTCTGGAACCATTATTAGAGGCGATTCTGTGGATATCATTGAGTTAAAATCCGATGAATCGGTGACATTATAAACGGGCAGGGAGTAATGTGATGCATTATATTTTGAATCATGGTATTGAAAAATGGCCTATTGATTTGTAACTCAAATACTTGAAATAATACCCTCAATAGTTGCTCTTGAAAATCAATAGTATCTAAAAGTTACGTTCTTGTAACTTTCTGCTATATGGGATTATCGGATGGATACATTTAGACGATGCCATGTTACCAATGCGTTCAGTGAGCTCGTCGCTTCATCTGATTCCAATCCAAGATTTCGTAGCAAATGAGAGATTCGTAGAACTCCAAGTTGAGTTTGGTCTTGGGTGATTCACATTTTATAGATATGAATCAACCTTATCTCTTTTCCAATGAGTAACTTTGACGGTTCATTTGATCATTCAATCTTTGATCATCATTCACATGGACCAGATGGAATATCTTCCCAGATAGGCTGACTATCCCCGATATATGAAAAATAATCGTTCCAGAAAGATATGAATTGGGCTGATTGTTGAATTTCTCCTTCATCTCCACATCTATTCAGCAGAAAAACGGTTGAGGTTTGGATTTTTTCAGGAAACCCGACCCCTCGTTTAATCTCATTTTTGGCACTCTCAAAATTTGGCATTGCTGAATCATACACATCTATTAAGGATGAATTTTCCAGCATGTCAGAAACAATAAATAACTGGTCAATTATTTCATCATCCACAAGATAATCTATTGATTTAAGTGTTTGAAGTATAGGAGAATCATCTCTTGGTTGAGTTTTCATTAGGTCAATGAGATGATCTTGAAATTCCGTTTCGAGATTTTCAACATGTCTTCTATAATCATTACTAATTTTATTATATCCGATTCTGGTTATACAATCGTCGAAAATACCGCAGTCAGGGCTACACTTCAGGGGGCGGATATCACTAGCAAGTCTAACAACTGGTCGTTCAAGAAATATTGTAGTTGACGACTGATCATGATTCCTCAATTTCGTGATGTAAACCTCAAGAGGATGATTATATTGAGCTGACAAAATTAACCTTGCAATGTCATTTTGAGCAATGAAAATTATTTCGTCAGGAATTTCGCTTGAAGCATCAACAAGAATAACACTACGAATCGTATTTCTGGATTCAAACTGTGGGCATTTTTCATGGTCATCATCATCTGGTGGCCAAGGAGGTAAAGACTGAGATTGAATCTTACTAATAGATACACAGATGAAGAGGAACACTAAAATTAAAAATTTACAGTAAATGAATCTGTGAGAATTAATCATTGAACATTCAAGATGATTAAATTTAGTTTGATTGTTGGTTTGAGCGTATGGGAAATGTTGAACGCTGATGCTTGTGCATTAATTAAGATTTCTTGGTTATGGGCCCATAAGTTGAGAGCTCATATAGATAATTTTTAAAAATCTCTTTTAGATCAGTAATCTGATTATTAATTTCTTCGTCTCTCTGTTGCGTGATTGTCAACGCCTCTTCTTGAGAACACAAAAAATCGATGCGTGATGGGATAAACTCGTCCCAGTTGAGTCTAATATTATCATCCCAATGGTCAGGAGCGGGGGTCAATTTAGGACGGACTTCTTGATTTGCTGTTCTGTACACCTCAATTGAATCTATGCATACGTCTTTGATTTGTTGGATAAGCTTAATTGCTTCTGCTGAAAAATTATCATAATGAGTTATAATCAATTCGCGCTTCTCAACAAAATTGATTCGAGATGACTGTAGGTTTTCATGAATACGGTTGTATTGATTATTCAGATCATTAATTATCTTTTCATGCACAGTATTCCATTCAGCAATTGATCGCTTATATTGGCGTGTAGTTTGCCCATATTGAAAGTATTCATCATCACTTTTCCAAGCCAACCATATTACTGCTCCAAATAAAACAAATCCTAAGATGGTTAAAATGTATGAGTGAAGTTCATTTAATAAGAAAAATTTTCTGAACAGTAAGGTGATAGCTTGACTACTTGGGCTGCTGTCTTCTGTTGATATACTGACGTTTTCATCTTCAGTTGGAGTCTGAGAAATACTATCTTCGGTACCTATTTGGGGAATTTCATCATTTGTGGTTTCAGAGATAGGTACTGTCGGATAATCTGCATCCAAAGCATCCCTATAATGGCCAATTCCAAGATTGAAAAAAATTGTAAAGACTATCACTACAATAAAAATTGCTTTAGAAGTTATTCGAAGTGCATCTGTTTGATGATAAAATACACGAAGACATTCAGACGAAATGATTCCAATTCCTGTATTGATTGCTACGATCAGTAATACCATGACTAAAATCCCATTGAAGGTGGAATCACTTTCTTGCGAGGATAAGAGCACAAACATCAAAACAATCATCATCAATACTACTCCACCAATTATCAAGAAATAATTTATTCGATTGACTGGATACTCAGCCTCACGAGACAGAACATTCCTCTCTTTGAACTGTGTTAGATTTTTAAAGGAATCAACAGCATTTTTCCCGGATTCAATTAGAACAGATCTGCGTCTTTGAATGATGTTAGAAAATGTATTATTAGGATCCTCAGTTGGAATATCATAAAACTCAAGATCAGCAGTCTCCTCTGAGTTCAATTTGATCTTAATTAGATTAGGATGAATTTTATTATGTTCAAGAGTTACAGCATCTTTGTATGTCGATATAGTGTCAATATTTAGGCTTTTCAGTGCATTATGAACTTCTAATTCTACGATATCAAAACCATTGTGTGATTTCAGTGGTTGGCTTTTTTTCCCACGATCCATTCCCGTAGTTTTTAACACAGGATGTGATGCAAGTCCATGCTCTTTACAATCATGAAGCCTTTTCTTGATATTATCAAATTCTATCATTCTTGTACCAATGAGTACTGGATTATTTCTCACAGAGGCAGATCTGCGTAATTGAATTAATAGATATATTAATTTATCAATGAACTTCGTCGGGGGCTGAAGCCACATCAGATTTTGTCTCTGTACACTTGGTTAAAGAGTCAACTTTTTCAAGTGCATTTCTATAGGATGGATCAAGTTGACCTTCAATATATCTTAACTCTTTATCATACAGAGCCTTAGCATATTCAGGCGAACATAGGCCCAAGTCGCAAGGTTCTTCTGATAACGACCAATCGGGTGTCCATTTATGATCCCATGTCGACGGTACATTCTGGACATCTTCTCTGGCAAGACGATTGGCTTTCCTATAAAAATCTAATGCTCTTTGACAACAGTGAGATACTTCATCAATGTTACCACGGTAGTCTTTGTATTTATCCTGAATATTGCGGAGTAGCCTTGAAGCTAGTTGATAATCCTCTATAATTGAAGGCATAAATTTCTCCATATTAGATCTATCATCTCCATTCTCTTCTGTTTCTTTGAGCAAATTCAAAATTGATTGGTGATCTTCAAGGGTTGTTGAGCAGATTAGTTTTCTTCTAGCATCCTTATAAATTTTATCAAGATCTGCGTACAAAGATTTGCATCCCTTTTCTAACTGATTCTTTGCATCTTGGAACTGGCGTTGTTTCTTTGCATGTTCAGGATAGCCTGGGAAAATATTCCTCCATTTGAAGATACCAAAAACTATACACCCTAACCCAAGAAAGAAGAAAGCATATGCTTCAAACTCCGCTAACTTGGCTTTCTCATTAAATAACAAACAGAGTGCTTCTTGACTGTGAGCATCAAAATCTTGATACATGCATTCACCCGAGTCAGGGTAATTAGGAGAGATCGCGTCTCGTAGATGGGCAGCACCCAGATTAAAAATTAAAGCTATAACTGAAAAAGCAATCAAACCTATAATACCCCATACCTTAAGATGTGTCTGAACATGATAGAGATACTTCCAACTACTCCTGATCACAGATCCTAGTATCAACACATTGACCCCACTGATCAGCAGTGCTTCGCCTACAAATAGAAGGTAATTACTGCCCCCATATTGTAGACCAAAGAACCAACCATTAAGAACACTCTCACAAACTAAGATCAATATTAGCCAGCCCCAAGGTTTGGCTTTGGCTAATATTGTATGTGGAAGATCCAAGTCATGATTTAATAGATTCTCCTCCTTAAATGTCTGATACTCTTTTTCAGCATCACATGCTCGGGTCTTCTTATTTTCTATGTCATTTTTCTTCTCAATAATTGCGGATTCCATATCGGATCGCGCCTGATCTACCAAGATTGAAGGATCGTCTTCAGAAGAACGATCTGAATTGAGATTGGAGGGAAAAAGGCGAGGATTGAGGGACTTCAATTTGGAAATAAGCAATTGCTGAGCACGCCTATATCCTTTCGTTTGCGCATCAATGAGACGTTCATATGCTTTAATTACCTTTAACTCAGTCACATCAAACCCTTCAAGTTCCTTCGGAGGCATATCTATCCTCCCATTGATTTCTCCTTGCTTAATGAGAGCCTCTGTGCCTATCTCAGAATCATCAGATATGTCTTCTAAGAATCTTGAAAAAATGTACGTATTTGATAAGTTTCTTGAAAAAATGTACTCATCTGATTGCGAATCTGAGTTTTCATCCCCACGAAATGGATTGAAATATTTAAATATATCACGGAATTTCATGGTTGATGATCAACGAAAATGGATGAAATCGCAGCACAATTTCCGATAATAGCGTAGGATCTCCGCCGAGGAAGCGGGAAAAATATTTCCGACGAAAAGATCTTCCTCAGTGATATTGAGGAGGAGAGAGAAAAAAGAGGAAGAGGGTAGAGACTAATGAGGGAAGCGAAGCGATCCCAAAGCCTCAGGGAGATAGGGGGGAACAAACGGAAATACCCCTGTATATTGTAGGCGTTGTGAAGTTGTGATGATTTATAAGTAAGCAGGGGA
>JAPOTS010000109.1:0-11449 GCA_026709065.1 Bacteroidota bacterium
GACAACTGAATCCGTGGGATTGGATGTCACTTTCCATCTCAGGATTGGCACATCATCGCCACGTATCAGGCGTAGATATGAGCCTCAATGTTCGTGGCACGCTTCAGTATTAATTGAAGCACGCGCTTTGCACGACTTTCTTCATGGATCAATCCAACCTTATTCATCGCAAATTGTGGTTTCTGATAATTAATCATAATTACCGATAGCATTCATACGTATTGGGTTCAGAAAGCCGCTGGCTCATTAACCGATCTTCAAACAGCTCATATTAGAAACAGATCTCTCATTATTGAATTAAATGAACTGAGCTAGTGATCAGGTTCCACTGAAACCAATCCAAATTTCACTTCCTTTGAACTTAGAATTACTCACGAAATCACAACTCATTTGAATCGGGCCCATAGCTCAGTCGGTTAGAGCTGCGGACTCATAATCCGTCGGTCGGGGGTTCAAGTCCCTCTGGGCCCACATTTGTATCATCAAGCAATCCAAGGAACTAAATAAAATCCTTGGGTTTTTTGTAGAAACCCTCAAGAAAAACCCAAGAATAATCCACCTTGATAAACTAATAGTGACGCAAGATAAGCGAGTCCTGTCATATACAACCACATAACAATCGGCCATTTCCAGGTATTGGTTTCTCTGCGTGCAATCGCAAGCGTACTCATGCATTGCAATGCAAAAACGAAAAATACCAACAAACTGAGTGCAACTAGCGGCGTAAAGACTGGACGACCATCAGGATATTGATCAGCCAAGATCGCATCACGCAGAGCTACCCCTTCCTCATCTTCCTCCACACTATAAATAATGCTCAATGTGGAAATAATCACTTCACGTGCAGCAAATGCACTGATTAATCCCGCGCTGATTTTCCAATCAAACCCAAGGGGCTGCATCACAGGTTCCAAAATTCTGCCTAAATGCCCGATAGCACTTCCTCTGATCTGAGCTGACTGCTGAATAATTATAAGACTGTCAATAACGGATTGATGATCTTGATCATTCTGTTGAGCGATGACTTGCTGATGCTCCAAACTTTTATCCTTAGTGGCAACTGAATCATTCAATGTATTTAGATTGACATCAGTATTTGAGACTAATGCCTGCGCCAATGTTGTATCTCGCTGTTGCTCTGCCTCAATGATCGCTTGGTTGATTTCAGCCGTTGAATCTACTTTGGGATAACTGGCTAAAAACCACAGCACAATACTGCAACCAAGTATTATTTTACCAGCACGAAGAGCAAACACTTTAGTGCGCTGAATCATGCGTACAAATACCTGCCGTAATCTCGGCCGCCTATACGGTGGCAGTTCCATCACAAAATAGCTGTCTGGTCCTTTGAAAATAAATCGTTTTAGAATGGCCGCAGCAACAAAGGCCATGACTGTTCCCATGATATACATAGAGAACATCGTTAGACCTTGATATCCAAGTATCCCAAAAAATGCCCCTGCTGGAATAAATGCAGCAATAAAGAGTGTATAGACGGGAAGACGAGCAGAACAACTCATCAGTGGAGCAATCATGATGGTAATGAGGCGATCTCGCTCACTGTCAAGTGTCCGCGCAGCCATAATTCCCGGAATTGCACACGCGTATGAACTCAATAATGGCAATACCGACCCTCCACTCAATCCTACGCGCTTCATCACACGATCCATAATAAATGCAGTTCGGGCCATATAGCCCGTATCTTCCATGAGTCCTAGAAAGAAAAATAGAAGTAAGATTTGTGGAAAGAAGACAACGACATTTCCCACGCCAGTAATCACACCATCTGTCAATAGGTCTGTAGCCCAGCTTGGTGGAAGCACGCTTTGGATTGCTGTTGCAATTGCTGAAACACCAGACTCAATCAGATCCATTGCAGGTGTTGCCCATGAGAAGACAGCCTGAAAAATACCTGCAAGTATAATCACAAACAATAGTGGTCCAAAGAATTTATGCGTGAGGACTGAATCAATGCGATCACTCATCGTGGCAGGTCCTCGCACCCTTTCCACAGACTTATTCACAATTTGGCCCAACCACGCATATCGTCCACTGATTTCGGCATGCTTCCAAGCAACACCTCTATCCGTAAATTCTTGACGTAGTTCTTCAATGCGCTTAACAAAGTTTGGAGATTGGGGTCGCCACCCATCTAACGCTTCATCTTCAGCCAACGCACGCAATACCTCCATCCTCTTGTGTTCTGGCTTAACCTGTGGAGCTTCCTCAGTCAAGATATTGGTTAAGTCGGGAATTTTTGCATCGACGGCATCCATGAGAGTCCATCGATATGGTTGGGCCTGATCCCCATGATTTAATATTTTTTCAATGAGATGATCAACTCCTTCCCCTTTGGATGCAACCATCGGAACCACTGGCACACAAAGCTCATTTTCTAAGGTAGATACATCTACAATCAGTCCATTCTCTTCGGCTGCATCTGTCATATTTAGTGCAATGATGACACGTAGTCCTATATCAATGACCTGGCTGACAACATACAGATTACGTTCTAAATTGCCAGCGTCTACCACACAAACAACTAAATCAGGAGATTTACCTCTACGTCCTACTAGAACCTCATATGCTATCTGTTCATCAAGAGACCTAGGAGTTAAACTATATGTTCCAGGAAGGTCTACAATCTCAATATGAGGCGAATGTGTTAGCGACCCAGATTTTCGTTCAACAGTCACCCCAGGAAAATTAGCGACTCGCTGTTGAAGTCCAGTGAGTTGATTAAAAAGTGTCGTTTTGCCCACATTAGGATTTCCAACAAGGGCTACGGTGAGTGGAGTTGGAATTGACACGTCAACCCCACTCAATTATGATTCGCATTTAGATACATGGATCTTCGCAGCTTGGTCTCTACGAATTGAAAGGTGGTAACCTTGTACTCTAAGGTCTATTGGATCTCCTAATGGTGCGAATCTTACGACTTTTACAATTACACCTGGAAGCATCCCCATCTCCATGAGCCTCTCAGATCGTACACTTGATTCAAACTCCAGAATTTTACCAGATTCTCCAGGCTGCAGATCCTGTAGTGTCATGCACTTGTTGGAATCGCCAGAATATTTGTTGCGATATCACGGCACAATCCAATCCTACACGTATCAAGTCTTACAATCAGATCTTCCGAATTTTTTACCATTTTAACACAAGCCCCCTCACGCAGACCCATCTCTCTCAAACGCTTCTGTGATGATCCGCACACAGAATGAATTTTTAATAGACATCCATCACAGTAAGTTGTCAGCGGAGCAGGGATCATGTCAATCAAAAAATTTATATAATAAAGATTTAGACCAAATATAAATAACAAATCAATTAAATGTTCCATATTTTGAGGATAACCGGCTCTAAAACCATCTTTTTTATGAATCCAACTAAATTGCAGCCCCATATCATGACATCAATCAAATAATAGCTTTTGGAAATAGAGTGATCCAGATCCAAATAATTTCCTGATCAATGATCTACCTGCTAATAACGATTATTATGCAATTTCATTATTTTTGCCCAACCAGATCATTAAGGGGGATTTTCGTGTTCTCAATGCAGAGCTACATGGCCAGATAAGACAACTTTCTGTGGAGGATCCATTTGCACCCTCTGTAGATCAACCGTATATAAATCTTGCCCTGATACATGATAAGCCCTTTGATGGAAAACCATATCAATTAGTTCTTTCAAAGCTTTCCACAGAATACCCCAGCACATATGTTCGGTCGGTAAGTCAATCATATTATGACTATTATGTTTCCAAAATTGTACAAATAAATTCTGGAGATTTACCATTTTCAGAGCCTGCACCAATTAAATCAAATATTCAAGGAGGTCAAGGAATATTTGCGGGGTACAGACTTCATGTTGACGGAATTTTAACCCCTCAAAGCCTGAAAAAACAACTCATTGGAATTTATCATCTAAAAGAAACCCAAATCTATCCTCAAGAGCCTAACACAGCGATGATAGACATAAAGTTTTCTCTCCACGAAGACCACTCTGTTAGCGGATATCTACGCCATTCATTACAAAGCGATTCGACGGCAGAGATTTCGTTAGATGGAGGATATACAATTACAGATATCGGACTTAATAAGTATTATGTTCAACTTCATCACAGCTCTGATACCTTCTTCAAAAATACAGAATTAGTCATTGAGCGCCGCCTCTTAGAGAATAACTTGCGCCTGATAGCACATCAACAGGAAGAAAAAGGACGGTCATTTCGGACAATCACTCGGATATTCGAGCGAGATGACACTAATTCCCAATAAGGATCTCATCTAGATGAATCCAATATGTTTTGGTCATTTCACGAATCATCGTTAACACTCAACCTACATAGTGCCTGTCCAGAAAAGCCGATTTTTCAGATTTTGAGCCACTGGTCATCATAATTGTGATGGATTTTTTGCGGACATTTTTGATCAAAAATTCTAATTTCGCTGAAATAACACGAATTGCCCAATCACAAGACGATTTTTATCTGTTCTAACTTCAATTTTTCACCAAATCGTCTCAAAGTGCCTATTACGATGAATAGGGACATAGCTTGGATATTGGCTCAATGAGCGATGGTTCTACTGCGTTTTCCTTTCACATTTTCAGGTAACTCTCCCATCAATACCCCTGCTTCTTTATTGTTTGGATCAACATACTTATTGCGTATATATTCATATACGATGATCTGCGCAGGTCTGAAATGGATCACACGATGAGACTCTGATCCAATCTTTTGAAGTTGAGATAAATCTCCCTCAGGATCAATCACAATGACCTTTGCTGGTGGGGCCCTGAATGCACGCCGGGGCTTCTTACGCTTTTTCTTGACCACTTCCTCCTCTTCTTCCTCAACCTCAACGATAACCACTGGATCCTCATCTCCAAACAATGTCCCTTGATCTGGATCTACAAACCGCTCCCGATTTTGCCCATACAACCGGCGACGAAGGTAATCAATCGTCTCTCTTGCATTGATGATCTCTTCCTGTGCGGTGACCAACTCTTCTATTAGTATCATCACCAGCTCTTTACCGCCGTCCCCTAATTGAACCATCAATTCTAACACGCGCTGAGCATTCTTCTCACCAAGGATGGTGATCAAACACGGTCTCAGGGAATCGATCTCAAACGGTAAATTATGTTTTGTCATCATAATCGTTAAATATAATAATATATAATGAATTCAACACAATAAATTGCACATTAATTTAAATATTTAGGCAAAAAAATCACGTTAAATCCAGATTAGGGTCCCTGTTAGGAAAATTCAACCAAAAATTCGATAAAAAGAGTGAACTTTGACCTGAGATTTACGCCAAAGAATTCTTAGCACTGACGGGGGATCCGATATCCATATTGATCAGTTCAACCCAATTGTGCTATAAGGGATAATCGTACTGGATACACCAATTCTTTGGAATTGGAAATCTTACTCCGTAATTTTGAAAAAACTATTGATTAAAAATCATGCGACTGTCTAAATTCTTTGGTGAAACCTTACGAGAGGCACCTTCAGAATCTGACTCTGCATCAAGTCAAATGCTGGCCAGGGCAGGATATGTGCGACAGCTTGCAGCAGGACTATACTCCTATCTCCCACTCGCTCATCGTTCTTTACGAAAGATTGAGCAAATTCTCCGAGAGGAAATGGATGCCATAGGGGGGCAGGAATTGTGCATGCCTGTCGTTCATCCTGCTGAAATTTGGCAAGAATCTGGACGCTGGTACGACATAGGAGATGAAATGGGACGCTTCCAGGATCGTAAAGGCCGAGACTTGGTGCTGGCATTAACACATGAAGAAGTCGTCGCAACCCTCTGTAAATCTGAAATCCGATCCTACCGACAACTTCCTCAGTTGGTCTATCATATGCAGACAAAATTTCGGGATGAACTTCGGGCCAGAGGTGGACTCATTAGGGTTCGTGAATTTGTGATGAAAGATTCTTATTCGCTTGATAAAGATATGGAAGGACTCCAGTCTCAATACGTAGCCCACTATGATGCGTATCATCGGATAGGTGCAAGACTTGGACTTGATCTTGTGGCGGTTAAGAGTGATCCTGGAATGATGGGAGGCAAGACCGCACATGAGTTTATGTACCTCACTCCCGTTGGTGAAGACTCTCTGGCTGTTTGTGAAGAAACAGGTTATGCATCGAATTTGGACGTTGCGATGTTTCAAAAAATTCCTGAATCATCTGATTCTCAAGAACCCCTTACCCGCATACACACACCTGGACAATCTACAATTGCTAAAGTCGCAAAGTTCTGTGGTGTTAGTAAACGCCAAACTGGGAAAATGGTATTTTTTATGGGTGATTTTGGCTTAGAGCATCCTCCCCGCCTAATTGCCGCATGCATTCGAGGAGATATGGAAATTAATGAGCTCCAACTCCGCTATGCGGTGAAAGCTCAGGCACTTCGGCCTGCAGAGGCCGACGAAATTACCGCGATCGGATGCGTTCCCGGCTATGCATCCTTTTGTGATATTGACCCCTCAAAAGCCCTCCTAGTCGCCGATGATCTGATTCCTCAATCTGCTAACCTCGTTGTAGGAGCCAATGAAAAGGATTGGCATTACACCGGAACCAATTATGGCAGAGATTTTACCGCAGATATCATCGCTCCTATTGCATTGGCATATGATGGTGCTCCCGATCCAATTGACGGAAAACCACTCCGCATTGTTCGCGGCATTGAAGTGGGAAATATTTTCCAGTTAGGAACGCGTTATAGTGATACCATGGGAGCAACTTATACTGATGAAACAGGTGAAGAGTTACCCATCTTCATGGGCTCTTATGGGATTGGAGTCGGCCGTGCACTCGCATGTGTTGCAGAAGAACACAGTGATGACTATGGCTTGGATCTCCCAATTTCTGTGGCCCCCTATCACGTCATTTTGGTCTCACTTGGACGCTCTGGTGATGTCCATGATGCTGCCGAGAATCTTTACTTTGAACTACTCAATTCTGGCGTAGAAGTTTTATATGATGACCGCCCTGTTAGTCCTGGCGTGAAGTTTGCTGATGCCGATCTAAGAGGTATTCCGTTACGATGTACCGTCAGTTCACGCTCATTAGGGCGTGGTGGCGTTGAATTTGGTCGGAGGCGGAGTAAAGATCTTGACATTATCCCGTTGGATGATGCCGTCAAAGGTATTCAGGAGGGAATCACTCAATGTTTTCGTAAGCTTCAACAACGCTTAGAGCATTTACCAACTTGGGCATCACGATCGAAAGATAGTCAATCTTAACGCTCAGGTTAAGAAACAAGAGCCATTGAGTAAAACTGATCTGATCATAGAACTTAGATTATTTCTGTTGGGTAAGTGATTGAGTGAGAGTATACTCTAATATATCCATTACTTCAAGCTACCATTCACTCTTCTCTGCTAATTGATGATGTGGCGGTCGCTTGGTTTATAGAAAAATACTGATCGCCCCTTAGATCTCTGTATGAGTAACGGATGGCGCAGGTCGTCCGGCAAGTCTACCTTCAAGACTTATTGGTGATTCAATCTGAGCTTACCCCATATCAGGTACTCGTTCTTTTTCTATCAATTCAAGAAAGCTATCAAGTGGCATGGATCCAAGATCATCGCCAGACCTAGCTCGTATTGAAAGCGTGTTCTGTTCTACTTCTTGACCACCAAGAATCACCATGTAAGGAATTTTATATAACTCAGCCTCACGGATCTTGTAACCAATTTTTTCATTGCGGACATCCACTGTTGTACGCAATCCTTGCTGACGAATAAGACGATGAATTTCTTTAGTATAATCAATGAAACGATCAGAAATTGACATGACACGAATCTGCTCAGGGGCTAGCCAGAATGGAAATGCACCTGCACAATGTTCAATTAATACCCCAATAAAGCGCTCCAATGAGCCGAATGGGGCACGATGAATCATTGCAGGACGATGGTGTTTGTCATCAGCTCCCGTATACCAGAGATCAAACCGCTCTGGAAGATTATAATCTAATTGAACGGTTCCTAGCTGCCACTGTCGCCCAAGCGCATCGCGAACCTTGAAGTCCACCTTCGGCCCATAAAAAGCCGCTTCCCCCAATTCTTCATGTACATCTAAATCCATTTCTTGAACAACCTTTCTCATAGCGTCTTCCGCCGCATCCCATTCATCTTCTGTGCCGGTATATTTATCGTGATTTTGTGGGTCGCGGAGTGACAACTGAACACTGAAATCTTTGAAATCTAATGTAGAGAGAACCTGTAACGCGAGATCAATGGCATCTCGGATTTCTTCCTCTACTTGGTCATGGGTACAGAATATATGGGCATCATCAACAGTAAATCCTCGTACACGGGTAAGTCCACCGAGCTCTCCCGTCTGCTCATAACGATAGACCTGACCAAACTCTGCCAATTTGACTGGTAAATCTCGATAGCTCCGCCGCTTGTGGGAATAAATTAGGATATGATGGGGGCAGTTCATCGGCTTAAGCAGGTATCCGTCCATCTCATGCGTTTCCATGGCTGGGAACTGACTCTCGCTGTAATAAGGATAATGTCCACTAGTCTTATAGAGATCCAAATGCCCGATATGAGGGGTGTAGATGGTCTCGTATCCCCTACGTAGTTGTTCATCGCGAAGAAAATTAACTAACGTTTCTCTAAGCGTAGCCCCCGCTGGAAGCCATAACGGAAGGCCCGGTCCGACCTTTTCGCTGAACATAAATAACTCTAATTTCTTACCGATCACGCGATGATCGCGAGCTTTCGCTTGTTCAATTCGCTCCAGAAATGCATCCAACTGCGTCCGGTTTTTCCATGCCGTGCCGTAAATCCGTATCAGTTGGGTTTGCTTAGCATCCCCCCGCCAATAAGCTCCAGCAATTGAAAGTAGCTTAATTCCATTAGGTTTGATGTATCCTGAATGAGGAATATGCGGACCACGGCAGAGGTCAACAAATGAGTCATGTTGGTATACGGTGAGTGATGACGTTCCATTCTCAGCGGTCAATTCTTCTATCAATTCAATCTTGTAAGGATTGTCCGAGAACAATGAGCGGGCTTCCTCAAGCGTAACCTCACGTACTTCAAAAGGATGTCGTCCTTTGATGATTGAACGCATTCGATCTTCAATCCACATAAGATCATCTTCATTGGGTGGACTGGACATTTCAAAATCGTAATAAAAACGATCTTCAATGGGCGGACCGATAGTAGGCTTAGCGTCTGGAAAACGCTCTACAACAGCCTGCGCCATGATATGCGCGGCGGAATGCCTTATCTTAAAGAGAGTTGGATCATAACCTTCGGGAATATGCGCTTCAGCATTTTCAAGGAGCTCGTTAACCATGTAAAGAATGAATTTTTTAGAAACCCTTTAAACTCACAACGATTGATCATGTGTTCCAATCAAACGACAGCAACTGATTTTCAAACCTTAATGGCCGACATCAGTGATCCTGTTCGAGCTGCTCACTGTCAGCGTTTTTTCAAAACAGGACCAGGTGAATATGGTGAAGGTGATTTGTTTCGGGGTGTCACTGTCCCTGAACTTCGTAAACTTGCGCGGCGCTGGAAAAGCGTCCCATTCAATGAAATGTTAATGTTGTTGCAGTCCCCCTACCATGAAGATCGCTTTGTTGCCCTCTGCCTATTGATTCATTCATTTCAGCATGGTCATGAGGATGCAGTCTACTGCGCCTACTTAGACTATTTGCCATTTATTAACAATTGGGATCTCGTAGATATTAGTTGCCATAAGGTTTTGGGTCCCTATCTATTTATTCGCCCCAGAACATTGCTCTATACACTGGCTCAAAGCAGAAATGTATGGGAGCGTCGTATTGCAATGGTCACAACCTATTATTTTATCAAACGGGATCAGTTAACCGATACATTGGCGCTGGCGGATCTCCTTTCAAATGATCGTGAGGATCTGATCCATAAAGCCTGCGGTTGGATGCTTCGTGAAGCTGGAAAGCGTGATGAATCGGTACTTAAAGCATTTTTGGATGATCCCAGTATCGTATTACCAAGAACGGCGCTCCGATATGCAATTGAACGGCTCCCTGCACCTGTGAGAAAAGAGTATCTCAAACAGCGTCCAAAGATTAGCCCTCCCAACCACATGCCTCGTTGGCGCGCCTATCAGCATATCATGACTGCTACTGAAACTCTCAAAGGAAATGTTGTTTTCACGCCCATCATTGAATGCGAGAAGCTTAGTGAGCTTCATAGTGGAACCGTTTACCTGAAACTTGAGAATCAGCAGCACAGTGGATCATTTAAGTATAGAGGTGCACTAAATAAACTCCAATCTTTGGAGGACTTGCCTCATACTGTAGCGTCAACTGGCAATCACGGCTTAGCAACATGTATGATTGCGAAAGATCTTCATTTGGATCAAACGATTTATATTCCATCCACAACTGATGCGTACAAAGTTGACAAACTAAAAAACCACGGGGCAGACCTCATTGTTCATGGCAAAGACGCTACTGAGGCCGAACAGAAAGCCCGAGAGGTCGCAAACCAGAAAGGTTACGCATTTATCTCACCCTACAATGATTGGAAGATCATTGCGGGTCAAGGGACAATTGGAATAGAATTATTTGAGCAAACTGGCCCTCTTGACTATGTCTTTGTCTCAGTGGGAGGTGGAGGATTGATTAGTGGGCTAAGCCTTGCACTTAAAGCCCATATGCCCAACGTAATCGTCATTGGATGCTCTCCTGAGCGCTCAAATGTGATGCAAAAATCCGTTGAGGCAGGGCAGATTGTTGAACAACCCGCCTTATCAACGCTTTCCGACGGCACCGCAGGGGGAATTGAGGAGGATGCAATCACCTTACCATTATGTATGGATCTAATTGATGATTGGGAAACGGCGACCGAGGATGAAATAGGGCGTGCTATGCGTCTAATTTATCAGCAACATCACATGAAAATAGAAGGGGCTGCAGCAGTTGCTGTCGCCTGCCTTATGAAATACAAAAAAGATCTTACTGGCAAAATAATTAGTGTCATCATTTGTGGAGGTAATATTTCGGATGAACGGTTTGAAAACGTATTAAGTGACGAAGCCTTATCAACAGCGAATGGCTTCAATAGAGTAAATTAATTAACAGATCAATGACTGAAAATAGGAAGTCAACTGTTATTGTTGAGGATAACCTTATTCTAAGGATTGATTAGCTGCATCACCGATTAATCATGTCATCTTTGGGCTATTGCATCTCTCTTTTCTCAATAATTTGGCAAAACTATTGTTTCTAAACCCTAAAATATATAATACTCAGGACTTCAATGATGCAAATATCATCTGCTTTCTATACACTACAATTCATCAACGAATTGCCTGTGGTTGTTTCCCCGATAGATCATAGTTTAATAGTGAGGGTTTACTACGATATTTGTGGGTACAGGTCTAAACCTCCGCAGAAGAAGAGGATAGCAACGC
>JAPOTS010000109.1:11559-20700 GCA_026709065.1 Bacteroidota bacterium
TGACTTCTTTCATGCCTGTTTTCTCCACACTGTCGATCCAGAGGTTCACATCCTAAATTACTGATAAGCAACCAATCCCAGAATCCAGGATGAATATCAAATTGATAGTAGAAATTTTTTGCATTAATAAAAACATTTGTATCTAAAAAGTACATCAGTCAGTCCTCACTCCTAAATTTTTTCCAAATGCTTTCAGAGTAGATGTCTTGTTTATGCCCAGATAATGAAAGGCATCAGTGAATGATGTCTCACCTGAGAAGGTGCTTGCTACAAGAGCTGAGCCAAATCGTTTTCCAACCCGAGTCTTGAGAGTCGCATGGAAATTACCTCCAGTGCTTACATTTTTCTTTGGGGAATTTCGTCTCATCTCAATTTGATAATATTCTGTGAATTCAGTACGTTGTAATTTTCCAATGTCAAAAAGACGGCGAAGTATGACAAGCGTACTAACTTTATAATGTCGTGATAGATTTGAAATATTCTTAGGGATAGGAGAATTGGGTTGATAATAATGTTTCAGTGATTCTTTAGGAACCAGAAGTTCAGCTGCTACATGATTACACCAGCGCTCGGTTGTATTGGAGGGTGACGAGTTAGGAGTTACATTGGACAGGCTTGAATTTCCCAACCAGATATGCGCAAGTTCGTGTACGAGAGTGAATATCTGTGCTGCCTTGGTATCAGCCCCGTTGATGAAAACTAGTGGAGCATAGTGATCTGCCAGAGCAAATCCACGAAATTCATCGGGATTGAGTTTCCTATGTGTGTTACTTCCAACGATGCCACTGATCATGATAAGGATACCGTTGTTTTCAGCCTGATCAACAAGGTATCGTAACGCGTCTGACCAGCTAGTCAATTTACTGCGAATTTCTTCATTAAATTCCAATTTGGCACGAATCTCAGACGCAATCGCATGCACATCGCTATTGGCGCTTGTTGATCCTACAAATGAAATAGTTTCTGCTCCTTCCCTCTGCAGAAGATCATGATACCAGGCTTGGCGCTGTAAACATAGGTAGATTGTGTCTAACAAATTAGAACTTGGATTCTCAATATCCTGATCATTCATAGTGCGCAAATCACGAATTGGTATTTCTTCTACTGGTGGCTTGGAGAGAAAAAGAGTCCAAATCGGCACATGTGTAAATTTGGCAAAATCCTTCAATTGCTTATGGGTTGGCTTTAGAGTACCACTTTCCCATTTGAGATATTTTGGGAATCTCTTATGCAATTTTTCTTGGTCTACTTGGCTACGCTTACAAGCCCATTGCAGTAACAGGGGGCTTACGGTCACGCGAGGAGTCATAGTATTATTACGCGCCTCTGACAGTATAGTGATACTCCATGGGATTGAGAATCAGGCTTCTAAATCCCAGGGTGGATAAGATGACTTTTTGCCTGTGGTTGTATTGAGTAATTCGTTAGACGATTCAACCTAAATTTAATCATTTTACACAAACCTGTGTTGAAAGGAAAAGATAGAATAAGTAACCTAATTGCTATGCTTACGTTCGCTTGACCTATGAACTCATTAGTTATCCTCTATGAATAATACAAAAAGTGGGTTACTCACGTATATCATTCTTTTATAATATACATGTTTAAACAATCAATTAACGGTATGGAAATATCTTGCAAACCATAATCACAAAGGACGGGAGTCAAACATTGTATAGTAATCAGTACCAACAGTCATTCCATTCATTACATGGAGCTCTGACCGAATCCAAACATGTCTTCATAAAAGGTGCACAAGTGGAAAGTCTACTGAATTCAATGTCTAATGCGCACATTCTGGAGATTGGGTTTGGTGCTGGATTAAACTGGCTTTTGACTGCATCCCTCGCTCACAAGTGTAAAACTCAACTTGTCTATACAGGATTGGATCAATACATCCCCAATGCTGAGCTATTGTCTGATTTGAAATACAGAGACCTTGTTGATGAGGCTTTTCTAAATGACACTCTCATAAATTGGAGACAACAATTTCCTGACATAATACCCAATGGAACATACCAACTTTCCTTTGACCATCACTGCATTCTTAATCTATGCATAGATGACATTCCATCAATTTCTCTGCCTCAAAACACTTTTGACCGAATCTATTTGGATGCTTTTGCCCCAAAAGTAAATCCGAAACTCTGGACTATAGCGTTTTTCCAAACACTTTATGATTCACTTCAAAGCGGGGGTATCCTTGCAACCTATTCTTCTGCGGGCGATGTGCAACGGGGGCTGATTGCATGTGGGTTTTCTTTAACGCGTAGGACTGGACCTCCAGGAAAGCGTGAAGTGCTGTCGGCTAAGAAACCAGAATTCCCGCACCCGCTCTGAATAATGGAGATAGCCCCGTATTGTTTCTCAGATTCAATAAGTGGTTTAACGTTGTTTATAGGGTACTAAGGCAAATGATTCAATGCAGTTGTATGGTGAATCAATCCGATGATTAGTGTTATGGTTACATTTCCTATATTACTTTCAAGAAGTGATCTATCAAGAAGCTTTTACTTCTCGGCTTGGATAGGAAATACTTTTAGGCCATCAAAGAACATCATCCTACAGGTATTTTCATCTTGCATAGTTATATTTAAGGTTCACACAATATTTTATCGCTTTGATTCGACTTCTTTGCCTTGGAGATGCACACTTAGGAAGATACCCATCGCGTGTTCCTCTTAATGACTCCGATCTCTCAGTTAAAACTGTTTGGAACCGCTCCATTGATTATGCAATCTCAGAGCAGGTGGATGCCGTCATCCTGACAGGTGACATGGCGGATAATACTAACTCGTATTTTGAAGCCTATGGGGCACTGCGCCAAGGAATATGGAAATTAAGTGAATCTCAAATTCCTGTCGTAGCCATCGCTGGCAATCACGATCATGCCGTGTTCCCAGCTCTCGTTGAATCCATGTCTGATGACAATCTGAGATTTCTCGGAAGTGATGGAGTATGGACCGAAACAATCGTAAAAACGCAATCTGGTAAATCTCTACGATGCGTTGGATGGTCATTTCCAGACGCTCACTATGATCGCTCACCTCTGGAAACTCTCCATCTCTCACATAGTGATGACTTTACCATTGGAATTGTTCATGGAGATTTAGACAACCAAGCTAAATATGCCCCATTGAAACGAAGCGATATGGCTGCACAGCTGGTAGATTTATGGTTACTCGGCCATGTGCATGCCCCGAAACTTTACGATGACACTAGAGCACCAGTGCTTTACCCTGGATCTCTTCAAGCCTTAGACCCTGGCGAGCCTGGCATTCATGGACCCTGGTTGATTACAATTGATCAGCAGAATCAAGTACACGCCCGGCATTTACCCTTAGCATCGGTACGCTATGAAAAGTTACCTATTAACATTTCAAACCGTCGCAGAATGGAAGAAATAAATATTGCTGTCACCGAACAGCTTGATGAATTTGCCCAAGAACTCATCAAATCCAACCCTGAATTGCGGCACTTATCGTGTAGGCTTATACTTTCTGGAAAAACTGAATTACACCGACAACTCTCCACAGAAGGATTGATCAATACTGAAATGTTTGATATCGACGTTCAGCAGTGCAGAGTCAGTATTGATAAGGTTTCAACAAATACTGCTCCACTTCTTGATCTACATGAGATAGCGCAACTCAATAATGATCCACCAGGAATGCTCGCACGTTGGCTATTGGAACTGGATCAAGAAGATGATCACAAACTCCTGTCAATTTCACGTGAAGCAACAACCGCCATATACAAAAGTATTGGATTCAAAAATTTAGGAGAAAGAGAACCCGACCCAGAAACTCTCCAAAGGCTTGTCACCCAACAAGCTATGCTTCTTCTTGATGAACTACTCGCACAGAAAGAAGAAAATGGCTAAACAATTATTATTCAATCATGTCCGAATCCTTCGGATGTATAGTACGGAGTTTCATCTTCATCTTCCAAACCTTTCTTCACACTTGAACATTATTTTTGGACCCAATGGTGCAGGAAAAACAACGATCGCCAATGCCCTCAACGGGCTTCTGCTGCCTGGCTCTGCACGAAAATTACATCTTCATGCCGAAGCGACGTTAAACTATGGCCATAAAGTGCTCCTTGTAGACTGTAAAAATGCCCGAATTGAATGCCAAGTCAATGGTAAAACAGTAGACCGAAGCGAGTTGTCCCAATTCATTCGACCAAAAAGCTATCATCTCTCGCTCCAAGAACTTTTGCCTGAACTGGCTGGGGATTCAGACTTAGCCGTAGAAATAATCCGCCAAGCCAACGGCGGATTTGATATTCCTGATGCTGGAAAAAAACTCGGTTTTGAACGGAAACTTCGTTACAATAAGACGAATGAATCACACAAATTTCTAGCCGCAACATCAAATCTACAAGAAATTTTGAGCGATCAGCGAGGTCTTCAAAATCAAAAAAATCAACGTACCCAAATCCTTGAAGAACTCAATGCGACTAAACGCGCCTCTGAGCGACTCATCCACATTGAAAAAATTCAAAAATGGCGCTCTGCTAATACCGAATTTCAGAATGCTCAAGCCGTTGCAAATGCCTACCCATCAATCATTCAATCTAGCTACGACCTGTCTGATGCCACTGAAAAAGCCCAAACGCTTTACACCAATATTCACCAATTAAAGCAAGATATTGAGAACCAGAAAAAGACTATCACTGGTATTGAGAAAAGCCTCAAAGACAATCGCCTCTCCACCAATGGATTAGAGCCTGGCGTAATCCAGCGTTTAAGTGCAGATTCTCGGGATTGTATTGAAAAATTTCGTCATCTTGAATCCCTGCGAGAAACTCATCATGCTGCACATGAGCAAGCACTCAGTGCATGGAAGAAAATCGGCGGTGCTCTCCAACCTGACTGGGAGCCAGAATTTACCCGCGAACATTTAAGAGCGCTGCAAAAATTTGCAAAAGATTTCGGCACTTATTCCCAAGATAAAAACGCACTGCATGAATTGAAGCGGGTTTTTGAAACTTTAGACCATAAAGAGTCGGATTCTAATACCGATGAGCTGAGAAACGCACAGCAATTGCTTCAGCTGTGGATCCTTGATTTAGAAGCCAATTCACCCAAATTACGTAGACTTCAACAGCTACTCTGGATTGCAACCACTCTATCTGTCTTACTTTCTATCGGAGGCGGAATATTCATAGATTATACAGGTTTTTTAGGACTCATTGTAAGTAGTTTGACATTGTCTGGATTATTGCTACTTCGCAGCAATAATCAAGGAAATCTATCGGATTCACAAAAAAAGCACCTTAGAGCTGTGATAACTGAATTGCCTGAGACACCAGATATTGCTTCCCTGCAATCATGCCTGACGAAGCTACTCCAAAAGCGTGCCTCAGCACTATTTGAAGAGCTCAAATCCGCCGAACTGATGCGTATTGAGCGTTCTCTCCATTCTTTGATTGAACGTGAATCTGATTTTGAACAACGGAGAAAGAATCTTACTGATTCTATCAATCTTCCCCCTGCTGAGAACATCACATCACTGATTGAACTCGTCGCTGGTGTTCTAGACTGGAATGAGATGAATCAAAAAGCTAAGGAGCTAGGTCGTAGATCTGACATAGCCTCAAATCAATATGAAGAACTTATAGAAACTCTACAAAAATCGTTTATACAGTACGGCTACCGAAAACCCGATGATCACCGTGATGCCGAGATTTTATTAGATCAACTTCGTGAGGATGACGATGCTGTTAAGCGTGATCAGGATGGACTGATTAAAGAAAAAGAAGCTTTGGAATCTATACTTCGTCATTTGGATGATCAGCAACTCGAGTATAACAAAATCTTTACCGACTTAGAACTTGAAATCGGTGATCTTTCTGGGCTTGCTAATTGTGCTCGGCAATATACCGATTGGACGATCGCCAACAAAAAATCTAATGAATCGCGTATCCGTGCTGAAAGTCTACGCCCTCACCAAGAGATCCCCCCCGAACATCAGTCACTTCTTGACTTAGACGATCTTGACGAAGCATTCTCGTCTGCAAAAACAGCATCTAACCAGAAACAATTACTGCAAGAGCAATTGACTCGCCTTGATGCCGAAATAGAACGCACAGAAAAAGGTAACTCACTTGAAAATGCACTTGCCGATGTGGAAGCTAAACGAGTTGCATTGATCCATGTTAGGGAGCAAAAAACAGCCAAGGCCATTGGGCAAGTGATCCTGAAGCAACTCAGCGAGGATGCAATTAAAAATGCACCCCCGGTATTTGAGCGTGCAAATCAGAATTTTCACCGCGTCACAGATGGTCAATATTCTTTGATCATCCCTCAGAACGATACATTCAGAGCTAAAGATCATCACCGAGATCGCGATTTTGACCTCACCGAGCTATCCAGCGCTACAAGAGTTCAGCTCTTACTTTCTGTACGCCTTGCATTCGTCGAGACGCATGAAACCAATTATAGATTACCTATAACACTTGATGAAACACTGGCCAATAGCGATGACAAACGAGCACAATCGATCATCAAAACCATCGCTACTCTGGCCGCCAATAGGCAAGTATTTTATTTCACGGCTCAGCAAGATGAAGTAGATAAATGGAAAGATGTTGTTCCTGAAGACCAACTCAAAGTTTACTCACTTACATAAAGCGCCTACTACACTAGGGGATTGAGAATTGCCCTACGAGTGATAGAATCTCTATTAATCCATTTATAGTTTGATTGTCTACTCATCAACAATAAGATTTCCCCCCACCAACTAATCCTCTTTACGTTTTGAGATATTCTATTTTTCTTTTACTTTTTTTGACGGCCTGTAGCACAAATCAACCTAATATCGTATTCATTTTGGTCGATGATCTGGGGTGGATGGATACTGGCATCTATGGGAGCAATTATTATCAAACCCCTCACATTGATCAACTGGCGTTAGAGGGGACTCGATTCACCCAGTTTTATTCATCCAGCCCCGTCTGCTCTCCCACGCGTGCGAGTATCATGACTGGTAAACACCCCGCACGGCTGAAAATCACCAACTGGATTGGTGGCGAGGCGAATGGTAAACTACTCCAAGCCGAATATAACTATGCCCTACCACTTGAGGAAGTTACCATTGGTGATACCTTTGAACAAGCGGGATACCGTACATCCTACGTCGGAAAATGGCACTTAGGTACAGATGAATTTCTACCCCATAATCAGGGATTTGAAACCGTCACGGCTACTAATGACGCTGGGCAGCCTGGTTCTTTTTTTGCCCCCTATACCAGTGATACGTTTCCTATTTCAAATGTACCAGATCTAGAAAACGATCCAGACAGTACATACCTCACAGATCGGCTAACGGATATCGCCATCAATTTTATAGAGTCTCATGATCAGCAACCCTTCTTTCTAGTACTCTCCTATTATAGCGTTCATACGCCGCTACAGGCAAAACCTGATCTTATCAAACGCTTTGTCAGTTCTGGTGAATCTACTGAATATGTTGAGGAATCGTTTGGAGGATTGACTCGCATAACTCAGAATCACGCAACCTACGCGGCCATGATTGCATCAGTAGACGAAAGCGTAGGCCGTATCATGAGAACCTTAGAAGCATCTGGGATTGACAAGAACACCATTGTGGTATTTACCTCCGACAATGGAGGGCTATCAACTTTGAGCGAGGGGAGGCACTGGGCCCCAACCTCAAATCTTCCTCTGCGCTCAGGGAAGGGATGGTTGTATGAAGGAGGAATACGAATTCCTCTTATCATCAAAGGTGC
Organism: Bacteroidota bacterium; assembly: GCA_026709065.1. GTDB lineage: Bacteria > Bacteroidota > Rhodothermia > Rhodothermales > Bin80 > Bin80. Next base: position 19,318 of record JAPOTS010000109.1, read on the forward strand.
TCAGGAAGGTGGTACGCTTAATGATATTCTCGGGACTACTAACGATTTACTACCAACCATTGCTGGATTGGCACAAATCACTCCACCTAAGCAGATCGATGGAGTCAATCTCTTTAAAACTGCAGATTCGGATAGGGCTCTCTACTGGCACTTTCCCCATTATCATGGATCCGCCAATCGCCCCTCAGGAGCTATTCGGTCTGGTCGATATAAATTAATTGAATGGTTTGAAACGAATTCCGTGGAACTCTATGACCTTGCATCTGATATAGGCGAAACCACCGACATCAGCGAATTTGAACCGACCATTGCCCAAAATCTTATGCAAAACTTGAGAATCTGGAGAGATTCAATAGATGCGAACATGCCTCGCCTTAATCCAGATTTTGTTGACCAATCAAACGATAACTGACAAAGGCAAAATGTTCACTATCTGGACTCCAAGATGGAACATTGATTGTTCCCTGACCACCAAATAAATGTGCGATGACTTTAGGATCAGATGAACCATCAGCAGGTATCATACGAAGCTTTACGTTCTGGTTAGGAGGATGACCTTCAACTGATTTCTCGTAGGATAGAAAAACAAGCCAGTTTCCGTCTGGGGACGGATGGGGAAACCAGTCTCCATACTCATCATCCACAGTAACTGGCTGTTGATTGGATCCATCTGAATCCATTCTCCAGATATTCATTTGACCAGTGCGCTCAGAATTAAAATAGATCGTACTTCCATCGGGTGAATACTCAGGGCCATCATCTAGTCCTATGGCATCTATGAGACGAACTTCATTTTGCCCATCACGATCAATCACATACACATCAAAATTATCTCCTCTTCGTGCACAGTAGACAAGTTTCTGCGCATCTGGCGACCATCCATGCCAATAGGAGGGTCCCGATTGCGTCACTTGCATGGGTATACCCCCTGAAGATGGGACAATGTAAATCAATGATCCCCGATCTGATGTATTATGGCTAAGCGCAATTTCTGTCCCATCAGGAGAATACCCATGATCGTTGTTGCAACGATCCGCAAAATCAGTATCCAGCATCTTGGGCTCTCCACCTGTGGATGGCAGATGATAGAGCCTTCCCTCGCTGTTATATAGTGCCCGTCCACAAATAGGAAATATTCTTTGAAGCTCCTATTGTGTATAGTATTTCTGGCGAATCATTTAACTTGAACATTTGCGGTAAACTTTGTATATTTGCCCAAATAATACAGTCTAGACACTGTTTTTCGGCTTAAAACGGCCGATTTTCCATGTTTACCCTTACATTTTGAATGTGATCCTAAAAATCTTCGCGACTTTTTAATCAATGAGAGCATCAATAGATTTACAATTAAGCATTGACACGATTTTGATAAAGGACATTGAG
>JAPOTS010000064.1 GCA_026709065.1 Bacteroidota bacterium
AATCGACTTAAGATTATAGTTGAGAGGCTTATTATAGTAGTGGTACTATATTTTAGTCACAGAATATAATGACAAATAAAACATATGCCTCAACCATTATTGGTCTTAAACACACTGAAAGGTCCTTTACAAGCGGTGTTGGAAATTCAGGCTACTTTATATATTGCTTCAAAGCTGGGTTGGTTTCCCTCCGCAGAGAGAGCCCAATGAAGAAGACTGTATACTGGAAAATGAAGTTCAGTATTAATTTCTTCACATAAAAGAATCACTCTGAGAATGCGGTCCATTATAAAATACATTCCATTGATTACTTTGTGTAATTTACGATTACCTTTATAGACTTGTATAGATTCACCAAGATTAATCAGTTCAGATTCTGAGTAGGGGATAGGATTTTCGGGTAAAAAGAATTGATACATCTCCGTCAAGTCAATCAGTGTGGGAGGTGTCATGTCCTTGTAAACAACGTTTTCAAACCATTGAGAATCAACATCGGAGTTACGAATAAATATGAAATCTACCCCCTCTAAAAAAGAGAGCACTTGTCCACGAATCTCGGTCCAAAGTGGTTTATTTTCTACATCAGGGCGTTTAATTCCAGTACGAGCTACTACTCGTATTCTAACACCATCCTTTTGCTTCAGATCAGGGTTTATCAGCCAGTCATTCATTTGTGGGACTGAACCCTCTTCGTATCGGATACAAGCAAAATGAAGAATGGAGTATTTTAACGCGTCACGACCTGTGGTAAATAAGTGGGCGATTGCGAAGCGAATGGGTTTATTTTCTCTTATAGACATAGAGAACTAATTTAGAAGATTGCAGTACGAGTGGAGACGTTGTACTTGATCATCTAACTAAAGGAAGTTTGATATAATTATAGTTCGTCCAGATCAAGGTTTTGAGGTACTCTGGTTAAACATCCATTAAAAGTTCTTCCTCTTTCAATGTTGCGTCATGTAAATGGGGTTGTTTCAAAGTTAGTTGAAACAACCCCTGAGCGTGGTTTCAACGGACAGGGACGGACAGTTTTCGGTATTGAAGGATTGGGTGATTTTCATATCACTGCTACTAAACCGTATCCGTGACTCATTGGTGGCTGTAATGATACATGACACCGCAAACGGCAACAGAAGATCCTCCTGTGGGGAGAACCGCCCATTAGCAAAGACATGCCCTGTGGCGAGTAGCGACACCATCAAAAATGCCCTTAGATGCGGGAAAGGAGCAAGACATCAGTAGAAGAATCCCAATCGGTACAAAATTAATGAGATTAGAGAATTCCCAAGTATTCATCCTGAATGATTGGAATTGTGATTTTCAGATTGATCAGTGGATATGGAGTTATTTCAGCAATCCGGACTGTAATTCAAACAAAATAAAACGGATCCCCACTTGGCTGATGCACAACAATCACGGATGGCAGTCTAGGAGTCAACCACTCTGCGAGCCATTTCATTCCAGGCTCTTCACTGAGTGCATGTCCTAGAACAATTAATCCTTTTGGTTGATCTCCTTGCCAATTTGCATCACGAACAAATTCGGTTGTCTCCCATTCCCTGACTTCTCCGACTACAAGCACATCAACCTCCGAGAGCATATCGATTTGACGCTGCCCACTTGCTGCTCCTACAAGTAGACCGACTCGGCTACATAACATTCCACTATCTCCGATGACCCGAATACGCTGTGCACTGAAGCGAACCTTCAAAAACTGAGATAATTCTGCCAGAGAGATGGATGGAATTTGACACACATGAGGTTGCACAGACTCTGAATATGCTTCCCAACCAAGCATCTTCAATGCCCCTGTTAAGATGCCATCGGGCTGATGCCCATGCCATGAATCATGAAATCTCCAAACCACAATTCCATTTTCCTCCAGTGTTTTTCGCTTTTTTTGATAGACTTGATTATTTTCAAGCCACTGCGTCTCATCCAAATGATTATAGAATGTGGGTTCATGTGTGATAATGAGATTCACTCCTTGCCTGACAGCATAATCAATGATTGATTGGGTTGCCATAAACGTTGTAAAGATTGCACGTACTGGCTGGGTTGGATCACCCGACTTGATTGTATCAACCGTTGATTCCATCTGGATATGAGTGGTCTCATCCATGATAAGATTGATTACATCCTGAATTGTGAGTTCTTTTTTAGGTAATCCTGATAAAAGGACTCCACCTCCAGACTGCATTAGAAATTCCCTTCTGGTATACATATTATTTTGTAAATGAATTAAGTGTTAGAATGGTACTTATACCCTGTCAACGAGATCATCTTCAACCTCATCCACTCAGTAATTGTGATGAGATTCAGATAAATTTAACTCAAGTGGATAGTAAAAATAAATTCTGCACAAAAATACGGCTAATTCAGTTGATAGAGGATACAGAACATTTGAAAATTTCAGAGATGCGATTCTTTTCTTCTATGGTGGACTGGATCTCTACTCCCACGATTCGTTATAGAAGCATTTTTTCTTTGTGAATAACACTGTACGCGTATTTATATAAATTACTATTCATGGTCTTCAGCGAATTCATGCTAGTTGTTATGAGTTCGTTTTAAATCTTACCAACTGATATATCTACCACAAATTTTTCTATTTACAATGATGAAGCCTCTGTAAAGACGTTAATTGTTATCTTAATTAGCGTGAAACAACGTTGCATCACTTCATCATGTTGTTCTCAAGTGTTCATCATCATTTAACAATCTAATTCTGTAGTTTTGCTTAGCCATTTTTGCTTAGAACCCTACATTATGTATCATGACAAACGGTGAGTTACATCTAAGTAATTTATTAATTACAAACTTTCGCGGAATACGTAACCTTTCTATTGAACGGTTGGGGCGGGTTAATTTAATTACTGGACTTAATGGTGTCGGAAAAACGACTCTACTTGAGGCAATTCGTGTTTATGCCGCTAGGGGAAGTTTTGAAATACTCAATGATATTTTATATTCCAGAGATGAAGTTGTTGAGTCAATTGACGAAGATAAAGATATTGTCTTATCCCCAGATTACTCTTCACTCTTTTATGAGGGACTTATTCATGAAAAACATCATGTTTCTATAGGTCCTATCTCCGATAAAGATTCACTGAAAATAGAGACCATCGACTTTGAAGATTTACCTCAATCAAAACAAGAATTATTTCCGAAACTTACCAGTGGCAATCATCAAGCATTAAAAGTTACATTTCACGATGCAGAAGTTTCTGTACTTCCTTGGCTCTCTGAAATTAGTGATTTATCCGTATCCGAATTTATCTCCCCTGTTCCTCGTGTGTTAAGGAGACTCAGTTTTGGTAAAGAAAATATGGCTGATCCTATCAGGTGTGAATCTCTTGGACCAGGCCTGATTACAAATGATACCTTAGCAGAATTCTGGGATAAAATTGTTCTAACTCCTCAAGAAAATCTCTCTCTCAAAGTCATCAATTTAACTGGACAAAACATTGAGCGAATAGCAGTTGTCGGGCAGAAGTTTTCTCGGTTTTTACGAAGTAATGGACGAAGATTTTCAGTTAAGATTGAGGGGAAAGAAGAGCCCGTACCCCTGAAAACATTGGGAGATGCCATTATTCGACTGTATGCTGTAGGTTTAGCAATGGCGGTCAGTAAAAATGGTTTCCTTCTAATTGACGAGATTGAAAATGGAATTCATTTTACCATTCAACAAGATTTATGTCGTATTATTTTGGAAGCTGCAAAAAAATTGAATGTTCAGGTATTCGCCACTACTCATAGTATTGACTGCATCAAAGCATTTTCACGAGCGGCTTCGGATGGGGAAGAATCAGATGTAGCCTTGATTCGACTGGAAGATTTAAATGGAGATTTGAGGGCAGTTGAGTATTCTGAGGAGGAATTGAGAATAGCCACAAATCAACACATTGAAGTGAGATAGAGAATGAAAAATTCTGAAAATCCCACTAAAATCTTGCTTGCTGAAGGTAATGATGACCAACATATTGCTGAACATATCTGGCACTCTCTTTCAAATGAAAGCCAATTACCTTTTTACCCTAAAAATACTCAGGGAATCAATAGTTTACTATCATCGCTACCCGTTGAGTTAAAAAACAGGTATCTCCAATCATTAGGCATTTTGGTAGATTCCAATGCTCATCCTATGAAACGCTGGAATAAAATACTAAGCACTATTTCCGACAGTATCCCATTGATACTCAAATTAGACCAAACAAAAATGGAACGATTATAAACTTTGATACTGTCAAAGTCGGAATTTGGCTAATGCCTGACAACGAATCCCCAGGCGAAATTGAGAATTTTATTTCCCAACTTATTCCTAATAATGATCCTATGTGGCCTCTTGCCCAACAGTATATAGATAACATTCCTACTAGTATTCGAAAGTTCAGAGATTCTAAGGAACTCAGAGCGAAGATTCATGCATGGCTTTCTACGCGCAGAGATCCCTACCGAATGGGAACTGCTATCAGAACAGGTGATTTGAATTCATCTGCTCCTATCGCAGGGCGTTTTTTTCAATGGATGAAACTTTTATATTCTGACCCCAAACAATCAATTTAGGTTATTCCGTTTTATGGGTGATGGAGTAATTGTGGTATTGTTTCAACTAACTTAGAAAGAGGGACTGTTCAGATTTTAGTTTTCCAAGGTTCTACCACCACAATTTTTTCTTAAATTCAAGGATAGGTTCCAATATGATACCATTTGTTGTAACAATCACAATAAGTTTGTGCTTGGAGAGTTATCCAAGATAAAAGGGTTTACTGATCTACAGGAATGGTTATTTCTACCGTTCGCAGGAATCTAAGCATCCCTTAATCATAAGGGTTTTTAGTATCCATCCGATAATACCTCAAGAGGTGGGAAATAATTACCACTCATGACTCAATACCCCATTAAATTCCTGAGCACATCTTTGAATATTGGCGATTATTCTCTCAGTGATTGAAAATTAACTATTGTAGTTTAGTTGGATGCTGTATTACTCACACTCGGCTTCAATGCCTGAGGTACTTTAACCAAATGGCTATGGTCCTTGCAATTGATCAGCGCATCTTTAACAGTTGAATTTACTGGGCCAGGAATTTCATAATCAGGGGCAAGATCATACCAAGGTTGCAAAACAAATCTACGCTGTAATATTCTCGGATGTGGTAACACCAGTTGACTTGTATTACGAATAATGCCTCCGACCACTAAAAGATCAAGATCTAATGTTCTGGGGCCATAGGGTTGTAATCTCTGGCGCTTAGAACGCCTCTCTATTTGTTGACAGTGACTCAATAATTCTTCGGCCCCAATACTGGTCTGCACCTCTACAACAGCATTGAGAAAGTCTGGGAATGTATCGTCTGAGTGGAGTGTATGTGCAACACTTTCGTATACCGGAGAACATCTTAACTGATCAAAAATTTCACACAACCCCTCTACCCCTTTCTGTAACCACGCGAAACGATCACCTAAATTTGAACCGAGTGCAATAAATACTTTATCCATGATAGGTGTACCCCCGCCAGGACTCGAACCCGGATTTACGGCTTAGGAGGCCGTCGCTCTATCCTGTTGAGCTACAGGGGCAGCATGACTCCTCAACTGACGAATCTTCTCGCTTACCACTCCGCTAAATATAGCGCTACCTGCCACAATGACATCCGCACCACAATCAATGATTTCAGCCACATTGTCTGGCCCAACTCCCCCATCTACTTCCAAGAGTGCATGACTATCACTGTGATCAATCATAGCTCTGAGTTGGCTGATTCGTTGACTTGAATCAGGGATATAAGATTGGGCAGCAAAGCCTGGATAGACAGACATAATCATCGCAACATCTATCTCATTGATCCATTGATCCAAATGATCTAATGATGTATCAGGATTTAAAGTTAAGCCAGATTTACAACCCAGAGCACGAATCTGTCTGAGAGTTTGTCTAATATCTTCACATGCCTCTACATGCACCGTAATGATATCTGCACCCGCGTCAGCGAATTGTTGAATATATCTGATAGGCTCTGTGATCATTAGATGCGTATCAAGTACGACACCTGTCCTCTGTTTTAACGAGGCTAGGGCCTCAACCGCCAGAGGACCAAAGGTAATATTCGGTACAAAATGACCGTCCATTACATCAATATGCAACCACTCAGCTCCGGCATCTACTGCCTCCTGTGCATGTTCTTCCAACCTCGCAAAATCCGCTGAAAGAATTGACGGAGCTATCAGCATCTAACTACGAGAAAAGAGCAACGATAACAGCCATCAATAGAACATTCAGGAGAGCAACTGGCAACAACACTTTCCAACCAATCTGCATTAACTGATTGTATTTGAAACGAGGCAACGTCCAACGTACCCATAAGAATAAAAATCCAAAAAAGGCAACCTTAGCAAACAGACTTCCAACTTGTATCAGGGCAAGCCAAATAGATCCATCAAGCCATGGAAAAGCATCCAGCAATTGAGGCTCAAAAGGAATGAGATACCCTCCGAAGAACAACGTTGCAATCACAAATGAAGCGACAAACCAGTTGACATACTCAGCCAAAAAGAACATTCCAAATTTCATGCCGCTATATTCGGTGTGATATCCACCGACGAGTTCCTGCTCCGCCTCAGGTAAATCAAATGGTGCACGGTTGGTTTCTGCAAATGCCGTGATGATAAATAACACTGCACCAATCGGATTACGAAAAAAATTCCAACCCAAAATAGCACCCCCCATCGCCTGATCCTCTACGATTTCTACAATACTTAATGAACCCGCAGTAATCACAACACTGGCAACCGCTAATCCCATTGAGAGCTCATAAGAAATCATCTGCGCACTTGATCGTAAACCTCCCAGTAGAGAAAACTTACTATTGCTACTCCAACCTGCCAGGGTCACACCATATACTGAAATACTAGTCAATGCCAGAATGATCAATACACCAACTCCGCTATCAACGATGACAAATCCACGTGCATATGGAATCAGTGCTGGAACAGTCATCGCAATGACCACCATCACGACGGGGGCTAAGGAATGCACAAATTTACTGGCTCCTTCTGGAACCGTATCTTCTTTGAACACTAATTTGAAGACATCAGCAAAAGGCTGAAAAAAACCACCGGGTCCAACCCGATTAGGCCCAGGCCTATTTTGAATAAATGCAGACACCTTCCGCTCAGCATAAACGAGGCAGGATGCCGAGATAAGCATAAAATTGATCAGGCCAAACCCTATCAAAGCCACTAAGCCGGGTGATAAATCCATACCTAAATAATGGGAATTATAGACCAAACTCTAACGCTGTCAATCAAGTTTCTGATTGTGATTATGCGTTCGTAGATTTTCATATTTAGATCTGCTTATTTCTGATCAGGATGCGAGCGTAAATCCTTTTTCCGTCAATATAGCCCCTATCTATTTTACCTTTCCATTCTGATTTTATTATTTCTGGAAGAAGGCCGGCTTTCACTTCATAGTCAGATCCCAGTATCTCAAACTGTTTTGAGAAGAAGTCAAAGAAGTTGCTCACGCGCGGGTCATCACAATTACAATAGACGACTTGACCAAGAAAATGGGCTATGTAGTGACGTAACTCGTTTTCTATATCGCGTAACCGTGTATAGAACTCATCCTTCTTTGCACGCTTTGCACCTTGCAAGTTTACATTCCGAGCCATTTTATTTATAGATTAATCCCATTGAAAATATACGTATATCTTTCGCTTAGATTATCAGTTTACAGATTGATCTAAATGATCACCTCAGTATCTATTGCAGAGAGTTCAACCCCGCTGAGTCCCATCGCTTCGTACGTTGCACCCTGAAATGACGGAATAGTCTCAGAAATATGCTGCATAATCCGTCGAGGACCTTGGGGGACTGTGTCAACGCCTAATTTCTTTAAAATCATCGGGATAATTTCCCAGCTCGGCTTACAATCAACATAATGAGACTCATTGTGCCAACGATCAAACGGAGTACCATGTCGGTCAGCACGACTAAGCCCCATCTGCATCATAAGAGTGCGATTGGTGCCCTTGATAACCTTCGCAGGAACTACTCGCTGTGCACGCCCTGAATCGTTGACAAAAGTGCCAATTGTCTCGGCAACCATCGCTGCAGGTAAGGCCACTGATGACGATGGGAGCGTCTGATTTGTTGTATGGTAATAATGAAGAATAACATCCAATTCCATCAATGATTCAACGCCACAGAGATCAGATGCAACAGGATCATCTTCTAAGATATAAAGCCCCTTAAATTCTCCAGTTTCAATGCGCGCGCGCCAGAGAGGAAGATCAATAGGGGGAATTCCTAAGCGCTCACATCCCTGGCTATTGGGAGTCCTATCATCTGTTTGAAGCCATCCATCTCCATGGCCTAAATCAACATGAGAGATATAACCAGCAACCTCTCCACCTACAGCATTTGCAAGCTGTAATAGCATCCAGTTATCCTCTACGGTTGCATAAGCAGATGCAATAAAGAGCATCTGCTTACCAGATGACTTTAAAATTTCAACGGATTTTTGCATGCATGCCTCCCATGAAGACATGCCAGAATCCCCTTGTAATGATGGCCCGTTGGGTCTGTTTTCATTAAACTGTTGATAGACTAAACGATCTTCATCTGGTAACCAAAATTCATTCACATCTGGGTTCGCTCGGGGCGTGATCCGTAGAACCAGATTATCCCGAACCCAATAATAGCAGTTAGATCCTTTAGCATTGGCCGTGGTAATCGATGGCGTACTAGCCATTTCCCAGATCCGAGCCTGAAAACGAAAATCCGCAGATGTAAGTGCCCCAACAGGGCATATGTCAATCACATTCATGGAATACGGCTCATCAAACGATACGCCTGGAGGAGTAATTGGATAATTCTTTACACCTCTCTCAATGATCGTCAGCTGTCCACTTTTTGAAATCTCATCGGTAAACCGCACACAGCGCGTACAATTGATACAGCGCTCAGCATCCAAAACAACCCGTGGACCTAACTTTACTTTCTTTGGCTTATGCACCTTACGGAATTCAAATCTGGAACCTTCTGGTCCATATTTATAGGCTTGAATTTGGAGTGGACAATGACCTGCCTGATCACAAATCGGGCAGTCAAGGGGATGATTGATCAGCAAAAATTCTAAAGTATCACGCTGAGCATCCTTAACTTTGTCACTGGTCCGGGCAGTGTGAACCACTTGACCATCTGCTATAATGTGACTACAACTCGTCTGAAGTTTAGGAAAATACTGAATAACGGCCTCGCCATCTTCATTCAATTGAATCTCTCCTGAATCACGATCACGCGCAGGTGCGCCAATATCAACCAGACACTGTCGGCAATTTGCGGGGACCGACATAGATGGGTGATAACAAAAATGAGGTAATTCAATCCCATGATCAAGACAGAACTGAAGCAGGCTGGGATGCCCCTCAAATTCATATGCTTTACCATCAATAATCACTTGCGGCATTTTATATAGTATCTTCTGGTAAGACTCGAACCCCGTTAGCAGTTAATGAAAGTAATGGAGATTCACCTGGAGCATCCATCTGGTAGTGGGCTTCATGATCTGGATTTGGATTTATCAGCAGCCCAAAAACAATAGCATACCGACCACTAATGTCCTTTGGCACAGTAAATGAATAGTCACCATTATCTAGAATCTCAGCATGAACTCGTAATCCATTGCCAGTCTCTCTACTTCTCAACATCAACCAACATCCATCCATCTGACAGACTTCATGTATGGTGCCTGCGACTGCGATACGTTGATCAAAATAAGTTTTTGGCTCAGATAGGACAGCCTCAATCGGTATAGTATCCATTGTTTCTTGCGGCTCACCGTAAATGTCATCACTAATTACATCTGAGCGCTGACATGCACTCAACAACAATATAGAAAGCAAGAAGTATTTCATGCTCATTAAGCGTTAACTACCCAAGTTGCAGGACGGCATCGTTTCTCAAAATCTTGGCGAAAACGGTTGATTGTATTGCGCACAGGCCAAGCTGCTGCATCTGCTAAGGCACACACAGTGCGACCTTCCATCTGATCACACAGATCAAGTAATAAATCCAGATCACGAAGATTACCCTCTCCATCGTCTATCCGCGTGATCAAATTTTCCATCCAACCTGTCCCTTCCCTGCAGGGGGTACATTGACCGCAACTCTCATGGTGATAAAATCGTGCAACTCTCCGAAGAAAAGCCACCATGTCAGTATCCTCATCCAAAAATAACATGCCAGCGGTTCCCAACATGGAACCAGCTTCTTTAAGACTCTCCACATCCATCGTGACCCCCTCAATCATATCCGCTCTCAGAACTGGAACGGAAGCACCTCCAGGGACAACCGCTTTGAGTTTTTTACCTCCAAGCATTCCACCTGCAATCTCAAGTAAGTCAGTAATGAGCATCCCGGTAGGATACTCATAAACTCCTGGGCGATTAACATGCCCCGAAATTCCATACAACAATGGGCCAGGATTTTTTTCTGCACCAATAGCGGCAAACCAGTCTGCACCTTTCTCCAATATGAGTGGAGCGCATGCTAATGTCTCAACATTATTGATCGTTGTAGGTGCACCCCAAATCCCTGACTGAGCTGGGAATGGGGGCTTGATACGTGGATAAGCACGCTTACCCTCCAGAGATTCCATTAAACTGGTTTCCTCCCCACAGATATAAGCCCCTGCCCCTTTATGGATGATGATGTCCATGGAGTGTTTCGTGCCCATCATATTTTCCCCTACAATGTTGGCATCATACGCTTTTGCCAACTCCTCCTCCATTAACGTTATCCAACTGGCATACTCCCCACGAACATATAAATAACACGCCTTCAAGGTCATGGCATAGCCAGCAATTAATATACCCTCAAACAATAAGTGTGGATTGTATTCCATGAGTTGGCGATCCTTGAAGGTTCCAGGCTCACTCTCATCGGCATTACAACAGAGGTAGCGTGGCTTTTCAGGATCAACAGGGGGCATAAAACTCCATTTGAGTCCAGTTGGAAATCCCGCCCCACCCCGTCCGCGGAGACCGCTACGCTTCATCTCAGTCGTTACATCTTCAGGGGACTTTTGAGCCAGTACATTTCTGAGTGTCTCATAGCCACCATGTTCGCGGTAGACATTCAGATGATGTAAATTTTTAATGGGTGGCAATAGCACCCTCTGATACGATTTCCAATCCGTAGCCTTTGTCATCTGACCTGTCTAGTGATGCGTTGAAAAGTCATTTCGCTTAATCGGTTCGTTTTGATCTGGGCGGGGTCGCATACTGTTCTACCTCATCTGCATCCGTTCGCCGATTCCCTCCCATTTCATCTTCGTCTTGAGGGAGCGTGATGGAAACAAATGGTAGCGGTTGACCAAGTTCCATAGCCTTGAGTAATTCGTCAATCTTATCGGGAGTCAGATGATGCGCATAAGGGCCGTTATTGACCTGCATCATGGGTGCAGAACCACATGCCCCAAGACATTCGGCTTCCTGTAACGTATAGCGTCCGCATTTGGATGTATGACCGCGTTTGACCTCTAACTTCTCTTCAAGATAGGCTAACACATCATAACCACCAGTGAACTGGCATGAAAAACAGGTACACACATCCAAGACAACCTTCCCCTTCTTTTCCTTGAAGTATTGGGTATAAAATGTGGCGACTCCATACACCTGGGCATAAGGTAGAGCAAGTTCAGTCGCCACAAGTTGTAAGACCTCAGGGGGAAGAAATCCGAACTTTTCCTGAGCAAGCCATAGAGTCCACATCACAGCACCATCAGAGGTCGGATATTGACTCACCCAATGAGAGATCTTGACTTTTTCATCGTCGGTAAACTTTAGCTCATCATCGGAAAAATGTGGGGTAGGATTACTATCAGGGAGTGCAACAACTGGATTGCGAATGAAGTCTGCCATCTTACCGATCAGCCTCCCCCATGACAGGATCAATTGAACCGATCAGAACGACAATGTCAGCAACCGGGTGACCTTCCATCATTGATTCTAAGCCTTGGAGATTCGTAAAGGAAGGAGCATTCAATCTGGCACGCCACGGGCATCCTGTCCCGTCACTTTCCAGATAAAAACCTAATTCTCCCTTCGGAGATTCAATCGCATGATAGGCGGTTGCGCCTTTGGGAGGAGCAATTCCAGTCTCTGTATACATGAAATCATGAATCATTCCCTCCATAGAATAATAGACTTCATCCTTGGAAGGATAAGCTTTTTTTGCATCATCTGTGCGGATTGGGCCTTCGGGCATCCGATCCAGACACTGGTTGATGATCTTGATACTTTCAAGCATCTCTTCTACGCGTATATGGTAGCGCGCTAAACAATCACCTTCCTCTCTCAGGGGGATTGTAAAATCTACCTCGTCATATTTCAGATACGGTTCAAAGGTTCGAATATCATAAGCCACACCACTGCCACGAAGATTTGGGCCTGTGAGGCCAAGTTGAATGGCTTCATCAGCACTGATGACTCCGATATCTTTGTTTCGATCAATCCAGATACGATTACGATTCAAGAGTTTCTGCCATCCTTTGATGATCGTTTCATATTGAGTGGTAAAGTCCTGAATCATCTCAATTGCTTTCGGGCTTAGATCGGATGCGAGCCCTCCAATCCGGCTATGAGACACGGTAAAGCGTGCGCCCGATACCTCATCAAAAATGTTATAAAGGTCTTCTCTTCCCTGAAAAGTCCATAGAAATACACTGACGGCTCCAGCATCCATCAACCCAACACCAAGCCACAGCATGTGTGAGGAGATCCGAGCCAATTCACACATGATCATCCGAATCCATTGTGCCCGTTCAGGGACTTCCACATTGGCTATTTTCTCAACTGCCATGCACCATGCGACATTATTCGCATAAGGAGACAAATAATCCATGCGATCGGTATAAGGCATAAACTCCTGATAGGTTTTACTCTCAGCAAGTTTTTCAATTCCTCGGTGCAAGTACCCAATATCTAAGACACATTTTTCAATCCGCTCACCGTCAAGCTTCACCACGCAACGTAGGACACCATGGGTTGCGGGATGTTGGGGGCCGATATTAAGGGTCATTTCATTTTCAAGTGCATCTTCAACAGAGGATACATCAATGCCCCGCTCGGTGCTAAGCCATGCGTCTTTACTTTCAAGTCGTTTTAGTAAGGTCTCGTTGTGTCGTGGCCAGAACGAGAAAATTGCATCCTGATCGTTATAGGGCGTAGGAACAGGCATCAGTTCTCTGTACTGGGAGGCTCTTGATAACTCCTTACAGGTCGCCCACTGCGTGCAGCGGCAAATGGATCCATCGTTAAATCGCCTTCTGGAGTTCGTGGGGGAAGCGGTAAAGATCCTGGAATCCCAAGAAGTGGGAATTCTTTTCGTTGGGGGTGGTACTCAAAATCTTCAGGCATATACATCCGGCGCAGATCTGGATGTCCATCAAATTGGATCCCCAACATATCGTAGCATTCGCGCTCATTCCAATCGGCTGCCTTGAAAAGGCCTGTAAGTGATGGAATAACGGCATCGTCTTCTTCAAGTTGCACCTTGATACGCAAGCGTTTACCCGATTTTATGTTCACGAAACTGTAATATATCTCATAGCGTGGGGCATCCTCTCGAAACTGATCAACTCCACCAAGGTCTACTAAGTAAGAAAATCCAAGTTTTTCTTTCAGAGTCGTGCATATGTCCAGAAGAAATTCTCGCTTAACATATGCGGTGTGCTCACCAGCGTAGACATGCACATCCGTGATGGCATCTGGAAATTGAGTATTGATAATTTCGATTGTGTCGGTGACATCGGTTGACTTTTTTTCATGCAGATTTTTTTCATCTGCATGAGCTTCATCAACGGGAGTAAAATGAAATTGGAGTGATTCAGGCATGAACCAGTTTTGAGGGGTTCAGAGGTTCATCACGCCCATCCCCAGTCAATCGTGCCGACTCGGGTTGGGGTGCATCTGATTGAGGTAACCCACTTGAGTAATCGTTAAGAACTGAGTACTCATTGCGAATTTTTTCTTGAATATCCATCAGCGCATGAATGACAGCTTCAGGTCTCGGAGGGCATCCAGGAATGTAGACATCTACGGGCATAAAATTATCAATACCCTGAACAACACCATAACAGCGATGCATACCACCGCTTGAGGCACAGGCTCCCATCGCGATGCACCATTTTGGATCTGCCATCTGATCCCATACACGCCGGATGGCATGCGCCATCTTGTAGCTACACCAGCCAGCGACAATCATTAAGTCGGCTTGGCGGGGAGAAAAACGCATCGCTTCACTGCCAAACCTTCCTACATCGTATTTAGGGCCACCGAAAGCCATCATCTCTATGGCACAGCACGCAAGTCCCATCGGCATCGGCATCAGTGAATTTGAACGTGCCCAGTTTACAACAGCGTCTACAGTGGTTGTCAGATAGCTAGTAGTAGAATTCATGGTTTAGTCGTTTGTGGCTTTAATGAGATTTTAGGTAGTGTGTTTCCCTAATCAAACTCTAATCCTCCCTTTTTGATGTCATACAATAATCCGACTGCAAGGATCACAATAAAGATTGTGATAGCCACTAAGACTTCTATACCTATTCCTGCTTCAAGGAAATGCTTGTGACTGACCGCCCATGGGTAAAGAAATACGACCTCAACATCAAAAACGATGAAGATCATGGCAACCAGATAAAATTTCACAGAAAATCGCTGGTGAGCCGTTCCAATAGGATCCATGCCACTTTCATAAGCACTTACTTTGACTCGGTTGGGTCTGCGAGGACCGAGAAGTCGCTGCGCCAAAAGTAGGGTCAGGGCAAGGCCTGTTGCCATGCCTAACATGATCAGCAACGCAATAAATTCACCACTCATGAACCCAAAGAATTTCTAATGAAGCAACATTGATTTTGTCAAAGATACAAACTGACACTTTTATTACGGTAATGATTTGTAAAATGGTTGCATCTGATCTTAGATGTGTTGTACCAACCCTAAATAGACTTGATCACTATTTGTGCTCCTTTTTTGGTAGGAGAATGGTTTTTGAATTCGCAGTCTCAGCTCTCCAACTGAACCCTGAAGCAATTCAACTTCGACACAACCTTAAAACACCTTTCATGTCTGCTCAATCTACCAATATAATAGAACCCTTAGATCTTGGCGGTTTCTTATTAGAAAAATCTATTGAAAAGGGCATAACCAATCTCAAGCTAAATAAATTGATTTATCTTGCTCATGGATATTATTGGGGAAATTTTGAATTGCCTTTAATTAACAATGGAGAATTAGCCAAGGCATGGAAGCATCGCCCTGTATATCGTTCAGTATATAATTTTTTCGGAGCATTTAAATCCGATGATATTCCCCTCGCGTATTCGGCTATCTCCACGAACTATAACTCTTTTGATGAGCAAACTTCTGATTTCTTGAATCACCTCTGGGATACATTCAAGAACGCTCCTCCCTGGTATCTCGTGGAAATGTTACATGAAAAAGACAGTCCATGGTACATTGTATGGCATAGGAAAGGTGGAAAATATACACAAGGTAGCCCTATCCATGACCATCTTACAAGGGCTTATTATCTTTCTAAGGTAAAAGAATTAAGCTCGGGAGATGGCAAAAGATAAACCTATTGTTCTTCCAAAAGTTGAGGGGAATATAGATCAGGATAAAAACAATAAAAATACACTGAGAAGCCACCCAGTAGATGGTGGAGTAACCCTTTCTATAAGGGATTTATGTACACAGGAGGAGCTGCTTTAGCAATAATAATTGGAAGTGTTATTGTCTCATAATTAGTCATATTTGGTCTTCTTTTGAACTGTTCACCATAATAGGGAATAATGATTAACCCGCCCCAATTTGGTACAAATATTTATATACTTCCCCGTAATCAACCCATGAAGAAAAAGAGTCCACGATCAACATAAAAGAGTTTGCAAAGGCGGAGTGTTGGGCAATATCCATGAATGACTTTGATGCTGCGTTCAATTAGATCATGTCACATCCAGCCAAGCCGGAAAAGATGAATGAGAATCGTGAGCCTATGCGGGAAGAACTTAACAAATAATGGAAACTGGAAGACCGATCCACTATCTATACTGATTTTGCTACACGAATCCAAAATATATTTGGAGGATTTAATAAAAGATTATCATTTAATTCCAAGTTTTTTGTATCTTTACTAAACCCGCACTGAAAGCGGTTCCAGTAAATAATCACTTAACACATAAATCTATGCTAAATAACAAAAATTCTCGCCGTGACTTTATGAAGAAATCCGCCATAGGCACAGCTGCCGTGGTAGCAGGTGTTCATGGTGCCAAAACCGCCGCTTCAAAAGCACCCGCTTCGGGTTCTGTATTGGGTGCCAATGATGCTATCGTGTGTGGGTTTATTGGAGTAGGTGGTCAAGGATATAATTCTCACCTACTCAATGTGCTAAATCCAATGGAGGATGGCAAACCACGTCACAATGTTCAGTTAAATGGGATTGGAGCTGCGGCCTGTGATTTATTTTCCAAAAGGCGTGATCAAGCATTTGTAGCACTGGATAATGCGCGTCAGGCAGCTGGACGTGATGCTGCTGTTGAAGTACATGAAGATTATCAAGCAATTCTTGATAACCCAGATATTGATGCTGTTTTTATTGGTACGGTTGATCACTGGCATACTAAGATTGCTATTGATGCATTAGATGCTGGCAAGCATGTGTACTGCGAAAAGCCGATGACTCGGTATTTTGATGAAGGTTTTATTATCCACGATAAGGTCAAAGAGACTGGGCATAAGTTCCAAATTGGATCACAGTATTGTACACAGGCCAAATGGCATGCTGCTGCTGAATTGATCCGTGCTGGACGAATTGGACCTTTAGTGTTGGCTCAGGATTCCTATCATCGCAATACTCCTATTGGTGAATGGAATTACTATGACCTTGAGCCAGAGTTAGAACCTGGAACTACCATTGATTGGGAAAAATGGCTGGGACCAGTGTCAGCCCGTGAGTTTAATCCTCAGCATTATCATCGCTGGCGGAAATACTATCCCTACTGTGCAGGGATTCTAGGTGATCTTCTTGCTCACCGCATCCATCCACTCTTGATCGCGACTGGATCGCCTGAGTTTCCAATGCGCGTATGCTCAGTTGGAAACAAAAAAATTGGCGATGCTAACCTTGGAATGGAAGACCGTGATGTGACCGATAATTGCCAATTATTAGCAGAATTTCCCAGTGGACTCTGTATGTTGGTCACTGGTAGTAGTGTCAATGAGCAGGGACTTGCTCAGGTGATTCGTGGAAATGAGGGTACACTGTACTTTAGTGGAGATAGTCTTGAACTTCGTCCTGAGCGTCCTTTTGCCGATCTTGTTGATGGTGAACAGATGGATAACCTTCAGCCGGGTGTTAGTATTCAATACCACATTCAAGATTTCTTCCAAGCCATTAGAGAAGATGGCGATACTAATGGAAACATTGATATTGCCATTCGTGCGCAAACAATTATTTCTATGGCTGAAATCAGTGAGCGTATGGGCGAAATGATCTACTTCAATGAAGAAGAGCGCTCACTGCATACTGGTAGTGGAATGAAGATTGAAGCGATTTCCTACGAAACGGAAACTGCTTAATTCTTTTAGAGTCTCAATTAAACGCGGAAGGATATCTGATTCCTTCCGCGTTTTTTTTGGAATTACTCCGTGTGTGCTGGAAGTTATCTATCCTTCCATCTCCCATTAAACGAAGCTCCAGAAAAGTAAGGAAAAGAGCCTATTATTCGGGAAGATCGGAGATGTAGGGAGAGCACTGTCACAGAAATACAGTCCCCCACAAACGCCTGGTGGGAAATTCTAACCGTGTGAGCCCAAGCGTTGTAAATACCGTGATTTGCCGGAGCTACTGTTAGCCTGTGCCTAAGCTAGGGTTCCATTGAAAACCCACCTCTCCCTTTACACTTATCTCCGTCAATGTCTTTCTTAGCCCCTCCTGATTCTCCTTTTTAGGAGAAGGCGATAACGACTCAGTCCGCGGAGCAACCCTTTGGGTGGGGGCTGCCTATCTTGGCTTTTGCCTTAGCATATTTATTGACCAACCATGTGTGAAAGGAGGGGATGGGGATACCATAGTCCCTATCCTCATTAATGTCAATGAGTCCACTCTCAAGTGCTGTGTTTGAAGAGTCTTCCGAGTCCTTTTTAGATCTTATAGCAGAACCGTCCTGCTATAAGATCTAAATTATTGAATCAATGCTATCTTATCAGATTTTGGGCCCCCGCTGGCCTCACACCTGCAAACACACTTGCGCTGTTTGCTTTCTTATGGAAAATATCCATCGATAACAGCAAAGCGGACGAGGCCAGACTTAAGGAGATGGAGGTACTTAGAATGGATATGCATCAAACGAAAATTCAGCTATCAAAAGATTCCGCGATGTAGGTGAACGCGTTGTGGGCATTCAGGGGAGACGTAAAGAAGTGGCTCTGTCTGCCTGACTGTTGCATTAAATAGTTACTATTGGGGATTTAAGCTTCATAGGCCTTTGAGCATTTTCTTGCTATCTTTGCTCACCCTTGCTGATTAAGCCTTTGCGGGTGGGTTGAGGAGGTTTTCGTTTTGTTTGGCTGGATTAGTTGGGTGCACTACTGGTTGGCTCTTACCTCCTCCTATGCTGATCCTATGATTCAAAATAATATGTCAATGTTAAATCATTGACCCGTCATAACATTAATTTAGCTACTTCAAAAATAGAATGAGCCATCCAATTACATCATAATCTGTGAATAATTACTTCATGATACCAATGGAATAAGAAAATCCAAAAACAGAACGATAGTATGATTATGATGGGTAAATCATACAACAAATAAATGACTCTTCAAGTTCACTATAAATGTAAATATGAACCATGCAATAATGTCTAAGTTCTACTGAGATTATAACCGTAACCACTCCGCAGAATATCAATGCTTACGATTAAGAATATTCCTGCACTCGTTAAACAACTCTGCTCGCATAACCAAGAAACCGAATGGTTTGAATTTAAAGCGAATTATGCAGATCCAAAAATTCTTGGTCAGAACATTTCTGCAATCGCAAACTCTTGCGCAATTTCTGGAAAATCCTGTGGTTATATCATTTGGGGGATCCAAGACGACAGTCATCAAATCATCGGGACAAAATTCAACCCTGATTCAAAGAGAGTCAACAAAGAAGATCTTCCCCACTGGCTATCAAGCCGACTTGACCCTCCCATAAATTTCAGCTTTCATAAAGATACCGTAGATGGAAAACCTGTCGTCGTGCTGTTGATACCATGCGCATTAAGCGGGCCCGTGAGATTTAATAATGAAGCATATATTCGGGTTGGATCGCACACCACAAAGCTAAACCGTTTTCGAGAAAAAGAATCTCTACTTTGGCAATTATCAAATAGTAGAAATTTTGAAAGTGGAATTGCAATTGAGTCCATACAAGAATCGGATATATTTGAAATATTAGATATTGAATCATACTTTAGCCTACAGAATATTCCACTTTCCCAAAACAAATCCTATATAATTCAAACCCTACAGCAAGAAAAACTTATCTCTCAATGTGACGATGGATCGTGGAACATCACCAACTTAGGATTCATGTCATTTGCTCGAAATCTTGCACAAATTTATTTATTGAGTCGTAAATCAATTAGAGTGGTCAAATATTCTGGAAATGCACGATACAACGGAAATCGTCAAGAAGAACTCCAAGTGGGCTACACTTCAGGTTTTAGCCGTGTCATGGAAGTGATTAACTATCTGTCTCCTACTGATGAGAATTTTAATAATGGGGTGAGAAAACAGAATCTGCGCTTTCCCATCAATGCAGTGAGAGAGGCTGTTGCAAATGCACTCATTCATCAAGATTTTACTGAACCAGGGACTGGCCCCATCATTGAAATATTTGAAAATCGAATCGAGATTCTGAATCTAGGTGCTCCCCTTATCAACTCAAAACAATTTATAAATGCACCACCACAAACCCGCAACCAAGCAATGGCTGCACTTTTTCGTAGATGTGGTATTTGTGAAGAACTTGGTAGTGGATGGGATAAGATCGTATATGAAACTGAGATTCAACAACTACCTCCCCCACTAATTACAGTGACACCTCAATCCACTAAAGTTTCAATTTTTGGTGCTAAGTCACTCTCAGATATGAACTATAAAGACCGTATTCAAGCAGTTTACCTTCATGCAAGTCTTCGTTTCGTAACTCAACAAAATGGCATTTCTCATACTACCGTTCAAAAAAGGTTTGGAATTGATTCTACCAATAGTTTTCTTGTATCGCAATTTATCTCTGAAGCCTTAGAATCTGGTGAAATTATACCCCTCAATCCAAATGCAGACAGAGAATCTATGCAATACATTCCGTACTGGGCAGGGATATCTGAAAATGGTGAATGATTCATGAAATACTGCATAATCACCAACACTTTAATCATCAAAAGGTATTGAATTTATCAGTTCTACTGCGTTTTCTGTGGAAATGATTGATTTTGGTTCCACCACATTTATTTTTCCATACAAGATAAATTTATAGAACCCTTGTTGCTTCACTCACTGGTATAGTAGGACGGCCTACGGGGCAGGCTAAAAAAGCGCTATGTTAGATAAAGTTACGTCATTTCA
>JAPOTS010000108.1 GCA_026709065.1 Bacteroidota bacterium
TTAAAGCGATCAAAGTTCGTGCACGAGGATTCCGAAATCAAGAGCGGTTTGCGAAAGCAATTTACTTCCACCTGGGTGGGCTGGATTTATATCCAGTAGGCTATCAAAATCGGTAAACCCACTGAAAAAGTGGAAGAACCTAAGAACAAAGGGCACCGGTATCTATTGGCAAAGCCTACCACCGGAAGATTTCAGGGCTTTTGGAGTCTGCATATACACAAGTGAAGGGAGCGTCAAAAGACGGCGTTATTCAGGCTTAGCAAGGTTGAATAATACACGATATTGAAACTGAGATGTTAACAGGAATGTGCACTTCTATTATAGAAACATCAAAAATGAAGATATGGTGTCCTGAGTGCAACCGTATGATCCACATTGAGAGTCGAGAGCGGGAGAACCGCACGCTCGGTTCGGAGAGCAGGAGACGGAAACGACTTATGGGAGCCCGACTGAGGTCCAAAGCGAAAGCGATGGAGTTACCACTGGACCCTAAGGGCACCGCGCCGCCCCTTGACTCTAAAACCACAGATCAAGAGTACCAGTACACGAATTAACCGTTTGGTACACTAGTATTACTCATGCTAGTTGGGTTTTCACACGTAATATTGCATAATTTGGCATATTTTTCGGGTCGGTTGGTCGGTCTGCAAATCTTTTTCAATATTATTTTTTCAATAATGATGGTATCTCATAACGAAGTACTAAAGGAAGTGGCCTCCTGTAAATTGCATAAAGATATCTTCCATCCCTTGATACTCCTAAATCCATTGCACCATCTTCTAAATTAAATAGTGCTATTGGATCTGCTGTACAGGTAAAGACTATCACTTTTTGTGCAGGAGGGGAATAATATCTTTGACTTCGAATCCAACCCCGAGTTCTTCCAGAATATAATGCAAAGATAAGATGATCGGTTACAGCTACACTAACATAACCCTGAACGGTCTCGTCTTCAACCATCATCAAGGGGTCACCATTACTGCCAGTGCTGACACTGAATACAGGTTCATGAAATCCTGGACCTCTGATTAAATGAAGCAATCCCGAAACATTAAAGATCTCAATTTGATCTGTATTCTGTGATGCAACTACGATTCGATTACCATCAGAATTTGTCTTCAGTATTGCTTCATAGACATGTTGCCTTACGATCACAGGATCCGAAACATCTCCAGGTGGATCTGGTCCAATTGTCTCAATGAATTCTCCAGTTAAAGAATAGATGCCAATACGCCCTGACTCGTAACCACCAGTTGAAGCAACTTGATCGTTTTCCACCCATACAGGACTCATGGGGGCACCTCCACCTGTAAGTCTTAATATGTTTCCTGTAACCGATAAACCATTAACAAACTTTAAGACTCTTGGGTAAGAGTAAACCCATCCAGAATCTGAACCTGGTTTAAAATCCAGTGACCACAAAAATTGAACTTCATTTGGGGCTGTCCCTTTGGCTCCACTGCGTGTAATAAAGTTACCCGTATTTATATCAAAAATGGTGATAGCATAGTCTGCATATGGATCTCCAATAAACACGTACGAACTACCTACAGATATGTCTGTGGGATTTTCCAGTGAGTCACTATCGATGAACAACTCCCCATCGAGATTAAACGTAACAAGCGTATCAGTTGAAAATTCAACTAAAATCGGATCGGTCAAAATGCTTGATACTCCGTCAAAGCACTGAATCAATAAGACCGAAATGATCAGAATCATGAAAAGTGATAGTCGGTCCTAATCATTTTAGGATTTCACTACGATTTTTTTCGTCTCTTTCCTAACAACTTCCACTATAATGTTCCTGTATGATCATCTTATCCGTTTAGATTACAAATTGCATTATAAGCACATCAATTTGATCCTGATGAAGCACATGCCTCTTGGGAGATAGAGAGTGCATCTAGTACAGTGAACACATCTATCACGGTAGGTGTAACGATCATCATAGCTAGAGCCACGACTGTAGAAATAGTAGGGTAACAAGCGAGATTTAAACTGTCTCATGGTATCATTAAGTTTTGTGAATTGACATCGTACGACAAAAAATTTTAAAATCAAGGGGTTCTAATAATTTTTGAGATTTTTTATGAATGGAATTTCAATGACTGATTTCCAGAAAGCATTCGTACTCTCAGGTATATATCTGAAGAAACAGACGATAACGGATAAACCTGTATAAGGTCGCTCTTCAATTCAGAAGGAGCATGGTGTCACTTAGCTGTCTAAGTGTGCACATTTCTGAAAACCATAGAGGATAATGTGTCGCAGATTACACATAGAAGATACGCATAAACTAACTCTTTCAAACGATGCCATTGAAGAAGATTTCAAAATTCATATAAAGGAGTATAACTACTGAAATAATTGCTGGCTTCCGCAATCCATAAGTCATCAACAAAGAGTTAATCACAAAGTTACAAATGTTCTACAGCCAAAATACGGTCTATGACTTATATTGGGAGGTAGTTCATGATGATCGTGAATTAGATATCTTCATAGTGTGATCAGATCAAATTATATGTTAGATGAACATTTCTAATCGAAATGATCTCTATAGTAGTCTCTTCTGGCAATTGAATTATTTCTCAATCTCAAAAAAGCTCCACATAAAATTCATGGCTATTTCAACGTATGTCAGCAAATTATTCAAGCTCGTCATTAATGCATCAAGGACCAATATCAAATTTTACCCTTGAGAGTATAGGTGAAGAATCGGAATAAATATATGAATATGAAGAATACTCCATCTATTCAATCCAAATCAAAGTCCATTCACATTATCGGTCGTTACCCTCCCCCAATTGATGGACAAAGCCTTGCAACCCAGCACCTTGCAGATCTTCTTCAAAACGAGTATGATGTAAATCGTTTCTCTATGACACTAACAGACAGATCTTTAATGCCCTCTGGACTTTCAGGCATAAAACGTACTGCCTCTCATTATCTGAGCTTAAAGTCTTCTCTGAAAGAAACCTTGTCAGATGGAAATCTAGTCCTATGGGCTAACATTTCTGCTCAAAGTTTAGGTCATTGGCGTGATATCTTCACTGTAATACCATCCACAAAAAATCAACCGCTTATTGCAGTCGTTCACTGGGGAAGCTTTTCTGATATTTTTAAGAATTGGATGACATCAGTTACAGCGCATCATCTTGTGCGCCATATAGATCGAATCGTAGTATTGAGTCAAGAACTAGCTAATCAGGTTGCTCAATGGATACCCCCGCATAAACTCATTGTAATTCCTAATTATGTGATTCCCATTGCTGATGAAGAACAAATTGATAGTAAACGTGATCATTACTCTAGCTCTGAAGAGATACGTGTGCTCTTTTTAAGCCACATGATTGAAGAAAAAGGGTGCTATGACCTGCTTCATGGACTTTCAATTGCAAAAAAACTTGGTCTGTCAATTAAAGCAGATTTTGCAGGTCGATGGAATGATAGCAGTGATAAAGAAATTTTTTACCACTTACTTGATAAGCATAATCTCACAAATTGCACTACTGTGCATGGCCCAATTGATGATCGAGAAAAGGTTGCCGAGCTTCACAGAAAAGCTCATGTATTTGTTCTGCCCAGTACACTTAATCATGAAGCGCAACCGCTTGCTATTATTGAGGCATTAAGCGCTGCAACACCCGTTATTATCACAAAACGTCCTATCTTTGAATCCCTCGTTACCCCCGAACAAGGAGCTCTATTGGTACCTCCCCATAACCCCAATGCAATTGCATATGCCTTGAAATCATTAACGAATAAAACCCTCTGGACATCAAAATCGGTTGCCGCTCGGACTCATTATGAATCTACGTTTAGACCTGAATCTGTTCTTAAATTGTGGATGAATTTAATTGAATCGGTCCATCTTAACACCAGATGAACGTAATTCATTGATAGTAAATTACCCGAATAGCCAACGTCAAATAAAATTTACGCATTCATTAATATTTGTCGTTGAATAACGTATTTGGCTTCTATTTGTAAAAAGAATAAATTTATTAGTGAAACATGATTAAATGATTGCAGTTATATGGTTTCTTCATAAATTTCCCACCCTATATAGCTACACCGGCTACTCATTCTCTTAATATCAACAATATTTGCCGATGTATAAACTCATTGCCTTTTTGGCTCTTGGTTTTATCTTCCTTGTTAGCCCAACAATATCTAATGGGCAACCCATAACCCGTCCCAGTTTGAGCGCGGTACCAGATGACACTCAATCTCAGTTACGTGATGTCATGATATCCCAAATTGCTCAATCTGGAATCTTAGCATTGGAAGGGTCAATAAATCCGGCTGAATACATTATTGGACCTGGAGATCTATTCTCATTGATGATAGGAGGAGTTGTTCCTGCTGAAATTCCGATCACTATCTCAGTTTCTGGTTTGCTTATTCTGCCAGAGATAGGAGCGATCAAAGCTGGCGGACGAACATTGGCTGACGTTCAATTAGAAGCAAGTAAACTTCTTGAATTGCGTTATGCCAATACACCAGTCAGCTTATCCCTGATTCGGGCACGCAGCTTTTATGTGCATGTCACTGGCTCAGTCTTTAACACTGGCCGATATTTGATGCTTCCTAGATCTCGTGTAAGTGACGTGATTCATCAAGCTCTCTCATCTCCTCTAATTTCCACACATGAAACCAAAGATGATCTGAAGGTTGACTTTGCTATTCCAGAAAGTAGCTTTCGTTTAGAAATCAATGATTCATACAAGCCAGCACTTCGGAATATCCACATTCAACATATTGATGGCTCTGAAGATCTTATAGATCTGATTCGCTATCAAACCACTGGAAAGATTGAGTATAACCCAGTCCTTAAAGATGGGGATCTAATTAATATTCCAGCCTTTCATGTCGTACGCGAAGCGATCCGAGTTTCAGGTGATGTATCATGGCCTGGGTTATATGATTGGCGTTCAGATGATACGGTTAAAAATATCCTTGATCTTGCAAATGGCGGCCGTGAACTTGATCAGTCATTGCGTCTAAGATTACTTAGATGGACTGACGATACACATTCTACATTATTTGACCATCAGATCAGCGATGTGAGTAAAGACTCCATTGCATCAATTGAATTATTGCCAGGTGATCATATATCTGTTTTTGAAGGTGAAAACGCAGTGGCCAGTGTTGAAGGATGGGTGTTCTATCCTGGCGAATATCAAATTGAAGGAGGTGTTACCACTTTAAGTGAGTTGATTGAGTTGGCTGGAGGGCTTAAGTCAGGAGCAAACATTGATGCTGCATTATTGGAACGTACGAGTGTAGATAACCTTGCTGATCCTCCCGAAATTCCAGCCCAACCTTTCCAAGAAAATCCTGGTCTTGGAAAACAACTCACCATTGAATTCACCGAAGTATTTCAACGTCCCTTCTCTGGCGAAATTGGAACTCATGTATCGGTAGATATCGTAGCCGCACTCAACGGAAGCGGAGAAGAAATTGTACTCTACCATGGTGATCGTCTGATTATCCCTCGTGATGAAAGAACCATTTTAGTCACTGGGCATGTGGCGAAGCCTGGATATGTGACATTCGTTCCAGGCCAACCCGCCAAATATTATGTTGAGCGTGCAGGCGGCGCTGGCCCTGTCGCAGAAGGTATTTATGTGTATGGTGGGAGCAGTAGTCTAGTCAGGCAAGGCCCTAATGAGATTGTTCTTCCCAGTGATGCTGTATTTGTCGGTTGGTTAGAAGACCTCACTGTCCGAAATCGCCAAATCCGAACTCAGCGTAATCAAATTATTTTGTCAGCCATTAGTGTATTAACTGGCTTAACTGCAACCATCATTGCTGTATTTCGATGAATAAATCTCACGCATCTGAGATTTTGTGGGAATCGGCTAGAATAATTCTCAGCCGAAGATGGTTTGTAATACTTGTGACTGGTATCACAGCAATTGCTGCAGTAGTCATTAGTCTATTTCTCCCCAACTGGTATTTAGCAGAAACTCGTCTATTAATACCTGGGCAAACATCTGGAGGCTTACTTTCTAGCGTATTAGGTGGACGAGCCAGCACCACCGCATCTTCACTGCTTGGGGGAATTGTGAGTGATTATCAACAAGAACTGGCGATTCTAAATAGTCGAACCCTCAATCAAACTGTGATTCAAGAATTTAATCTTATTGAGGTATATGATCTTGTAGATAGCCAATCACCGATGCAATATACACTTCAAGAGCTCGGTGCAAATACCGAATTCATTGTGGACGATGAATATAACTATCTGGCAATTCAGGTTTTTGATAAGGAACCTGAACGGGCGGCTAATATGGCGAATTTCTTTGTTACAGAGTTAAATCGTTTGGGAATTGAGTTATCAACAGAAACCGCAAAAGCTTATCGTACTACCGTAGAGAACCGCTACAGTGAAATTGAAGATAGCCTTGAAACCGTTCTCCAATCAATTCGTCAACTTCAACAGGAGACGGGAGTTATTGATCTGCCAACACAGGCCGCTGCATTCATGGAAGGATTAACAGAGTGGAGATCTCAGATTTTCTTGGCTGAACTGGAATTAAATAATATTCTTTACCTGTACGGACCAGATCATTCCCAGACACGTGCCGCTCAAAATGCTGTTAAACAGGCAAAAGATTCCTATGAACTGGCATTAGATGGACAAGAACGATTTATGCCTGTTTCCCAAGATAATTTACCAGAGGTAGCCTTTCAATTCGCAGAATTACAAGTTGAATCTGTCATCTTGACTAGTCTGATAGAATTTGCAAGACCATTATTAGAAGAAGCAAGATTATCTGAGGAACGCTCTGCAAAATCCGTTCAGGTTCTCGATCCAGCAATCCCCCCGACTGAGAAGGCTAAGCCTTGGAGAGCAGCAATTTGTGTTGTCAGCACCATGTCTGCATTTATGATCTCGGTCCTTTATGTTCTGATGTCCACTTGGTGGAGACGCAATTACTCTCTCATCGCTTCAAAATTAAACTCTTCTAAAGTAGAGTGAGAATTAGTTCATCTTGATACATGAATTAATGGATCATGGAACAGATTGAACTTAACTTTTCTCACCAAAGGGTTTTCCTAACCGGAAACAGCCTTCTGATTGCATCCCTCATTTTGGGGATTGTGATGACGCTTGTTCTTGCCAGCACAGGATCTGTCTTTTATTCAATAGCTCTACCTGCTATCATCCTTAGCAGCATCGTAGCATGCATTTTCTTTGCAAACCCATTACTTAATCTCGTTGTTGTCATCGTAGGCTTTATGGTAATGGCCTCCAATGAATCTGGATTTCAGCCTCTTGAAATTGCTTATGCCGGTTATCTATTTATCGTGTTGACTGTTTGGGCAGTACGCAATGTCATTCTTGGTTCAACTACGATACTCGTCGACAGAACCGACTGGGCTTTATCTATATTTTTAATTCTACTACCTGGGTCGTTGATTCTTACTTTTTTGTTTAATGGTGATTTCAGAATAGCAGCTAGCGAGTTAATTTCCCTCTCTTTGCTTCTAATTTACTTTCCTGTCAAACATGCTATAATTCACTATAAAGCAGGCTCAAAAGTAATTCTGATTGCAATTATAGTCATGTGCGTGGGTGTATCTCTACTCAATACGTTTAATTATGCATCAGACTTATCAAATGCCATTTCATTATCGCATGTCGCAGGTGCAAGAGTAGTTGTAAACGATGGTCTATTAATGATTGGAGCAACGATGAGCCTGATATTGTTGGTCTACGCTCGAAATCCAGTCTCCCTGTTATTTTCAACATTTGCAATGGTGATGACTTTTTCAGGAGTAATTATGACCCAATCTCGCGGTTCATGGCTCGCATTTTTAGTAGGTAGTATCGCACTCGTATTGATAGTTCCAA
Organism: Bacteroidota bacterium; assembly: GCA_026709065.1. GTDB lineage: Bacteria > Bacteroidota > Rhodothermia > Rhodothermales > Bin80 > Bin80. The sequence continues at coordinate 7,865 of JAPOTS010000108.1, forward strand.
ATCGAGCCAAACTCAAAATATTCACTACTGTTTCAATTGTTAGTATTTCTATCATTTTAGTCGGATATGTTCTAATTGGCCCATTTTTGAATGTTGTCATTGAGGGATTAATTGAACGCTTTGGTTCAATATACACATCTTTAACACAGGACCTTTCTTTGATTAATCGTTTTCGTGAATCAATGACAGTATTTGAGAAAATTACCCTTAACCCATTTATTGGGTACGGCCCTGGTGTAGAATATTTATTCTATGATATTGTCCATCAAACCACTCATGATGATTCGTTTGTTCATAACGGTTATATCGGGTTGTGGTACAAGTACGGTCTTTGGGGACTAGGATTAGTCGTATATTTCTGGTATTCATCAATCAAGTTAGGCCTGAGAGCGTTTCGTAGTAATTACCCAGATTATTGGACCCGTTTGGCTGGACTAGCGGGAGCAGTTCCTTTGATCGCGTTGACGATTTCTGCATTAACACAGAATCCTTTTTTCTTGAAAAATTATTTGTTTGTATTTGCACTTGTCGCAGGATTATCCGCTGGCGCTGGTCAGCGAACATCACTTGATGTTCAGAAGTTGAGACCGCTCTAATTTTGATGGTATACGACACTCAGAACTTCGAGATAAAAAAATTTGCTTCATGCTTATGTTCATACGCTGTGTACCAATAAAATAAATCTGCGATTAAGTGCTGAATAGTTTAGGTTCACGCATTGTGTAGATTTCACATGCTTTAGTAATAATGTTTTGTTGAAATTATGGTAAAACCTATTGCGTATGTGACTCGTTTACAGGCAGAATATCGGCGCCCTATTCTTGAAAATCTTAATGACCGCCTCAATGGGAGACTTATTGTATTTGCCGGCGCTCATAGTGATAGTTCTCTAAAACATTTTTCTTATGTTAGAACTCCAAAATATAAATGTGTTGAACTTACAAATCGTTGGGGATTTGGACAAAAAGCGCTATTCCAAAATTTTGGGCCAGTTATTTCCTGTAACCCTAGTGTAATTCTTGCAGAAGAATCTCCTCGTTCTGTTTCATTGCCATTGCTGCTGGCAAGCGCAAAACTGAAAAAAATTAGAACTCTTCTTTGGGGTCATTTTTCCTCAAATACAAGACCTTTCTCAGCCAATAACTTATTTGACCGATATCGTATATGGCTTGCAAAATCAGTTGACGGCTGTGTTTGTTATACCGATGAAATTTCGGATTTAATTCAACCATATCTATCTGAAAAATCATGTTTTATTGCCAGAAACACTCTTGATACTAACAGTCTTTTTTCGTTACGTGATTCATTAGATTTAGAGGGTAAAACTAATGTTCGAATTCGTTTAGGCCTACCTCCACATGGAAAAACTGTCGTTTTTATTGGACGTTTAATCGCCGAGAAACACCCCGAACATTTACTTGAACTGCATAAGACCTTGTCTGCCAAAGAACATGCATCTCTGGTAATTATTGGAGATGGGCCTGAGAGAACAAAGTTAATGAATCGCGTTGATCAAGAGAGTTTGAGTAATGTATTTTTCTTAGGTGCACTATCAAGGTTTGAGGATTCTGCTCCATGGATCTTCTCTTCCGATGTCATGGTGTGTCCTGGTTATGTAGGATTAAACATTAATCATGCATTTTGCTTAGGACTTCCAGTGGTTACATATTCTAGCCCAGATCCTAACATACGTTTTCATAGCCCTGAGATTGCATACTTGCAGCCGGGGATTAATGGAATGATGGCTGATTATTGTAATACGACTTCACTGTTAGATTGCACATTAAACGTACTAGAAAACCATCATCACTTTTCGTCTAATGCCCTTTCATATGCTCAGTCACATCTTAGCACTGAGCAAATGGTTGATGGTTTAGAACAGTCAATCAATTATGTTGAGTCCTTATATGATCACAACTCATGAGCACTATCAAAAAGTCACTCTTCCCATCTTTGTATGAAACCCTACAATAATATCAATTTTGAACTTCCTTCAAAACTATGTCCTAATGAATAATTCTTCCGATACATCTACACTTAATTCAGAGCTTTCTGGAAGAGATTTTTATGCTAATCTTTATTCGGATTCCTTGGAATATGAGGCAGAATGGCTACGAAGAAGAGCTGTTCAGACAGCAGATTCTATTTGCACTCTGATCCATCGCCAAGGATTAAATCCATCCAATATACTAGAAGTTGGTTGTGGGACAGGTGCAGTCCTGTATGAATTACAGAAGAGAGGGATAGCAAAATCATATTATGCCATTGATTATTCATCAGATGCTATTTCTTATGTTAATCATAATCTTCCTGATGTGCACGCAATTGTAGGAGATATTAAAGATTGCCCACAGTTGTTTCAAGGAAAAAAATTTGATCTTGTGATATGCGCACATGTATTGGAACATCTTGAGGTTCCACAATTATTTTTAAAGTCCATTGGTCTCCTTAATTGGCAAACTTTTATTGCGGAAGTGCCTCTTGAGAATTTGTTTTTTGGAAAAATCAAAGAAAGGTTTCAAGATAGAACAAAACATCCAGCAGGACATGTACAATTTTTCAATAACAATCAATTTTTAGACTTAATTGCTGGCAATGAACTCAATATCATCAATCAAAACATTTATGCTCCAATATTAACAATGGATACTCTAAAATTTAGATATGGAAATTCTTCCCGATTCAAATACATATACAAGATATTCACCGAGAACTATTTTCCAAGATTTTTAGGATCATTTTGGACAAAGTATTATCATGCGCATATGGCAGTTATCTGCGATAGAAAGAAACTAAATCAATAATTTTCTTCCCTCTTACACCAGTACTACTTGCTCATAACTCTCTGTGCACCTTTGTAGCACAGACATGTTTGTGATGTTTAATCTTCTATGATACAAATTAATTCCTATGATCTAATTTGATGCGACTTTATCAACAAATAGTTCCTGACTCGTATCTTTAGTATTAATCATATAAAGCATGATTGCTGTAACATATTCAATGCGTAGTGTAATTTATGTTAGGTTTGACTTAATCCTAATGCTGATCAAATCTAAATTAGTGATATATAGGCTTTTTGCATTATCAGTGATAATTGCAGTTCCTCTTCACAGCAAAGCTCAAAATTCGCCACCTAATGGAGAGGCATTATATATGAGCCGCTGCTCATCCTGTCACCTTGCCAACGGAGAAGGAATTACAGGAGTATTTCCTACCCTAAATGAGGTTGATTGGGTTACTGGTGATAAAGGGCGCTTGATTAGAATCGTATTGGATGGAGTCATGGGAGAGATTCAAGTTGGTGACATGGTGTATACGGGAATTATGCCACCATGGAAAACATTCCTGAATGATCAAGAAATGGCCGCACTTCTTACATATATTCGTAGTGCCTGGGATAATGATGCCTCTCCAGTGTCTGAACATGAAGTCCGCCTCGTTAGACAAGTGACAAGTGATCGCACACAAGCTTGGACAATGAAGGAGTTAGAAGAAATGTCCAATCAAGGTATCCCTGATTCACTTGACCTAAACAGTTTACCCATCAACAGTACACATTCAAATTAATCATCATGACATATATCCGCTTCCTATACTCAATTACTTTCTTGATTGCCCTATGCACTCCCCTATCTGTGTCTGCACAACAAATGATTGGTTCTATTCAAGTAGTAGATGATGCCTTAAACGAACTGATTGATCCAGAATCTCAATTAGAAATACTTGCGGACGGATTTATATGGACAGAAGGCCCAGTTTGGATTGAAGATGAAGGCTACTTACTCTTTTCTGACGTGTATTCAAATCAAATCTTTCAGTGGCAACCAGATAGCAGTGCTAAGGTATTCCTTGAACCATCTGGATACACTGGCACCGAAGAACGGGGAGGTGGACTTGGATCTAATGGACTGACACTGGATTCAGACGGGCATTTACTGATCGCCCAACATGGCGACCGTCGTATCGCTCAGTTCATTGGAGATATGATGAATCCACAACCGGAATTTCTTCCTATAGCACAAACATATCAAGGGGCAAAATTGAATAGTCCTAATGACTTAGTTTTTCATTCTAACGGGACACTCTATTTTACTGATCCAGCATATGGGCTTATCCAAGGACTATCGGATCCATCTAAAGAATTAGACTACCAAGGCGTGTTCAGTGTGACTCCTAACGGCACAATCTCCCTTCTTGATTCTGTACTCAGCCATCCTAATGGCATTGCCTTTTCACCAGACGAGAAAACCCTTTATGTATCAAACTCAAATGCAGAGGAAGCAATCTGGATGGCGTATGATGTTTTACCCGACGGCAAGGTTGATAACCGACGAGTCTTTTTTGATGCTACTCCTATGGTCGGTGGTGAATCTTCTGGAATCCCTGATGGCTTAAAAGTAGACGTAAACGGCAATATATTTGCAACCGGCCCAGGCGGAATTCTTGTATTTCATCCTGACGGGACGCATCTCGGTACAATCAATACAACTCGTCCGACAGCTAATTGCGCTTTTGGTGATGATGGGAGAATGCTCTATGTTACAGCTGAGATGTATCTACTTCGCGTCCCCTTGTTGACTCAAGGGGCAATTCCATAAAGATTAATATTTTTCACCCCCATCGGTAATCACTACAACTTCTACTGAATCGTAAGAATTCTAGTAGGATCAACAATAACATCTCAGAATCCAATTAATCACCTCCCCTTAGCCATTCTTTTTGACATGGATGGAGTCTTGGTTAATTCAGAACCAATCCATGAAAAAGCTCAAAAAATCGTCTGTGAGCAATTTGGTCTAGATGTCCCAGAATCGATTTCATCAACATTCAAAGGGTGGACAGAAGATCGTGTTTACAAATATATTGCTAAACACTTTGGTACAGGCTCAACAACTGTGAAAAACCTCATCAATGCAAAACATTCCGCATTTGCTTCACTTGCACATGAGGTTGAGTTAATGCCAGGTGCCTTAGATCTAGTTCAGTATTCACATAGTATGGGTATTCCATTAGGGCTTGTGACATCAGCAACAAAAGCAGATCAAGAAAGAGCATTTCAGAATCATAATTTAAGCTCATATTTCTCATCAATTGTCACTGTGGAAGATGTCTTATGCCCCAAGCCTGACCCCGAACCATTTATTCAAGGTTCCAAGAATTTAGGAATTCCACCTTCTGAATGTCTTGTGATTGAAGATTCCAAATATGGTATTCAAAGTGGATTAGATGCAGGTTGTCATGTGTTTGGACTTGCTTCCACATTTACGCATCAAATTCTTGAAGAAACTGGGGCTCAAAAGGTATTTGATTCAATTCCTGAAATTAAATCATACCTGAAATCATTGCCCGTCCACAAATAATCGTTGCGTGAATCAATCCTGCTATGTATCAATCAGTGCCAATCTATAGGCATTATTATTCAATCGTTCTATTGATCGTTGCCATATGCGGTTGTAGATCTGATAACAGTCCAGACAATTCAATTGAATCATTGACCGATTGGTCTGTATATCTGGGAGATGCCGCCAGCAGCCAGTATTCAACTTTAAGCCAGATTAATCGAGAAAATGTTGATCAACTCGCCCTTGCATGGAGTTACAGAACTGGTGATGGAGATACCACGGGCAGAACTCAGATCCAGTGTAATCCCATCATTGTTGACTCAATCCTGTATGCCACGTCTCCTGGATTAAAAGCAATTGCGCTCAATGCAGTTACTGGTGAAGAGATCTGGCGGTTTGATCCCTTCCCTACTGAAATCGTTTCTGAGGGACCTGGAATCAGCCGAGGAGTCGTTTATTGGAAAGGAGATGATAAACATCCATCAAGGATTATGTTTTCTGCTGGGTCAAAATTATTTGCGCTCAATAGCCTGACGGGTCATTTAATCAAATCATTTGGATCGGATGGTTCAATTAATTTGCGAGATGGTTTGGGACGTGATGTGACTGGTCTGTCTGTCTCTGCGCGTACACCTGGAATCATCTATCAACATCTCTTGATTCAAGGCACCTCATTATCCGAGGGTATCCGTTCTGCACCTGGTCACATTCGCGCATATGATGTTCGGACTGGTTTAATTGAGTGGATCTTTCATACGATTCCCCATCCAGGTGAGTTCGGATATGAGACATGGCCTGCCGATGCCTACCAATATGTTGGGGGTGTAAATGCTTGGAGTGGAATGAGTCTTGATCACAGACGCGGAATCGTCTACGTGCCCACGGGCTCGGCAGCGTTTGACTTTTGGGGAGGCAATCGAGTTGGTAAAAACCTTTTTGCCAACTCAATACTTGCACTAGATGTCCTAACAGGTGAGAGAAAATGGCACTACCAAGTGGTTCGTCATGATTTGTGGGATCGTGATTTACCCGCTCCACCAAACCTAGTAACTGTAGAACATGATGGGCAGAAAATTGACGCTGTAGCCCAAGTCACTAAAAGTGGACACGTATTTCTCCTTGACCGAGATTCTGGAATTCCACTTTTTCCGATTGAAGAGAGAGCATTTCCTGCTTCAGATCTCAACGGCGAAATAACATGGCCTACTCAACCCATCCCCCTAAAACCTCCCCCATTTGCAAGGCAACGCTTTGGGAAAGAAGATATCACAAATATTTCGCATGAGTCATATCAGTATGTAGCCGATCGTTTCGGAGAGATCCGTTCTAACGGACAATTTGTGCCACCGAGTTTAGATGGAACGATGATCTTTCCGGGATTTGATGGAGGTGCTGAATGGGGTGGTGCAGGATATGATCCAACAACTGGCATCCTCTATGTCAATAGCAACGAGATGCCATGGATTTTGACCATGATTCCTCTCAATGCAGACAGTGTAACCACCGGAAAAGGGCTCTATCAGCGCTACTGCGCAGGATGTCATGGAGTAGAATTGGAAGGGTCTACAGGAGATGATCTACCTCCGTTAATAGATATTCAATACAGAATGAGTCGGGATGAAGTTGCAGAGAAAATCGCTTCTGGAGTCGGCTTCATGCCCTCATTTGGTTTTCTGAAAGAGCAAGAGGTCTCTGCAATTACCAACTTTTTGTTTGGAGAAACCGAAGAATACCCATCAAATTCTACTGAAAATATAGACTACCAGCTCAGTAATGATTTTGCGGGTTCTCCCTATGGTCATACAGGCTATAACCGTTTTATTGATCAAAACGGTTACCCTGCTGTGAAACCTCCATGGGGCACTCTGAATGCAATTGACTTGAATACAGGAACGATTAAATGGTCTGTACCAATAGGTGAATTTTCTGAATTGACCGAAAAAGGAATCCCTCAAACAGGAACAGAAAATTACGGCGGCCCAGTCATTACCTCGGGAGGCTTAATCTTTATCGCTGCCTCAAAAGATGAACGTTTTCGTGCCTTTGACAAGGAAACGGGGGATGTGTTATGGGAAACCCAACTCCCCGCGGGAGGTTATGCAACTCCCGCAACCTACGAAGTGAACGGTAAACAGTACGTTGTCATTGCTGCTGGCGGAGGTAAAATGGGCACGAAATCTAGAGATTACTACATGGCCTATTCTCTAAGTCAATAGTACAATTCCTTAATCAGGTGTTTAAAGTCAAATAGCCCAGTTAGATTACTGAGCTACTTGATTTAACTTCAATGAGTTTTTTCAGTAGACCTATACTAAATCATTGCTATGCGTCTGATGCTGGTATGGAACGGATACGAATATTTCTAAACCATACAGGATCGCTGTGGTCTTGCAGACAGATATGGCCAGTTTTTTCCATCCCATACGTTGGCATATCAATCCACTTGCTTGCAGCGATCAAATCGTTCCATGCATCGCTCCACAACTCATATGACACAATCATTTCACCGTTTAGCCAATGCTCTACATTTGCACCATCTACAACAATTTTTGCATGGTTCCACTCCCCAGCAGGGTGCACAACATCCATTGAAGGAGCATGCATGTCGTAGTTAGCACCAGCATGTCGATCGGTTCCTTCTAGCGCATCAGGATGTGCTTGATTATCAAGAATTTGATACTCTGGACCAGTTCTCCATGGCGCATCATGCCCTTCAGAAACTCTGAACATAATTCCACTATTGCCCCCAGGTGACACCTTCCACTCCAAATCTAATTCAAAATTATCATATTGCTGAATCGTAACAATATCACCGCCTTCACCCTCTCCAGTAAAGTGAATCGTCCCATCTTCCATGACATGCCATGCTTCAGGCAAGCTATCACCTTGATAACGTCGCCATTGATCAGATCCCAATTCTTGCCATGCATCACCCATAGCCATTGGCTCCTCTACTGATTCTTCTACCATCTCCTCATCAGAGGAGGAGTTACACCCAACGATAAATAATACCATTGTTACTGCTGTTAAAACGACTCGATTAATCATGATCTAAGTTTGTTGTATTAATATGAATTACCCTGATTGAGCTTCTGCCGATTCTTTGTGATCCGCAACTCGATCGTTAAATAATAGAATAAATGCCAGCGAAAAGACGAGTGTGGCACCTGCAAAGATGAGCCAGAAAGTATGCCATCCACCAAGAGTTAGCTGTCCATTTGCTCCGTATGTATTAACATAGAGTCCACTCAGTTGGGTTCCTAATAAGAAGCCAACTCCTTGTGTAAGTAACACCAAAAGTCCCTGAACTTGACCTCGCACATCAGGAGAGGTTTTCTTATCTATGTAGATCTGCCCCGTTACAAAAAAGAAGTCATAGCAAATCCCATGAATTAAAATTCCAAGCAGAATGAAATAGTACATTCCAGCATTTGCACCAACAGCAAATATTGCAAACCTAACAACCCAGGCAAGCATTCCAAGAAGTAACATCCACTTAACCCCAAGTCTGCGGAAGAAAAATGGAATTAACAACATGAAGAATATCTCACTGACCTGCCCCCATGCCATTTCACCACTGGGATTAGCAAACAGATTAGTCCCAGCAAAAAATGCGTCATGGATAGCAGTAAAGTAAAGGGGTGCATAGGGGAAGTATGTTCCAAATGCAATAAAGATGAGCATTGCTGCCAAAAGAAATACCACAAATGATTTGCTCTTCAAAGCATTAAATGCGTCAATACCAGCAATTTCTTTCCATGTACTTGTTTGACCTTTTGATGGTGGAGGTGTATGGGGCAATGTGAAACTATACAAGCCCAAAAACAAGGCAGCGCCTCCACCTATATACAACGGAATTGGTGTTGCATCAGCTTTAAGAACATAGCCCATAAATAAACCAATGGCTGCCCATCCAATCGTTCCAAATACCCGAACAACTGGAAATTCATTTTCCTGATTTTTTAAGTGATGAAATGCCAATGACGCAGTTAGTCCAAGAGTTGGAAAATAGCATAGAGCGTGCAACCCCAATAACGGTAAAAATAAATTAGTTTCTACCATCGCGGGCATCGCAGCCATCGCAGCACCAGCGATCAACATTAGCACGCCAAGTAGCTTTTCGGAGTCAAAAAACCGATCAGCAACCATTCCAAGGAAAAATGGTCCAATGATACAGGCAATCGGATGCAGAGCATAGGCTAAGGGGATTGAATCCCCCATTCCGATAGAACTCATATAATTACCCATGGTAGGTGCCCAAGCCCCCCAGATAAAATACTGGGCGAACATCATGAGACTCAGACGTGAAACGAGAGCTATATTCATTTTATTCAAAGATAATAAGTTTCAATTCGTGGTAAAGCATATCTGCAGAAAAACATTAAGTCATTCAATATGGTAGTTGAAATGAGAGGGTTGATCTATATCAATCAGGTGTACCAGCCATTTCCTGAATTCGGCTGATGATCTCCTGATTCCCCTGTTGTTCTGCTTCATCAATCTCAGCACGAAGAGATGCAATTTCCTCTGCATTCATAGTAGAATTTCTTTCAAATTGATCAACATGAGCACGAGCAAGGGCAAAGGAAGGAGGCCACTTGTAGGTGGGTTGTTTTTGCGCATTCAAGTAATCCAGCTGAACAGAATTGGCTGCCGCTATTTCATTTTCGGTCAAAAACTCACTGGGCATCAGCTCAAAGACATCAAGCCCACGGGCAATCTCGCTACTATAGATGTGTCCATTATACCAGTAAACTGACCAACTTCCGCCCATCTCAGTGCGTTCTTCAGATACTGGGCCACGGTCATGATAAGCGATTTCAATCACATTAGATGGATCCGTCCAGTCCGTAATTGAAATCCCCCCTTGATACCAAGACTGAACAAAAATATCTCTATTCGGGACTGGAATGAGTGATCCGTTATGAGCAACGCAGTTTTCTGTTTTGGTTTGTGGAGCAGGTAACTTGAAATAACTTTCAAATTGCATCTGATTATTTTCATCAATGGAGAAGTATGCATTAGCGCCCCACTCCATTGGATCAGTATCTCGGCATTTTGCTCCTCTACCTCCTCCCCACTCGTCTGTAAAGAGAATCTTTGATCCGTCATTGCTGAATGTTGCTGAATGCCAGTAGGCAAAGTTACTATCGGCAACCGCATCAATTCTAATCGGGTTGATTGGATCCGAAATGTCTAAGAGGAGTCCATAACCCTCACAGGCTCCTCCAGCAAGTCCGATTTCAGGATATAAGGTTATATCATGACATTGATCAGGTCCGCGTCCTTCAACAGTTTCTAACCCCATCATAGCAGTAACTATCCCCGTAAGTGCTTCCCTGAATGCAGTTGTATCCTGAGCAGTGGGATCAGTAATTTCCTGCTGCTCAAAATAGCTTGTAATCATGGGAGAAACATATTCAGGAGGTAACACATAATTCCGTGCACCAATTGAAACGACATATTCTCCGCGTGCTCGGGCTTCTTCAAATTCAATTTTTTCTGCATCTGTCGGACCATGTACGGGTGGAGTTTCAAGCCCTTCAAAAATTCTTGGGGAGCTTATGATCGCTGCTTCGGCAGGATTAGAAAGGGGGACTTTGATCACCTCAATTCTAAAAAGTGCGCTCTCTGGATCCTCTGATGGTGGCATGTCTGAACATCCTGCTAGTTCCTCTTCAGGGCGTACAGGTGCGGATCCAGCAACATATACATACACATTTTCATTATCCTCTGGATCCTTGAGTAGCGAATGTGTATGCGATCCACGGCAAGTTTGAACATTATGAATGTACTCAGGATTGAGAACATCCGAAATATCAAAGATCCGAATGCCCCTGAGGCGATCAGTGCTCACACGCTCTTCAACCCCTTGCGAACCACAATCAAGGCGACCGCCAAGTCCTTCACCCGAAACAAACAACAAATTTTCGTAGACTGAGACATCACTTTGGGAAGCTGGACAAAGATATTCCTTAGCCATGACAGGGTTTGCTGGATCCGAGACATCCCAAATCTGAACCCCATTATAGTTGCCTTGGAAAACATAATTATCTTTGAAAGCCAAGTCACTGTTGATCGCGCCAATAAAGTCGGCGGAGGGAGGAACTGTGACCAATTTATTTAAATTCCAAATTGCCTCCTCAGCATCAAATAATCCTGCCTCCAGTCCAACCCGTGGGTCATCAAAATCCATGTCTTGTTGAGCAATCGAGGTATTTGTTAATGTGAGGATAAAGAAGATAAGTGTAGCACTGCAGAGATAGCGAATATTCATCATGTATAATGTTAATTTGAGTTTTCAAGTTCATCAAGCATTAACTTCATTCGATCAATTTCTGTGACTTGATCAACCTGAATGTCTGAAGCTAATCGATAGGTATCTTCCCCAGTAATTGCTCCGTCAGTATTGAAAAGTTGGTGAACCATATATACAGCTCCCTCATGATGCATGATCATATACTTTAAAAAGAGTTGATCAAAATCATCCCCTTGAGCATGTTCTAATTCTTTCAATTGTTGAGCTGAAAGCATTCCAGGCATATGGTGATGCTGTGCACCATGAATCATTAAGTTATTATCCTCAATCATCAAATGAGGTACAGGTTGCTCGCGCATCTCAAGCCATTGTTGCATTATTTGGATTTCATCATTTTGTGCGTTGATGATTCTGGCGGCAAGGGTTTGAATCATGGGGCTAGCCCCATTGGGCTCAGCATATGAAGACATGATCAAAGCTTGCGCATGGTGTGCGATCATTCCAGTCATAAAGTCTACATCTGCCTGTGAATACCGCGTAAGTGCACTATCCTTGCGAGCCCAGAAAAGGGCTTCCAATTCTTCTTTATCCTGGGAAACAGCACTACTCGTGATACACAAACCTAGCAACCAAACAATTATATATCTTAACGATTGGTAGTTCACATTCATGAAATGATTACAATAGATGCTTGACTAATTTAGAAAGATACTAAATAATTATGAAGTATTCACCTATACCCCTCAGCAGAGTAGATAAATTAGCTCTATACCCGAGTGCAAAGTCCACATATTCATGTTACTTAGGGACTTCCATTTTTTAAGTGGGTTGAAGCAAGGAAAAGGAGTTAGACGATAGAG
>JAPOTS010000087.1 GCA_026709065.1 Bacteroidota bacterium
TTGGTCGTACCCGATGGGTGATGATTTCCCCACTGGGTGAGTGTTCATTTAAAAAATGGGGGGGGGTATTTCGACTAATAAAGAATCACTTCCAGCGTTGGGAATCAGGAACGCGAACAAAAAGAAAGTAATGGGCATTGCTTACCGTAAACGATAGCGATTTAACATGAGATCCTTTTCGGGGTTCCAGATCCACCTCATTCACTTAATTGCGGTTTGAGGACATAAGATTCCCTCATCCGATCAAAACCCCTTTAAAAGAGGTTCTATCACGATTTGTATGGAATTGATTATTTTAGGTTTCACAAAATTCATTGATTAATGTTTGATACCAATTTAAAATTCTCGATGCATCAGTGGTTAAATTTAGACTCTTGCTGGTCTATTGATGATGTGAAGACCAATGTAGAGCAGGAGTGAGTGGATATTTATATTTCTCATTCGGGGAAGGATCTTGTAAGCCCAGAGACGGGAGAGTCTGGTACCTTGTATGACCATCGCAAGGAGCGTGAGTGGCGGCATCTGGATCTATTTAATCGGAAGTGTTTTATTCATTGTCGGATTCCCCGTGCACAGACACCTAAGGGGCCTAAGACCCAGAATACTATATCCCATCAAACAATTCAATATCGTATCTTAGAGTGAATCAAACAATTTTTCAATGCGATCTCTATCTATCATACTTATCGGTTTATTCTGCGTTACTTCTGCTTTTGCGCAGATAGCTTCTTCTCCACATATTTTATTTGTTACTGGAGATGAGGAATATCGTTCGGAGGAATCTATGCCAATGTTAGCCAAAATATTAAAGAGAGACTATGGTTTTAAGGTCAGTGTATCTTATGCCCTCAATGAAGATGGCTTCATAGATCCAAATGTACTGGATAATATTGAGGGACTTGAGCGGTTGAAAGATGCGGACATGATGGTTATGTTTACTCGTTTCCGTGCCTTGCCAGACTCTCAGGCACAGTATATTTTGGATTTTGCAGAATCTGGCAAGCCAATGGCTGGATTCCGTACCGCAACGCATGCGTTTCTTTATAGAGATGACGAGGAGCGCGAACATCTAAATAATGATTGGCCAGCACGCGTATTTGGTCAACAATGGATTACCCATCATGGTCATTTTGATGATGGGAGTGCGCCCTTGACGCGCGTCGAATTTGCAGATGAGATGTCTTCACATTCGGTTCTCAGTGGAGTCCAACCGTTTGATGCGTATTCATGGCTCTACCATGTAGATGGAGGTGAATGGGAGTTGCAGGGAGACAGCGAGGTACTTCTTGTAGGCACAGCACTCCAATCAAGTCATGAAAATGACGGCCGCTTGGATCAGTTTCCACTCACCAATCCAGTAGCATGGACAAAAACCTATACTGGTGAAAGTGGAGTTTCTGCGAGGGTATTCTTTACTACCTTAGGTCATCCATACGACTTTAAAGACGAATCTATGCGGAAGTTAGCTTTGAACGGAATTCTATGGGCATTGGGCGATGACATTCCTGATGGAGGTGCTAACGCAGACCCCGTTGACCCTTTTGAACCAAATAATTCTGGCTTTGGAGATAAGTTCAAGCCAAATATGCCCCCTGCTGAACTATGATGACCCGATAGAAAACTTGGCGGGATTAATCATCAGAGTAAAATTAGGGTTTAGTATAACCTGCACGAATGACTGTAATGTCAGCGTTGATTCTAAATAAGTGGCTCTATCACGATATTGTGGGCGCAGGTCCAAACCTCCGCAGAAGAAGAGAATAGCAACGCGGAAGTTTTCAATCTTCTGTATCCTCTCCCAATAGTTTTGATCTCTTTGATTTTTCTGTCATTTTCTCTGCCCATTGGACAGTGGAAAAATAATGCATTGTAGACTTGATACATAAACATCTACTGGATGTAGCCGCTATCTATTTCCACATTGTAATAGCCAGCGAGATCATAATTTAGATCTTATAGCAGGACGGTTCTGCCTGATTTGCGTTACTTTAGCGCTCATTTATCAATCAACCATACAAGAACAGTCCTATGCAAAACTACATCAAAACGTTCAATTCAGCATCTTCGATCTCAGTTGGGATGGATGTGCACAAAAAGACGATTGCTTTTTGTGTCTATCAT
>JAPOTS010000078.1 GCA_026709065.1 Bacteroidota bacterium
ATCCTCTTCTTCTGCGGAGGTTTAGACCTGTACCCACAAATATCGTGGTAGAACCGCTCAAATCAGAGGGAATGATCAAGAAAACGAACCGAAATTTGAGAGATTTTTAGGGGGACGAACTTAGGTTAAAGTGGTTATCAAATGAACCACAAATCCGTATTAGTGTGTGGAGTTGTCACCAGATGGCAAAATCACAGGTTCAATAGAATACATTTTAGCCCCAAAATCTTCACTCGGATTTAATGAAAATAATATACCGTCTTCTTCAAAGTCAACATGGGGTATGTCCGATTTTTCACCAATCAATTCACCAGAATAGGTGTATCTTCTCAGCATAAGTTGCGATTCAAATAAAGACATTACAACAACTTTATTGTCCAGCGGGAAAATATCCATTTCGAATTCTAATTCATGCATGATTTTGGAAATTAGGGACATATCTTGTGAGAGGGCATAATTAGAAATATCAGCAGATCGATTTACAAGATTGAAGGATGAAAACTCTTCTGTTAGAGCATCATACTCCCACACCTTGTGCGAAAATGGTAAAAGGAACCGCAATTTATTCTCATTGGCTTTTATTCTCGGTATTCGCCGGGACATCCTGACGGGCATCAACAAAAGGTCAGCTTCAATATTAACAAGCGTAAGCCCCATAGGGGTAAGTTCCTCAGAGGAATCTAAGGAGTAAAAGAGAGTTTCATTAGGAGCAGTTGTACTATTGTATCCTTTTTTGGCAAGAAAAAACTTATCTCTATACCTTCCGATTTGACCAAATTCAGAGAAGCTTGATAAGCCAATCTCACGAACACATTTTCCACTACTGATTGAATAACCCGTAATTCGTGCTAATTGATTGTCAAGTATAAAAAGAGTATCTTCATCTACAACAAACGAAGACACTTTTTGATGTTCGCATGAACCACTGCCTATTTTGCCGATCATTTTGTTTCTGTAGTCAGAGATAAACAGGAAGATTCTCTGCGTATTATCTACAATGATGGCAGAATCACTACCAGTGGTAGCATATCCTATTACGGCAGAAACCGGTGGTGTTCCTTCGTCAATTAGATAACGCAAATCACTCGTCTGACCAGATGCAGATAGACAGCATAAATTGACAATACATAAGTATGTCAGTAGACAAAATGAAGGAGGTGTCAACTTGAGCATGTAAGAATAAATATAAGTCACCCAGTCGCAGGGCGATCCGCTACAATGGTGGGGCAGAATGGATCTGTCCCACCAATTGTTTTCATTGGCCTTCAAGACGAGACCCTTACTCAGTACGGGGAATATTGTCACTCGCATGTACAAGCACAACCATAACGGCGCACATCGCTGTCACTGTCTTGGTAATAGTATACTTCCATAGAATCGGCCTTTCTGTCATAGACGATACAAATTCCGCAACCACTAGGGCCTCTTTCATGTGCATCAGCTTGATATTTGGGAAGCCCAAAAGCAGTAGTAATAACGAATAGGCAGATAAACATGAAGATGGTACGAGAAAAATTGTTTATGATTCAAAGAGTTTTTTATGTGAAATTAAATATACGAAATGAGTCAATAAAAAAATTAACTGGGCTTCCGTTTCTTTAGTGGGTAAAGCTAGAAAGGGGGTAACGATGAGAATTCAATTAGGTTTAGAAAGGTTGAAATGGTATATCAAATGTTTTCACGCATCCTTTCATCAACTTCAACAGGCGAAGATGAACTAATTGAGTCTATAGATCGTGCAGCTTTCAAGATAGTATCAATATCTTTCAAAGCAATTACTAAGTGAGAGGTTGTTTGATGGTGAAAAAGAAATCTACGAGAAATAACAGATGAGGACTTTGTATCCAGAATTGAAAGTAGTCAGATTTTTTACAACGGTGACACACTGCGATGTGATGTAAGAACTACACAATTTCATAACCTAAATTCTGGTAACCTACGATTTTCTCACATGATTGAGTAGGTCGTAAGGCACCTCCAAGTGCAGTCTTCAATACCCTAAATAGAATCAGCAGATGATGAGTAATGATACCATTGCAACAAAAGGCCATCTCATTCAGTGCACTTGTGATGCTTTATCGTTCAAGACTGAACCCACCTTGACCTTTATCCTTACTCTTGTTTTTCACTTTTGACTTATCATCATTTGTTGATGATGGTAGGAATGTCTGATTGGGTTTGGGAGGCAATTACTTGGGCTTTTGGTCACGCCCCAATCTTTACCTTTCGCATATTCATCCACCAGCCATCTGTGGAGGGAGGGTATGGGTACCCCATAGTCACCGTCTTCTCGCTCATCAATGATTCCCCGATCAAGTGCGTTCTCGAAGAGATCTTCGGCCACTTCTTGGGAGTACTCCTCTTGGAGTGCAGACACTATGTCCTCAAACTTCATGGTTTCCCCTAATGGAACATCTGCGAATATTTCTGCAAGAACTTGACGCTTCTTTCTGACAATGCCCCTCGCACATACTTTGTAATACCCTATCTGCTCCGCGCGACCTTGCTGAAGTACAATATCAAGTCCTTCATCAGTTGGTGTCCGGTGAGATGCAAGGTAGTTCACCGCAGAGTCTGCATAAGATATGATGTGTTGAGGCCAGCAATGCGTGCGTTCCGCTATGGTCTTAATCCATTCAAGTGGGGGTTTACTGAGACCTCCCTTATGAATGAGAAAGTCTCGGATAACACCACAGGTAGATTCATGGCTCAAACATCCAAGAGGCACTCTACACTTACGCATAAATCGGGAAATCCCAAACGCTCTCAAAGCAGATTCGGTCGTCCCAAGTCCACCAGCGAGTAGCATGACTGACCTTCCCATGTCCCCATTATGTATTTGTTTGAGGACATCTGTAACTGCACCCTTCATCTCATCAGGCACCACGCTAGGCAACCCCAAAGCCTGCGCCTCATCCAAGATCAAGAGGAGGGGCTTCTTATCATCTTGAAGAATCTTTATTATTGTCTGGGCAACTGAAAAAATATCTACGGAAAGCGCTGCACTGGCTTTTACATATTTATCAATACCCGCTTCCACAGACGCACCTGTAACCCGCATGTTAGTTTTCTTTCCAAGGCGGTGCAATAGATCATCTGGTTTCCAGAGAGTATTTGTACCGATGTGCACGGAGTTCCATCCTTGATCCGATGCTTCCCTCGCGAGTACGTCTATCAGTGCCGTTTTCCCCGCACCCGGTGCTCCTTGAATCAAAAAGGTTGTCCCCTTTTTCTTATCTTGAAAGAGTTCAAGTGCACTGTTGAACGTATCAATGATCTCTTTCCGCCCATGAAAATATTCGGCAGGTCCACGATCTGAAATGAAGTTTGAGCTCATGAAACTGTAGGATTTGACGACCAGGGATGATTTGATCAACCCTCAGCCAATGAATTGGTTCCAAGAAACAGGGAGATATACCCCCATGAACGACGCGAACTTGAGTAGTCAAGGAGACTTATTAAATGGAATCCATCTTTACTATTAATTGCAATGGGAGGCGTTTGCAAAATCTCGTGATCCAAATTCAGTTATTTCAATAGAGGAAATTACAATTATACCGATTTGAGTGATAGAAGGAAGTTCATCCAATCTGAGAAATAATGAGAATAGCAGAAATGAGTTGCTTCTGATAACCATAGTCAAGCGTTAACGACCATATAACTTACTCATCAGGATTAATTGGGAGTTAGATCTGCAACTAGATCAAGTTCAAGTAGTCAGATTTTTGGCTATCGTCACCGCGGTCGTTACTATACGATTGAAGAAAGGATTGATTTTGATCAGCATGGGCTTTTGGACTCATCAAGAGATTCGTTTATCAAGGTATGGTTTACTGAAGCCACTTTGGTTTTATTGATTGAACGGTTCCAATCTGGACTTCTTTCCAGAGAATTAACACGCATTGTCCAAGTAGAATACTTAGATCATTGCGTCAATTGATCTAACAGAAGCGAGTGTTTTGCTCCAACATATCAGAGCGTAAGATCTATTTCTCCAGATCAGCCCCAATAGACGGCAACAAGTGCATTATCGCGAAGGGGTAGGTAACCCGACAAGATGAAGCGTTTGAGAGCGCTCATCAGCGTCTATACGCCGGATTAGAAGCTCATCGCCCCTAATAGTGGGGATTTTACAGCGTTCGCCAAGCGACTGATCATAGCCCCAGCCCCTGTAACAGTTTACGAATGCAAAATATTTCTATCGTGGCAGTTTGGATTTAGATCCAGTAGCCTAATCAACCAACCAACTGAAAGTTGAAGAACTAAAATATTTAAATTTTTTCCATAGGATCTCTTCGGTGTGTTGAACACTTTTTGCGTTAAATCCGTATATTATTGTCCACCCTCCTGTTTTATCACTCATAACCAGCAAAACAATGAATATTGATTGGGGCACTGCAATAAGTGTTCTAATAACTGCATTCGTTTCTATTATTTCTGTGCACATCATTATGAACAGAAAAACCTCAGACAGAGCAAAATGGGAAGGATCTGTTGACTCAAATATAAGCAACTTTAAAGATTTTATGCGTGAGATAAAAGATGATATAAGAGATATCAGAAACAACATCTTTAACATCTCCACTCAAATGACATCAAAGGTTGCAGGCAACCAGAGTCCGATTCAACTTACCAATCTCCGAAAAGAAATATCAGCTCAAATAGATGCCCCTGCTTGGGCTGAAAAGCATGCTGAAACAGCAAAAGAAAATGTTAAGGGTAAAGAACCTTATGATATTCAAGAATTCAGTTTCAAGTATGTTCAAAATCATAAAAATTATTTAGACGAAGAGCGCATTCTAATTAGAAAAATTGCTTATGAAAAAGGTTTAACGGAATTTGAAGTTCGGCAAGTACTTGGAATTGAACTGAGAGACAGATTGCTCACAATAGAGGATAAAGATCTCCAGTCAGTTCTGCCGACCACTTGATTACTCACGTATATAATTCTCAAACAAGTCAATGAGCAAGCCTCAAACTACCAAATCACTATTGAAATAGTATTAAAGGCAGAAGAAAAAATACACGCACTTAGCACAAAAGAATATATAGGGTTGCATTAGAATTAGAAATCACCATGCGGTTGGGCAATCATCCAAAGAGATTGCTTAAAACAGTAGATGTGCTACCAATTAGCAGTAGTATCTTAATCAGCGCACTTACTAATAATCAGTTTGGCATCTACGAATACTCCCAAATCCACACCAACCCAAAAAGCCTCTTTGTCAGCTCTCCACAGAAGGACATTGCAGATATGTAGTATCTATTGCACCAGGATCACTTGGAGAATCTGGCGATTAATTGGTAAGCATTCAATCATGCCATGTCAAGAGATGATGGAGTGATTGAGCATACAATCATTTGCGTAGACAGGTAAAATGATTTACGAATATATTGTCTTATGGACTTACTTTTTTCGATCAATTACATACTGGCTCAGTGCATGCATGGCTCTTCTAGCCTCAGAATCGGGAAAAGAATCAAGGAGCGCTTGGGCTGATTTGACATGGGATTCCATCCTTTGCTGTGCATAGCTTAATCCACCCGTCGATTGCACAAATTCAAAAATATTCTGACGATTCTGCTTTGTCTTTTTATCCTTACGTATGATTTTTAGAATCCTCTTTTGATCAGAAGGAGGAGAAATTTCCAGTGCATGAATCAATGGAAGCGTGACTAAATTTTTTTGGATATCTGCCCCTACGGGTTTTCCAACTTCGTGGCTTCCAAAATCAAATAAATCATCTCGAATTTGAAACGCTAATCCTAGCTGCTCTCCAAATTCCTCCATGGATTTTAGACTCTCGGGATCCGCGTCTGCGCTCAATGCACCACATCGGGTACAGGCAGAGATCAAAGAAGCAGTCTTATCTGAAATAATTTTGTAATAGGATGCCTCATCTACATCCATCCGACGCGCACGCTGTACTTGTCGAAGCTCTCCTTCACTCATCCGCTTTACGGCATTACTTAACACGCGCAGAAAGTCAATGTCATCATTGTCTAAGGCTAATAGCAAACCCCGACTCAAAAAATAGTCTCCAAGCAGGACGGCCACTTTGTTACCCCAAAGGGCATTGATTGAAAAAGCACCGCGCCGTTTCTCTGATTCATCAACCACATCGTCATGAACCAGTGTTGCGGTGTGAAGTAACTCAACTAGAACCGCAGCGCGATAGCTTCTTTCACGTATCCCACCACAGGTTTTTGCGGTTAAAAGGACTAGTAGAGGTCGAATACGTTTGCCTTTTTGACGCAAAAAGTATCGGATGACCAAATTTAAGAGTCCATGGTCTACCTTGACGGCCGCTTTAAAATGACTTGAAAATTCATGAAGATCATCCTTAACAACAGATTGCAAATCTCGTATCTCAATCGGTGATTTTTTTGAATGAGTAGACATTCAGTTTGTATTGAAATAGGTTAATGAATAGGAAAAATCAATATTGAATCAAATCGATGCGGTTCTATATCCATCATGATGACTCCCCGATAAGGTACATGACCGCATCATATGCTTTAAAAAGAATCAACCAAAGCTGTGCTGTTTTCTGTGGAGTAGAATCAAGAAGAATGGGACCCCGCAGAGTGCTGTAACAATACCAACAGGCAATTGTGCATCAGGCAAAATAGAACGAGCTAGCATGTCGGCCCAGAGCAAAAAAATCGCGCCCCCAATGAAACTGGCAGGTAAGACTTTTCGATGCGTTACTCCAGTGAAAGATCGAACGGCATGAGGAACAATCAATCCCACAAATCCAATTGCCCCGCTTGCGGCAACGATTGAGCCGGTGACGAACGATGCTAATACTATCAGAATACGTTTAACGGATTCTACTGCGACCCCGAGAGAGTGAGCAGATTCGTCTCCTGTGAGCATTCCATCAAGGGGTCTTGAAAGAATCATCAATATAATCAGCCCAATAGTGACAGCAATCGCTGGCCACATGAGACTTGACCATTGAGCGAGATGAAAGGAGCCAAGAAGCCAGAATAGTACAGATCTAAGTTTATCGGGCTCTGGAGACGATAGGGTAATGAATGAGGTAAGAGCACCCATCAACGAGGCCACCGCAACCCCGGCCAGAAGGAGGCGTGTGACTGATATTCGGCCCCGGCTACCTGCTACACTGTATACGATAGCAATGGCACATAATCCGCCAATAAATGACGCGATGGGCATTGATAGTCCTTTAGAGATTAATGGGGGTAAAAAGCCAAGATAAAACAAGGATGCACCAGCTGTTGCACCACTGGAGATTCCGAGAATATAGGGCTCAGCCAGCGGGTTACGGACTAAGGTTTGCATTGCGACACCGATAATTCCGAGCCCTCCCCCTACAATTATGGCTAATAGTGCTCGCGGTAGTCGAAGGCTCCATACAATGCGATCTGAGATAGGATCTGGCGGTGAACCATAACTAAAAGTTGTATGATACCAGAGTACAGATAGTGCATCAGTAAATGAAACTTCACGCCCAATGCTTACTGAGATCACCAAGCTCAGGAGTCCAAGGATTCCAAGTAGAATGATCCATCTAATCATGAGGTTTCACGATGTCTGGGTGAAGTTTTTCAGCCAAATCCCACGCTCCTCTTACAAGCCGCGGCCCTGGTCGCTGATAATTAGCATTATCAAATCCATAGATTCTGCCAGATCGAACAGCGGGTACAATATCCCAAGAAGGATGGGCTTCAAGGATTTTGGAAGAATTAATTTGGGAACCGAATGTACCCGCAATGACTTCTGGCTGAGAAGTTAACACGAATTCATCTGTTAAAATAGGAAACCGAGTAGAAATGTCTTGAGTCAGGCTATATCCGCCTGCCAAATCAATCATATCATGGATATAACTTCCATCACCAAACGCGTAGAGGGTGGTATGCTCAATCAAGAATAACAGATCAGCTCTATCAGTGGTGGTTTCGGTTAAGGATTTAAGAAGTGATAGAGAGTCTTCAAGCTCATTGGCCCGGTTATTTGCAATTTCGGAAGTGCCCAATAGATGACCAAGTTTCCTAATGGATTGGGCTATATCAGATAGACTGTCAATAAATACAAAATACATTGGGATTCCAAGGGCTTCAAAAGCATCAGCATCTCTGAGTGTATTGACTTGTTCACTCGCAATAATTAGGTCTAGATCCAAAGCAACTATAGCTTCAAGATCCATAGGGATCAGGCTATATCTTGGTAACGAATCCAGTTCAGGAGTGTGGTCATCAACCGTAGACACACCTGCAATGGTTGAACCTGCACCAGAGGCAAATAAAAGGTCTGTAATACTTGGGGCAAGTGGGGCAACACGTTGAATCTTGGTAGGAATTTTAAGGGTACGGCCTAAACCATCTACAACGGATCGTTCACCATCCAAATCAGAGGAACAACCAATCAATGCTAAGAAAAAAAGACATAATAAGCGAAAAGGCATAAAGAATAGATTGGTTGTAGGGATCAAAGTTATAGATAATTTGTAAGCATTGAGCTATGGATAATTTCGACTTAAAGGCTCTGACACTTAGCCGCAAAGATCTGGCAAGCAGGATTGATCACACTAAGCTTGGCCCGAACATTAAATTGCATGATATCAAGGTTCTTTGTGAGGAGGCTTCTGTGTATGGATTTGCTAGTGTATGTGTTCCACCATGCTACGTTGAAGAAGCCAATATGATACTCAACGGAGCCCCTCCTAAGATATGCACTGTGATTGGATTCCCACATGGTAATAATCGCACTAAAACGAAAATCAAAGAAACCTCAATTGCCATTGATGATGGTGCAACTGAGATTGACATGGTCATGTCCATAGGACTACTCAAGAGTGATCACTTAAAGGCAGTGGAGGAAGACATTACCGGCGTTGTACAAATATGTAATGACACTGCCATAGTCAAGGTTATACTTGAATGCTCTCTCCTGACAGATCAAGAAATACGTTCGGCTTGTTTTATTTCTCAGGAAGCGGGTGCAGATTATGTTAAGACTTCTACTGGATTTGCGAGTGGGGGTGCCCGAGTAGAAGATATTGCCATCATGCATAAAGCCGTTGGAGGTAAGTTAGGAATTAAAGCGTCTGGGGGGATTCGGACTGCGACGCAGGCGCTTGCAATGATCAATGCTGGTGCCACCAGAATTGGTGCGAGTGCTTCTATCTCAATCATTCAGGGGCTCAACGATGATTAAACTTATTCAAATTTCCATCTCGATGATCTTGCTGATCATCGCCGTTGGATGTTCTCCTACTACTGTGCAGCCACTAGTTAGCACAACGGTTCAGGATTCAGTGGTCACTGCCCCCACTAATTGGGCGGACTACGAGGATGTTGATGTTGATCAATATTTTGGATCATTAGAGGCTACTTCAGACAAAAGTTTCCATGATGTACCTGACATCCTGTTGGCTAATGATTCGGAGTTGACCAATTCATATCAAGAGCGACAGGGTTTTAGAATTCAAGTATTAGCTACTCTGGATAAGCAGGATGCAGATCGAGCGTATGAAGATGCCTTATTGTGGTGGGAGAGTATTGAAGACAATTCATCTCTGATTGAAGGGCAGATACTTTTTGGGCAACAGGCACCCGTTTACTTGGATTTTCATCCGCCCTATTATCGCCTTCGCGTTGGCAATTTTATTGACCGCGAGAGTGCTCGACAACTATTGGAGGTTATTCAAAGAGATTATGAGGGTGCATTTATTGCTCCGGGAGTGATTTTAGTTCAGTAGCAGTCTCTCAGAACCATTCAGTCGGCCTACCCAGAGCTTACGGGTGGAGTTGTTCTAACTGAAAGTCTTCAAATACACTCCAACGATTTATTATGAATTAGCACTCTGGTACCGGGTCGGTGTCTCGTAGCGTACGACTTTGGGAATCGGTCTACGGTAAATCGCATAAATATACTGACCATTTTGAGAGACTCCTATGTGCAATGCACCTTCTTCTATTTCAAGTATTCCAACAGGGGCTCCGGTCCATGTAAACACAATGACTGAGTGGCCAGGTGGAGAGAAATAGCCTTCACTGCGAACCCAACCTCTGGATTTGCCTGAGTATAGGGCAAAGATGAGTTGGTCGGTTACAGCTACGCTCACATAGCCTTGGATTGTTGCAGGTTCAATAAATGTGTGTGGATTGCCATTGTCATCATAATCAAGTATGCTAAATTCAGGTTCATTGAAGTCAGGCCCTCTCACGAGGTGCATCAATTTTGAAGTATCAAAAATCTCAATCCGATCGGTATTCACTGATGCAGCGACTATTTTTGTACCTGTTGAATTGGTTTTCAGGATGGCTTCGTAAGCATACTGATGTGAAGCCATAGCAATAGAGGGATCTTCTGGAAGAAGTTGGCCAAGAGTCTTAACAAATTCACCCGTAGGAGAATACAGACCAAGCCGCCCCGTTTCATAGATCCCAGAAGAAACGATGCTATCCTCAGCGACCAGTACAGGATCGATGGGAGATCCTTGTCCGGTTAGGCGAATTGTCTCTCCAGTAAGTGATACGCCATCAAAAAATTTTAATATACCTGGATGAGCATAAATCCAACCGGAGTCATATCCTGGCTTGAAGTTCATGGATGCCAACTGAGGAATTTCATTTGCTCCAATACCTTTGGGAGCGGTATGAGCTATAAAGTCACCTGTTTTATGATCAAAAATAGTGATCGCTTGATCTGCATAGGGGTCACCTATAAACACAAACCTCTCTCCAACCGTGATGTCAGTAGGCATTCCTAAGGAATCATCCCCTATGAACAATTCTCCTTGCAACTCATGGGTCATAAGTGTGTCAACGGAAAACTCAATCAAAAAGGGATTTGAAGGATAGAATGACGGAGGTTCAGTACATCCAATTGGCAGCACTGCCAGAATGGTAAGAAGTGTTAATGACAGATTTGAGACATTAGTATTCAACATGATATTGATAAGGACGGGTTATGTATTCTAGGTCTCGCTTAGAGCATCCACTAATATACAGTTCAAATCCATCTTGACCATCAGCCCCATCGCAAACAGGGTCATAACGTCATCAGTTAATGTAAGGTGAGTCACACACTTCTTGAGGTGAAGGCACAATGTTTTACTGAGTAAGAACGGTTGTGATGGACGGGTATTCATTAGATTTGATAGGATAATCCACTTGAAATGCCCATTTGCAAAAACGGCAAGTCAAATCAAAAAATGTGTCTTACGAAACCCAGTCAATATCTTTCAATAACTAGGATATGAAAAAACCTCTAATGACTAAAATCAATCTGTAGTACGAACTACACTTTATATTGAATTGTTCAATTCTATGCCTGAATTATTGGATTCATAAACGTTACGGGTGTCATGAATCTAATCAAAACAAGATCATTCATAGGGCATATTTCATGAAGATAACCGTGCATAATTTGGGCCTTTTGAAGAAGGCTACATTTGAGTTGGGGGATTTGACCATTATTTGTGGCCTGAATAACACAGGCAAAACCTATGCTGCCTATGCATTGTTTGGGTTTTTAGAAAATTGGCTTAGATACTTGGGAACAGATGTTCCAACGAAAAAGATTACGCAGCTCTTTGAAGACGGAGTAACCCGAATTGATATTACTCAATATACCGATATGGAGGACGATATACTTCAGAAGGGTTGTCAGAACTATACTCACCACTTGTCTAAGATTTTTGCGTCGGATTCTAAATACTTCTCAGAAGCTAAGTTTAGTCTAGAATTAGATAAGAATGTAGAATTGACTTTGAGACCTTCTTTTGAGAGAAAATTACGATCGAAAAAAAGTGAACTTCTTTCATTTAGCAAACCCAAGGGAGAAGCCATCTTAACCGTTTCGCTATCCGCGGAAAATGATGACATTGACCTTCCAAGCGGGATGATCAAGGATGCTATTGCAGATGTCATTAACGAAATACTTTTTGATCAATATTTCCCAAATCCATTTATTGCAAGTACGGAGCGAACGGGTGTTGCCATTTTCAGTAAGGAGCTGGATTTTGCAAGAAATAGGCTACTTGAGGAAATGGCGCAAAGTAGCAAGGATATTGATCCATGGCAACTGCTCTTTAAGTCTTACAATGATTATCCGTGGCCAGTTAGAACCAACGTAGATTTTATCCGAAGAATTACAGATATTACAAAGCAAGAAAGCTTCATTTCAAAAAATCATAGTCATATTTTAAATCAGTTTATGGATATTGTTGGCGGTGAATATATTTCTGACAACAACAACTCCCTTTACTTCAAGCCATCGGGAAAACGATTGAAACTGACAATGGGAGAAAGTTCTAGTGCAGTTCGGTCTATGCTCAATATCGGGGCATACCTGCGTCACATTGCACAACCAGATGATTTGCTGATGATTGATGAACCAGAATTAAACCTTCATCCTGAGAATCAACGGAAGATCGCACGACTCATTGCCCGACTTACGAAACTTGATATTCGCGTATTCATTACGACTCATAGTGATTATATTCTAAAGGAATTTAATACATTAATCATGCTAAATCAGGACAAACCTTATCTGAGAGAAATATCCGATAGAGCAGGTTACAATACTGAAGAATTCTTGGAGACTGAAAGAGTAAAAGTGTATATAGCTGAACAAGCATTGATAAAAACCAGCAGTAACAACAAAAGGAGAAGTAGACATCTATCACTTGTAGAGGCCGAGATCAGCCAAGATCTCGGAATCAATGCTCGCAGTTTTGATCAAACAATCAACGCAATGAACGAGATTCAGGAAGCTATTGTGTGGGGAGGATGACCAATGAATACAGACATGTGATCCTCCGAAAAATGATTGTTGAAAGAGCGTTACTAAAAGACCAGAAAGATCAGAATAAGGTTCTCACACTTTTTTTGAAGTAGTACAATTACCACCTTTTAATCAATAAAGAAAAATCATGACAACTACAGATAACCACGGTACTTCGTCTCATGATGAGGCAGAAAAGCAGATTAAGCAAAATGATATTGTCTATCTTGAACGGAAGAGAGAGTTTGAAATTTTATATCCTGGTAAAATTTTGCTAATGCACGATGGCGAAGTGAGTGGCGTGTATAATGATATGGGAGATGCATATTCAATAGGTTGCGATAAATTTGGACTTGGCAGATTTTCTTTGCATCGTGTCTGCAAGAAACCTATTGGGTTAGGAACTTCTTCTTTAGGGATGAAAGCATCTGATGCTATCGTTTCTCGTTAATATTTAAGAAAATCAAGCTTTAATTCAAGTTACTGTTGGCCATTTAAAAGATCTAGTTCAAGTACATGGATATCGGGCTTTATTGGATACAGGTGCTCAAGCTACATTAGTCTCACGGAAAATTATTGATGATTTGAAGTTTACCTATTGGATCTAATGTGATTCGTACTATAGGAGGCGACATAATTGAACCAATATTTATTGAATGAATATTGCGATTCCCATTCAATTTAATAGTAGTGATGTTATTCGGACAGGTCTGAACAAGGATGTAGCGTTATTACCCTTTCAATCGCCCAATTCTGTTGTCGAACTGGGTATGGATTTGATTTCAAATTCCATGTAACATCTTGGGGAAATCGCATGATTATC
Source organism: Bacteroidota bacterium (assembly GCA_026709065.1). GTDB lineage: Bacteria > Bacteroidota > Rhodothermia > Rhodothermales > Bin80 > Bin80. The sequence goes on from JAPOTS010000078.1 coordinate 13,584, forward strand.
AGTAATTAAAATGGGAATTATATAGCCTTGTGACCACTTGGGTACTCGCGAATATAATTCCGATTGAAGGGTTCAGATATGTTTAACCCTTGATGAAGCGCCGTCTTTAGGTTGAATTTGTCATTGCCGCGCAGGCTGCCCCAATAATTCCAGCTTCATTCTGAAAATGCGCTGGCACTAGTTCGGATCTAGTGTTTAGTAAGTGAAAGTAGTGTTTGATACGTTTTGGACGGCTGACACCCCCACCAAGAATAATCAGGTCAGGATCAAGTAAAAATTCTATGTAGGTCAGATAGTCCTGTAGGCGCTCAGCCCAAATTTCCCAAGAAAGATGGTCACGTTTGCGTGTACTGTTTGCGGCTAAGATTTCGGCAGTGGTTCCCGACATGCGCAGATGTCCAAGTTCTAGGTTAGGCACTAAAACAGAATTCATAAACAGACTAGATCCGATACCTGTCCCGAGCGTCAGAACCAGTGTTTTTCCAAGTTTAGCTTTTCCTGCACCATAGTGAACTTCAGCATATCCAGCCGCGTCCGCATCATTGAGCGTGGCGATTTTGATTCCCAGTGCGTCAGAAAAGAGAGCAACGATATCTAAACCAAGCCATGATTCATCAACATTTGCTGCCGTGCATGCAACCCCATTGCGAATACGCATTGGGAGAGAGATACCGATTTTGCCTTTCCAAGAAAAATGCTTCACTATTTTCTTAACGGCTTTTGCAACATCCTTTGGGTAGCCACCCTTGGGCGTGGGTACACGGAAGCGCTCGGAGGCAATCTTTCCGGTTTCAATTACAACGGGGGCTCCCTTAATTCCAGTCCCACCTATGTCAATTCCTAATACTTCCAACCTTGATACAATTATGGTTCTCTGCTAAAGATACTGTAAATTTCGGCACCAATTATCAAGATTCATGCGTATACTCATAAAACAAACATAAATTCTAATGATCAGACTGATTTGGATTATACTTATTGTAGGCTTATTTTCTGTCAATGCATGTCAATGTTCTGATAAACCAGAGCAATCACCAGTTGAAAAAGCCCACATGTAGACCAATGCGAATTCCACGCCAAATCATGGATCAAGTCCGCGATAGCTCTGATCTTCTGAGTATCGTTCAGGACTATGTGAAACTCAAAAAAGCAGGCAATAATTATATAGGATTGTGCCCGTTTCACGATGAGAAAACGCCCTCGTTTAATGTGAACCCTTCAAAGGGTTTTTTTAAGTGTTTTGGGTGTGGTAAAAGCGGTGATGTGTTTACATTTGTAATGGAAATTGAGCGACTACTGTTTTTAGATGCTGTTCGGTGGCTCGCAAGTCGTAATGGGATTACCATTCCAGAACATGCTGTGGATCAGCAAGCCTATAAAGAGAAAGAGGTTGTCTATCACGCACTTCGTTTTGCTGCGGACTATTTTGTCAAACAGCTTCTAGAGTCGGGTTCTCTTGCACGAGATTATTTAACTCAGCGCGGATTAACCGATAAAACGATTGAGCGATTCAAACTGGGATGGGCTCCTAATTCTTGGGACGCATTAATTAAATCTGCTGAGAAAGCAAATATCAAACCAGAAACCCTCGTTCGGGCGGGATTGATTAAAAAACGAGAAGACAGTCAAGGATATTACGATCGATTTCGCAACCGTGTTATCTTTCCTGTTTGGTCACATGTTGGAAAAATCATTGGATTTGGGGGGCGGATTCTTACCCCAGATGAGAAGGCTCCGAAGTATTTAAATTCTCCCGAAACTGAGGTCTATAATAAGAGCTATGTATTGTATGGATTAAATCACGCGAAGCGCGAAGCGCGACAAGATGAGAGAGTCTTGTTGGTTGAGGGATACACCGATGTATTGGCTCTGTATCAGGCAGGAATCGGAGCGGTTGCATGTTGTGGAACCGCACTGACATCTCATCAGGTTAAGCTTCTAGGCAGGTATGTTAAAGAGGTACGACTACTTTATGATGCAGATAAAGCCGGGGTGCAGGCCACCGAGCGTGCCATTGATTGCGTGTTACAAAATGGGCTTGATGCGAGTGTGGTATCATTACCTGAAGGCGAAGATCCAGATTCATTTCTTAGTAGTCGGGGAGTAGATGAATTTAAGACTTTTCTTCTGGAAACCACCAAAGACTGGATGGCATCATCTGTGTTCGTTGCCCAACACCAGCATCTGCTAGATTCGCCCCAAGGCATGCGTCAAGAAATTAGCAAGATCGCAAAAAGAATTTCGTGGATTCAGGACGATTTATTAAGGAAACTCTATATCCAAAAAGCGAGCCAATTATTCGGGGTCTTAGAAGCAGATATCGCTCATGAAGTAGGGATTCAGCGACAGGGCAAACAAGTACAGCCAAAACCCATAGCTGAACCACTTCCGCAAAATCGTTCCATTGCACAACATATTCCTATCTACGAAAAAACTCTTTTGCAGATCATGCTTAGCGAAGGTGCTCCGATGATAGAATTTATCATGAGCTATTGCAGTTTGGAGGAATTTCAGGATGGGGTATCCAGAGAACTCGCTGAGGCGCTCTTAAATAAGTACAAGGAAGACTCGGATAAATCAATCAATGTGATTGAGGATGTACAATTTGATATTAGCGAGGATGCAAGAGAGTTGATTGCAGATCTTCAGGTACAGCAGTACGAGGTTTCTTCAGGATGGGAACAAAATAAGATAACTGTACCTGAATTCAATCAATTGCCTAAGCAAATTGCCAAAGAAAGTATGTTAGCGATGAAAAAGAAGTATGTCCAAAAGTGGTGTTCTGACCTGCTGAATAAAATTATCAATGAAGCGGAGGGAAGTGAAACTCAGAGCATTCTCCAAGACGAGTATAGAGAGGCCTTGCAGGTGCAACAAGAATTAAATAGCCCAGATCTATTTGGTAAAGATTAGTCAGAGTTTTTGGTGTTGTACCTCACCTTACAGGGATCAATAGAGATTCAGGTCTTTTTGGTTATCGGTCGTTTATGCCCGGTAAATAGCATGTCATTTCCAATAGACTCCCAACAATGAGCACTGAAATTTACGCTATCGGTAAGGTTTCTGATATTAAGATCATGAAAGGAGGGAAGCCCATCCCCTAGAAGTTTGGGGGCAATGAAGAGATGAAGGCGATCAACTAAATCTTGATGGATTAAAGCGGAAGCCAACTTCGGACCTGCTTCTACCAGAAGCGATTGAATTTGTAATTCATTTCCCAACAGATCCATGAGTGTTTCAAGATTGATATGTTTAGCATCAGTCGATACTTCAATGACCCGCCCGCCCAGATTGATGAGCTGTTCTTGGTAGGTGGGGTGTTGGTCTTTTCCCACAATTACTAAGGTTTTAGAGCACATCTCATCGGAGAATACCTTGAGTTTGGGAGGTAGTGTTCCCCGTCGGTCAAGGATGATTCGCAGGGGTTGAGAACCAGGCACATGTCGCACACTTAGACTTGGGTTATCTGCAGATGCTGTTCCTGCGCCGATGAGAATCGCGTCTGTTTCTCTGCGCATTACATGAACATGTTGTCGTGCCTTTTTACTGGTAATCCATTTACTTTTTCCAGACGCAGTTGCAATGAAACCGTCTAAGGTTTGGGCGATTTTGAGGGTTACAAATGGACGTTTTCGAGTTTGCCAGAGGATAAAGGGCTCGTTGAAACGATAACATTCATCGGATAGGACATCAATCATCGTAGAGATACCATAAGTAGAACGCAAGCGATCAATCCCACCCGAAGCTACATGATTGGGGTCACGCATCCCGACAATGAGATGCGAAATCCCGTACTTGATGATCTCGTCAGTGCAAGGTGGGGTTTTGCCCTGATGGTTACATGGTTCAAGGTTAACAATGAGGGTAGAATCTTTAAGTGCATCATCACCATAATTAAGCCGAGCCTGATTGATAGCCTCAATTTCTGCATGGGGGCCCCCGTAAAACTGATGCCATCCCTCACCAATACACTTGCCGTCAGAACTTAATATGACACAGCCTACTCTTGGGTTTGGGCTGACCGCATTATCTGCATTTGCTGCTAAAGCGAGGCAACGATTCATCCAGTATTCAGGATTTAGCTGAGCTCTCATCAACTGCCTCCGCTAGAAACCCCGCATATCAGTGCAGGGAGGAAAACTGGCCAAGACATTAAGCCATAACTCGCTACTCCTCGCGCAGCACCACAAGAACCTTGGTCATTTCGGGTGAAGCGGTGGGTTGGTCCACCAATCTTAGACTTGTCTAATGACGCTCTGGCTAAGCCGTCCGAAGATGCTTTCTTCTTGAAAATCTTACATACTGGTTTAGCGTCCATACTCGTTTCATGCCGACCAAGGTGTGCCGGTGGCATGGACTTCCAGACCATGGAAGTTAGGAAGCATTCGAGAGTGGATATTAAACCTATATATAACGTAGATTGAAACATGGGTTTCGTTATTAGTCTGGTCTGCATGAGGCTCAATTACACGCCTCGCACTTCAGTCCAGGGTCATAGACTGCTGTGACTATGGGTGAGGTAATTAAATTCATGTGTAATTAACAGTTTGAGTAGCATCTAATTTCCTTGATCCACTGGATTATTTGCTATCAAAATCCAAACGGATAAACTTAACGATTTTTATAGTATGAACCCTGGAAATTTTTTATTATATTGGGATAAATTCTATGTTTGCCATACTAAATCATCCATCTTAATATGCATTTGTGAGAGCTTTTATGTTTCAACATAAATTGGAATTAAGAACCTGGAAACACAATATAAATTCATATCAAGAATCCTTCAAATCCATAAATCATTTATATCTCAATTTATAAAATGACTGTCTTACGGGTTGCTTTTTGAGCTCATGCTATCTAAACCAAAACAAATGATGATCAAACCATTTAGATGGTATTTCAGGAGCATTTGAGTCAATAAGGATAGAACCCCAAGATAATTTTCAAATCCGTTAGTGGGGTTGCTGATCATGATATTATACATTCCACACTGGTGGATGAGATTCACTTTTAAGATATGCAAGTGTGCAAATTGTAGTGGACTTTTTCCGCAATTTTGCTGTCCCTTTTTACTGAATCTTCCGTTTGGAGTGCTATTCATAGGGGTTTTTGATGGATGTCTGACTTTTCTTTTTTGGCGTTTTAGTTTCACTTTTTTGCCCAGTTTTAACCCCATTGCCTTGAATACTTTTCGTTGGAATAGTCTGAGATTTGCATCTTGATGAGTAGGATGCAATGGGTTTATTTTGCGGTAACATGGTCGACACTCGTGTCTGATGATTGAGTCGTACTATGAGAGTTCCTCAGCTCTCATAAATGCGTAGTTTACTGCGAATCAGATGAGCCATATGAAACGCAAGAATGGTTAAGCGCAAGTTTACAAGGCTATCAGATTTTTCAGTATCTCATTGGGAGAATCTCATGCCTTGGATCAAAACAGACAAGATTCATTATCCTTTCTATAATTATACCATAGAGTCTATTTTTACCAGTCAGCCGAAGAGAAAAAATTTCGTCTAAATCATCATATGAAAGATCTTTCCTTGACGTTTCTGAGCACTACGGGTTAACGTGAAACCTTTACAAGGTGATGCTTAATACCTGATCCTCTTCCTTTTGCCTGAGATGCAAGTTCTCCCCAAGTCAACTTCTCAAACTCCAAAGTTTGGGGCGTATATCACAACACCATTTGTCTCTAAAAACAATGTCTTTAAATCCCCACTTTCCATGATGATCTGCTAGGTTTAAAGACCATTAAAATAGATCTCCGCTTGACTTGATATCTAAATCGGTTACGCGAGAATAGCTCCCTTTTTCAAAATGCAGATATCTGGCTGCTACTGGGATTTTAGTCATACAAACTGCTTTCAGATGTCGCAGCAATATGCTCATAATACTCAGCCATGGACTCCAAGGTGATTACATTCTTGCCTCGCTCACGCGGAGAAAGCCCTCGCCGCGCCTTTTTCCATGGATCTTCCATGTGTGTAAGAGTACTGAGCCATTGTGGAGGTTTATCTCCGTAAAAATCAAGAACTGCATCAATCGTTTCAATCTGAGTATGGTTGAGATTCTCTGGTTTGCCTCCAGAAATTTCGCTTACAAAGAAGCTACCTTTATGTTGTTCGTATAAAACAGGACATACTGGACCATTGATCCAAGCTTGGATTTCTTCGTCAAATAGGGGAGTCTCATCCCAAACAAGTGACCATGCTTGACAATAATAAACAAGTTTCTGAAGTTTCCATGTGGAAACTGTCCCTTTTTTATCCAGTATGTATGCTACAACGTCAAATACTGAAACCATTAACTAAAATTTAATGAATGGACTATCTACGAAGTAATCATTTTGATGTTTCCGAGATGTTGTTAAAAGATCTTACATATCAGTAGGTTAAACCAGTGTTAATGACTGAACGAAACCTTTATTTGAGGCAAATTTAAAGGGGAAAATCATAACTAACGATTCTTATGTGCCTATTGATTTATTCACCAGGCCTGTAATTCACGTAGAACGGATGCGTTGATCATGCTCATTGAGGCTGAGTAATTATCGGCTACGATCCAATCAAAAAAATGGACGATTTGATAGGCATTGAACAACGTTTGCCTCTAAAAGTAAACTCCAACCAAGTTTCCTGTTCAATACGATGATATCTTCCAATGAGTGCTTTAAAAAAATCACAGATCCTTTGAGTGAATTAGAAGAGCTGTTTGTAAGATTCTTTAATGAGCAATATGATAATGCTGAATTAAAGCTAATAAGTATTGAGGAAAGAGCCTCATTTTTTGACGATGAAGGATCTCTACAAGTTAAATTTGTTTACACATCATATGGAGAGCTTGATGTACATCGGTCATTGGATTTTACGTTACTCATTCAACCATTCCTTGATGAACTTAATGAGAAAAGGTTGATTGTTGATTCATACATAACTTACGATGATTATATGGAAAACACACCCAAAGAAGAGTTGGTCATTTGATGGTTTCACATCACTACTGCATTAGTATCGGAATGACTTTAAGTCATAACTACATCCAAACAGGAAAAAATAAAGTCCAGAATTAACTGAGTGTCCTTCTTGGATTTATGTACTTAATCAATTGTAGCAAAATCATGTAAAGCTACTTGAGAATGGATCCACTACATTTTATTAGAACTGCTAAGAAATTAGCAAGAGGTCGCGGTGGTAAGCCTCAGCAAGTTGATCTACGACGAGCTGTCAGTACGAATTACTATGGTTTATTTCATTGCGTTGCGAATGCCTATGCTGATAGTTTGATTGGTACATGGTCAAAACAAGAAATAATGCTGCATGGAAGTTTGCGTACCGTTCAATCGTTCATACCAGAGCAGCCGAGGCTGTAAAAGAGTCGATCTTATGACGCAACTTCCACACGAAATCCAAAGATTTGCCAAATTATTTTTGCAACTTCAAACCTTACGTTATGATGCGGATTATGATCCACATGCGAGGTTCCGTCGTTCTCAGGTTTTGAGAGATATTTTACGTACAAAAGAAGCGATTATTGGGTTCAAGGTGTCTAAAATTTATGAGCGTAAAGCCTTTGTCGCATTCGTGACTGGAAACATCAGACAATAATAGAATTACAGTTTAAGTGGATCGTTATCGGGAGGATCATGCGAGAAAAAATCCTGCACATCTAGCTTTGACTAATGATCAATCAAGAAAATTGGAAGAGAACAATAACTCCCATTAAATTCTTTGCTCAGATTTGCATACGCCAGATAAATTGGAAACTGGCTTCCACCGATTTATTTTCTGCATAAGTATGATGGTAAGGTTTTATCAAAAGCCCTGAAGCCATGTATAGTGATGGATTGCTAAATCCAGCAAACCTAACAGAGCTTAATGAAGACCCTATCACATCCAATAATGACCCATTTTGATCACACATCATCATTTGGTGGTAGGTTTGGAGTGAAAATCCACTGTTCACTATAAATGTGATAATCTACGAGAATCCAGTCTGGCCGTAAATCTGTTTAGATTGATCCCCACTTTGCGGGCCTCATAAGAATATTTAGTTGGATCATGTTGCAATAGCACTGCTACACATTGATTTCTGGTTACGCTGATGCGTGCTTATGTCCTATATTTATTAAGCTTGTGTACAGTCACTGCTACAATGGTTGGTTGTAGCGATTCATCGTCTACATGGGTTCAGGAAGATGGATATCGTTATCGTGAATTGCAGATCAAAGGGGCATCACGGACAGGATTTTCAGAAGTATCACCTTCACAATCAGGTATCACCGCAGTTAATCGGGTGACCCAAGATGAAATTGTTGAAAACAGGCATATGATGCATGGTTCTGGAATCGCAATTGGAGATGTCACTGGAGATGAATTACCAGATGTTTATGTTGCGAGGCTCAATGCACAGGATATACTGTACCGAAATCTTGGTGACTGGGAATTTGAGGATATTTCCAAGTGGTCAGGACTTGATAGTGCGGCTACATCTACGTCTGGAGTCGTGATGATTGACATAGATGGTGATCAAGATTTAGATTTGCTACTGACCATGCCATTCGGACCTGGAATGGTCTACCATAATGATGGATACGGTAGATTCAAGAAAATCCCTAAGGTAGCTGGGCTTGAATCTTCGTATGCAAGCACCACGGCTACATTAGCAGATGTTGACCTAGACGGAGACTTGGATATCTATATTGCTAGATATAAACGGATTTCGTTGGCCGACAGTTTGCCTGCGGAGAAAATCACATGGGATGCAGTACTTCAAAAGGATCAACATATTCCTAAAGCCGAGTTTCAAGATCACTATAAGTTTACAACATTTGGGACTCAGGTGTTGCGTAGTGAACTCGCAGAGCCCGACGGACTCTACTTGAATGATGGGTCAGGCAATTTTTCAATCGTATCATGGACTGAGGGAGCGTTTTTAGATGTAGATGGCACTCCCTTGGACAGTCCCCCAAGAGATTGGGCACTTACCGCAAAGTTTTATGATATCACTGGTGATGGCATCGCTGATTTATTTGTATGTAATGACTTTGACAGTCTAGATGAGTTATGGATTGGGCTCGGTGATGGACGATTTCAACGCGCACCTCATGAAGCACTCAGAAAGATCAGTAATGCAACAATGTCTGTTGATTTTTCGGATGTAGACCGAGATGGGATAACTGACTTTTTTACAACCGACATGTTGAGTCGCGATGATGGTATGAGACTTCGGCAGCGTAATACGAGAATCCCAATCAATGCCCCTCAAGGAGATGGTTTTTTTCGTCCCCAAGAAATGCAGAATTCTCTCATGATCGGTCGTGGTGATACAACCTTTGCAGAGCTGGCTTGGTTTGCAGAAATTGCTGCCTCAGATTGGTCCTGGTCTACGGGGTTTATGGATGTAGATCTTGATGGTTGGGAGGATATTCTGATTACCAATGGACATGTCTTTGATGTGCAAGATCTTGATGCCCAGATAATTGAACAGCGAAGCTTAGCAGGAGCTCGGTCATGGACAGAAGCCAGACGACTCATTCTAAACTTTCCACCTTTGTCACTTCAAAATGTCGCATTTCGTAATCGCAGAGATCTAACGTTTGAGGATATGCCAGATGGATGGGGGTTTGGAGAGCAACAGGATATTGCTCATGGCATGGCGTTTGGCGACTTAGATGGAGATGGAGATCTTGATATCATTACCAATCGACTGTACGCTTCCCCAGGCATCTACCGAAATACCTCCAAGGCTGACCGATTGACCGTCATGTTAGAAGGGATATCCCCCAATACTTCAGGAATCGGTGCTACAATTCAGGTTCAGTGTTCAGGATTACCCACACAAACCAAGCAAATCACGGCGGGAGGAAGCTATTTATCCTCTAATCAGCATATTGCCGTCTTTGCTGTGGATCATCCTCCCTGTCAGATGGAAGTCACATGGCAGAGTACCCAACGATCAAAGGTACAGATTGATGAGGTCAATAGGCTTTATGTCGTTCAGGAGTCAGGTGCAGAGGATGTTAATGATTCAGTTGAACAGTCCACGCTATCGCCAATATTTCAACTTCATGAAGAACTGCCACCAACTTTAGAAGATGACTTTGATGATTCTTCGGTACAACCCCTACTTCCTTGGCGATTAAGTCGTAGAGGGCCCGCATTAGCAGCGATAGATCTCAACGGTGATGGCCAGGATGAACTTCTGCAAGGTGGGGGAAGGTTGCAGACACTTCGGCTCAATCATAATCCTATTTTGGATTCACTGCTTGGAGATGCAACTGCGATCGTAGGAATTCCAATTGAATCCGATGTCACACGAATTTTCTTTGGAGAATCAAACTATGAAAATCAATTAGATACATCATGGGTGCATATTTATGATATCACATCACATGCTCAGCTGTTAAGACATCAAAAGATTCCCTTTGGGCAAGCGACACCAGGCCCTATATCAGTTGATGATATTGATTTAGATGGAGATCTTGATTTATTTGTCGGGGGGCATTTTATTCCTCAGTCTTATCCTCATTTCGCTGATAGTCGCATTTTTGTAAATAACAATGGAGACTATACATTCAGTCCAGCACTGAGTGCACCGTTTAGAGCTTTGGGGCTGATCAGCGGGAGTGTATTCGGGGATTTAGATCAAGATGGATATTCAGAGTTGATTCTTGCCTCAGAGTGGGGGCCAATTCAAGTATTCAAAGGATCCCCCAATGGCTTTACTAATCAGACTGAAGCTCTTGGGTTCACATCTTGGAGAGGATGGTGGAGAGGGGCTTCGTTGGGGGATTTTGATGGAGATGGCCGACTAGATATTGTCGCTTCAAATGCAGGTTGGAATCATAGATATAGAGATGATATTAAGGTGCGCTTATATTATGGTGATTTTAACTTAGATGGGCGCACAGAATTATTGGAATCATTTCTTGATCCTGCAACATCGATTTTTAGACCATCTCGGATGCTTGATGAGATCGTACAGGTCATTCCTCCAAGTTTTATGCAAATTAACTCTTATACAGAGTTTAGTCAATCAAGTGTGTCAGAACTCATACCGTCTCATAGATCTGATGTACAATTCATAGAGTCCGACACCTATGCATCAGGTATATTTCTCAATCAAGAAGATCACTTTGAGTTTCAACCACTCCCGATGAAAGCACAACAAAGTGCCGCAATTAGTCCAATCGTTATAGATGCCAATAAGGACGGACATGAGGATATAGTATTATCACAGAATTGGTTCGCGTTTCCACTGTCAACGCCGAGGCAGGATGCAGGCCGAGGTCTATTGCTATTAGGCAACGGGGATGGAACGTTCAATATAGCTCGTCATTCTGGCTTTAAGGTATATGGGGAAGGGCGCGGGATTTCGGTGGGAGATTTTGACGGAGATGATCAGCAGGAAATCGCTTTTGCTCAGCATAATGGATCAACACTCATCTATAAATTGACACAAGAGTTAAGAAACGTTTCCATTGACTTTGAGGAACCTTCCGATGCGGTTGGTACAATTCTTCGTATCGTATATGAAGATGGACAATTCGGTCCAGCTAGAATCGTAACCGCAGGCAATGGGTATTGGTCTCACAGCGCATTGTCAACCAGTTTGGGCATGATAGATGCTCCAATCCATGCGGTTGAAGTCACATGGCCGGGTCAACCACCAGAGCGTATAACTGTGAATCCAAAATCCATGACTCTCGTACTGAAGAAATAAACATGATGCGTTGGCCTCTGTTGATGTTATTGATCATTAGTGCATGCACATCCTCGGTATCCGAAGGAACACGCCACATGGCCGCTGAACTAGAAATGATCGCAGTGGAAACGGACCAAAACCCGATTCGCAATGCACATGCGAATCGTGCAAGGGCATCTGAATTAAAATCACTCACTCCACCAGAGCAGCTTCGTGAGCGGGTGCAATATGAGTCAACACTAGCAACAGAACTCCTGCGTGCAGGGGAGAGTGAAGCTGCAGTGGAGATCTTTGGGGCAGTTCTTGACTCAATAAATTCTAATCTGCACCTATTTGATCAGTCATGGCGTTTAGCAGTGATGGATCATCTGGCATTGAGCTATCTGAGGATCGGAGAGCAAGAGAATTGCGTAATTAATCATGCGGTTGCTAGATGCCTTTTTCCAATTACCCCCGAAGGGGTTCATGCCCAGCGCAGAGGATCAGAAATGGCAATCCACTGGTACGAGCAAATTTTAAGCCAGGATTCTACGGACCTCAATTCACTGTGGCTTCTCAACCTAGCCCACATGACTCTGGGAAGTCATCCAGAGGGAATTGACCGAAAGTGGCTCATCCCACAAGATTCAATTAAATCGTCTTCAGCCTTGAAACGATTTAATGATATTGCACCTCAATTAGGTCTGAATATAATGGGGCTATCGGGTGGAGTTGTTTTGGAAGATTTGTCAGGAGATGATCATTTAGATCTTATGATCTCTTCTTGGGGGCTCAGAGATCAGCTTAGATATTTTGAAAATGATGGCCAAGGCGGATTCAAAGAACGTACTACATGGGCGGGTCTAACGGGGTTGACCGGCGGACTTAGTCTGATCCATGCAGACTATGATAATGACGGTGACAATGATGTACTGGTTCTCAGAGGTGCATGGCTCAATGAGGGGCACCCAAACTCTTTGCTACGTAATAACGGTCATGGAAAGTTTGAAGATGTCACCATAGAGTCTGGAATTTATTCACGCTATCCAACTCAAACCGCTGCGTGGAGTGATTTTGATTTGGATGGAGATTTAGACCTCTTCATCGGAAACGAAGCGACCCCCATGTCTGGGCGCAATCGATGTGAATTATATATCAATCAGGGCGATGGAACGTTTATAGAATCGGCATCTGATTACGGAATAGGAATCATTGGATATGTGAAGGCGGTCACTTGGGGAGATTACAATAATGATGGCTGGCCTGATTTATTTTTAAGTCGCTATCTTGAACGAAATACACTGTTTCGTAACGAGATGGGAAATGAATTCACAAATGTAAGCCAAGAGGCTAGGATCCAAGACCCGATCGACAGTTTTCCTGCTTGGTTCTGGGACTTTGATAATGATGGCTGGCTTGATTTGTTTGTGTCTGGGTGGCGAGCCACCGCAGGTGATATTGCGGCCGAGTATTTAGGTCTTGAAGGTCAGGACGAGAAGCCCCGTTTGTATCGCAATTTAGGGACTGGTGCATTTGAGGAGATCGCCACTGAGGCAGGTCTCAACAAAGTGATGTATTCGATGGGATCAAATTTTGGCGATCTTGACTCAGATGGATGGTTAGATTTTTATGTCGGGACGGGTGACCCAAATCTACGAGCGTTGATGCCAAATCGTATGTTCCGAAATGTTATGGGAGCTCATTTTCAAGAGGTCACGGAATCTGGCGGGTTTGGACATCTGCAGAAGGGGCATGGGGTTGCATTTGGAGATATTGATCATGATGGAGATCAGGATATTTATCAGGTTATGGGAGGCGCTTTTGAAGGCGATCTCGCTCAGAATACCTTATTTGAAAATCCAGGCCATGACAATGCATGGGTAACACTTTCTTTGGAAGGAAGGATATCAAACCGAAGTGCGATAGGTGCACGGATCACGGTGGTAACTGACTCAGATACGTTATATCGGGTTGTGGGTACTGGCGGGAGTTTTGGATCATCCACTCTCCGAGTAGAGATTGGACTTGGTCAGGCTGAAACCATTGAAGAGGTCATTGTAAACTGGCCAAATAGGGGGCAGACGGTTGAGAGGTTTCGAGATGTACCCATCAGGCAGTTCATCCGAATTCGTGAGGGAGAATCCAACGCTATAATCATTCCCGTCAATACCGTACAATTCAGCGGAACGCATCCATGAAGATCGTCAGCTTCAGTACTTTTTGCATGATTTGCCTGATCGTGTGTCTAACTGTTCAAGGGATAAGAGCTCAGACACTTGACATTGATCAAATTATGCAATCGGTGTCTGAATACGAAGATCTATTTACAGAGGATGGAGATCACTCCTTATTGCAGGTTGAACTCATCAGATTAAGGCCTTTACTACCAGAGCCTATGCTTGAATTGGTAGATACGAATCATTCTGTAGCCATAGATAGTATTAGGAATTCTGTGATGAGTTGGTGGAGAAGTCAAGACCCTCTACCAGCTTCACAGGTCAATGAGAGAATGATTGAACATGTCCGCCGAGTGAAGTATGCTCTGGAGAAGTATGAATGTTTATCCTGTGATACAGGATATGATGATAGGGGGGAAATATATGTTCGGTATGGTGAACCAGAACGGATTACCGAGATCACCTTTGATGATCCTATCCTCATTGATGCGGTTTTTCAGCCAGGGGTTTCAGTTAGTCCTTCGGATTTTCCAGATAATGAATTTTGGAGGTATCTCAACATTGATCGGGATGCATATTTTATATTTGTGCAAAAACAAAACCGTTACCAGAGAGGAAATACAACTGATTTGATCCCCTATGCACTTCGTGCGACCATAGGGCAAGGTGGAAGGGGTCATGTAAAATCTACAATGCTACTTGCAGTGATGCGTTCAATTTATGAGCAATTAGCATTAGAGCATCCAAATTTCGGGCAGAGGTATGCGGATGTTGACCAGTGGTGGTTTGCACATCATGAAACCGGCCGATTGAGAAATCGTGATCCCTTAGAAAACGCAAGAATCATTACTGGAGGAAGGGTTTTCTCTGAAGCGCCAGAATCAGACACTGAAGATCTTGGGCAAGACCTTAGCCGACCTACTCCGATCTATGCACAAGGGATCATCTCGGACTCAGATTTACAGGATCAAATGGCATCTTATCAACTTGAGCAAACCATTCCCTCAAGTACATCGGGTGTTCTGAGTGTCATGGCACCATTTTCTGTGAGTATGCGTCATGCACGTTTTCTGAGATCAGATGGTACGACTTCAACGGAGGTCTACTGGCATCCTGATCCTGGCAGCTATACCGTACCAATAGATGTAATCAGCAAAGAATATTTAATTCACACCTACTTAGCACATCAAAACTCTAGCTATGAAACTCTTAAGAGTGTTGCCAAAGCGCTCCGTGTTCAATTAGATCCCTTTGATGAGGCCACAACCATTCCTGTTCAGACAATTGCAATAGACCAATCAAATAACAATTATCATTTGGCGATTCAATGGGATCAGATTGAGGTCCTACCAGACAGTAGCAGAGGTCAACATCAAGTCACATCCATTAGAATTGACTCACTCACTGCTTTGGATGGCAGTGGAATTAGATTAGAGATGAGCGACTTGAAACCTATTATTTCAAAAGGTATCAATGATAGTTTTCCTTGGCCCCATTCGTGGATCCACCATCAGATGAATTTTGGGCTGGTATTTGAGATCTACCATCTTACTTACGGGCCAGGTGACGTTACATCATACAACATCACATATGATGTTTCTCGAAAACGCGGGCGCAGTTCGTCCACAACTGTCGAGTTTGAGGGTGAGAGTCGAATGGTACAGGAGGAGATCTTATTAGAGTTAGGTCAAAGGACTGGGGAGATTGAAATTACTGTGACTGTTAAGGATTTGGTTTCGGAAAATGAGGTTTCTAGGAATCTTACATTTTTATTAGTTGATGACGAGGGGTGATTTTTTTGAGAGAGTTTGGGATACTGTTGCCCAGATTCCAGAGTCAAAAGTCACGACTTATGGGCATATTGCAGAGTATATTGGAAGTAGAAGTGCAGCTCGCACCGTTGGTTGGGCACTTAAAGCAGCTAAGGGTACGCATTTGCCTTGCCACCGTGTGGTCAATCGTTATGGGGCATTAACGGGTGCTCGAAATTTTGGAGATCCTGATTTAATGGAGAGATTACTTCGTAGTGAGGGAGTCACTTTTGATGACGAGGGTTGTGTGATTCTGTCTAAACATCTTTGGATTCCAGGCTCCTACTAGTCATGAAAATTAAGGGAATTAAAAAGCCAGTCACAGTCAATGAGTGCGTTATTTTTGAAGCGAGTCTAAAGTTTCCCAGAATTGAGGAAATGACACCGATGTTGCATCCGCATCTTGAATTGTAGTTGTGCCTTCAGATGCTAATCCAGCGATCGCCATCGCCATCGCAATTCGATGATCATGATAGCTTGAAACTGTATTCCCCTTGAGAGGAGTCCCGCCTGTAATAGCAAATCCATCCTCAAATTCTTCAATTTCTGCCCCAAGGATTTTTAAATTATTGACGATTGCATCAATGCGGTCACATTCTTTGTGGCGTAGTTCTTCTGCATCGCGAACAGTTGTAATTCCCTTAGCGAATGCACCAGCAACGGCAATGATCGGGATTTCGTCAATGATATTAGGGATTTGGTCGCCTGTGATTGAAATACCATTCAATCGAGATCTCTCTGCCGTTAAATCACCAAAGGGTTCAATTTCGGATGACGAGACATTTTCAATCTTGATCTTTGCCCCCATACGTTGAAGCACATCAAGTAAGCCAGTGCGGCTCGGGTTGAGGCCAATTTTAGGAAGGTGAACCTGCGCAGTTCCAAGAATAGAAGTGGCAACTAGAATAAATGCAGCAGCGGAAAAATCCCCAGGTAGGACAACTGTACCGTGAGGAATAGGAAGAGATGCGTCAGAGTAGATCAAGATCTGGTGATCAGATCTTGAAACTGGAAGATCCAACATCCGCTCTGTGTGATCTCTGGAAGCAATAGATTCTCTGACTACTATGCGACCATTAGCCCACAATCCAGCAAGCAGGACACAGGATTTTACTTGAGCAGAAGCTACGGGGAGACTATAGTCAATGCTTGAGATCCTTTCGGCGGGTTGAATTCGGATTGGAGCATGGCCATCAACGAGAGTAATGTTTGCCCCCATTGCTGTTAATGGTTCTGCAATGCGCCCCATTGGGCGTGTACTCAGGGATGCATCTCCGACGAGTTCACACCCAAAGGTTTGTCCTACTAACATTCCAGAAAGTAGGCGCATTGTTGTTCCAGAATTTCCGCAATCGAGTGGGTTTTCTGGTTTACAAAATCCATTTCGTCCGACCCCTTCAATAATTACGGTATGATCTGAGAAGACTCGTATTGGGACACCTAATTGTTTTAAGCAGGAAAGCGTACTTTGAGGATCCTGGCTTTGGGGAAAATTAACCAAAGTGGAAATGCCGTTTGCAATAGATGCGAAGAGGGCTGCTCGGTGAGCTATTGATTTATCTGCGGGGATGGACGCATTCCCGGCAAAACGGTGTGCTTTAGAGACGGAATGCATCATCGTCAACTTAACAATTTCTTGATGTGAAACTGATGGGACTCAACACAGAGAGATAATGAGATGATTCCGAATCAAAGAAGTTTGTAAGCGGAAATTCAATGCGTGCTCCCAAGGAACATCAATTTGAAACAGCACAATTCAAATGGCCAATTCAAAAATTGAGCCACATCAAGACTTATTAGCAGATACAAATACATGCGACATCTGATCTAACATATGATAGGGCTCTTTGGTTCTATGTGACTCCCCTTATGTACGCTGTGATCATCCAAAATCATCATAAAAACCATGTCATTTGCCAATGCTGTATATTCAATGTACGGGATTTTTTCTCTTTGACCACTTTATCTTCCGTTACATTCACGGTGGCATTGCTGCAAAAGCCTCGAAACCAATAATGAAGACTTATAGAACATAAATAGTACTATTTGATGGATTTAAATCAGCGCATACATGTGAGCGATCTGTAGAATTTTTGACGAATCCCAGAGATTTGCGAATTAAGCTACGATAGCGCATCAAGCCATATCTGGGTTGAATGAATTAGGCATTCATAGTAAATATGTTTCCTTTGATGACACCTCTGAATTAAAGTCAGAACTAGCGCTTAATTCAAGGGTGTATGTTAGCGCAGGTATGATTAATCGTATGGATACAAGGAAACTAGGCTATAAGTTGAGGATTGAGACCAAAAGTACCAAACCCAATCAGAACAATCACAGTAAAAATCCAAAGTTAGACAAAGCCTATGCGATCAGTAGAGGTAAAGGCAGATACAGACTTTGGCATTAAGTAGGGAAGAGCAGTAGAGAAATCGGATAAATATACCTTCACGGAGTCAATGAGAGTAAGATTTCTCTCCACAATGTCACCCATGAAAAGACTTATTTTAATCCAACCACGGTAACACTTGATTGCCACGCTCATGTTCCTTCATGAAACCAATATCTACGGACATGATTACGATGAAGACGCAATACTTTCGGTGAGAAGTTGTAAATATTTGTCGTAAACAAAAATGCGGTTGCGCCTTTGTCCTGTAATTTCCTTCATGACTCCCAACTTCTCAAGATGATGGATAGACTTGTATGCTGTTGGCAATGAAATTCCAGCGGTTTTGGAAATATATGGGGCCGAAATGATGAATTGTTTCTGGAGAATTGAGAATACTTGTAGTGCTGAGCCTGCTAATCTACCAGAGTGATTGATTTTTTGGATATCCTCATCAAACAATTTGAGAATATTCTTGGCGAGTTGAATCCCATGTTCAGAAGTTTCAATGACACCATCCAAGAAAAACCCCAACCAAGTTTCCCAATCTCCATGAGTTCGAACGCGTTGCAGTAACTCGTAATAATGGGATCTGTAATGTTTGAAATAAAGACTCAGATTAAGAGTGGGGTGTTGAAGTAAGCCGCTGTGGACCAAATACAGGGTGATGAGAAGTCGCCCTAAGCGCCCATTACCATCAAGGAATGGATGAATGGTTTCAAATTGAACATGAATCAAACCTGCTTTCATGAGCGTTGGCAGTTCATGGTGATCCGAATGAATAAACGTTTCTATATCACTCATCAGATCAGCAATGTAGGTATGAGGTGGCGGGACATACATGGCATTTCCAGGGCGTGTACCGCCAATCCAGTTCTGGGAACGTCTAAATTCACCGGGTAGTTTCGAACTTCCTCGTCCACCCGATAGCAGGATTTCATGCATTTCGCGCATAAGGCGTTGACTCAAGGGGAAACCTTGGTTTAATCGCGTAATGCCATGATTCATTGCTGATACATAGTTTGAAACCTCCTGTATTTCATCAATAGGTACGCTGGGAGGATGATCTATCTCAAACAGAAACAAGTCCGATAGTGATGACTGCGTGCCTTCAATCTGTGAAGAGAATACTGCCTCCTGTCTTACATATGTGTATACAAAAATTGAAAAGTCTGGCAGAACTTCCGAGATACCATCCAAGCGACCAATGAATAAATACGCTTTTTCTAGTTTCGAACGTAGAGTTTCCATATTGATTGGAGGATTCGGGGGCAGAAGAGGCGGAAGATATGCCTCTACTCGCTCCTGCACATGTGAGATTCTAACCTTTTCTCCAATCCGAGACTTGGTTTTTTCAAGATACATCAAAATAAATGGTTTTATTTGGTTTACTTAATAAACAAAAATAGGTTTTAATTTATTAATCAATCACGCTTTGAAATCCGAAGATTAGTAATGATCAGTCGGGTATGTTGAGAATACTGAGACGTTCATTGACCCTTTCTATGGTTTAAAATCTATTGAATAGTGCTGTTAATGCAATATATATCATTATATTAAGATAGGTTTTTCACAAATTATCAGGTTCTACATTCAGTTTTTATTTCATGGATGCCTCCATTTTGACATTAGAAAAAAGGAAATATCGTAATATCCAAAACTTTATTAACTTTTTATCTTAATAAACTAAAATTCTATTTTATTTATTTATATAATTCTAATTAAGGATCACTTAATTAGAATTATTGATTATTTGTTCAAAAGAAGCAGGAATGGAAAATGAAGATGTTCACTGATGATCTCTATCATTCAGGAACCTGTTTGATCCAATTCCACGCCTCCTAAAATCATCAATATAGTGGACGAAACTATGATCAATTGACACAAAGATGAATGATCAGATGCTCTTCGGCGGAATTATTCAGAGGTCAGAGGCTCAGCAATTAATTCAGCAAAAAGGGGCGGTTATCGCCATTCCAGCGAACCCAGAATATTCATGAGCATTGGTAAATATCTCCTTAGCAGGATGATGTCACAAACACTATTACGGATAGGACTGAACAGCCAATTGTCGGATTTATTGATTATATTAACTCATTAAAGAGGAACATAGCAGGATGAACTATGTATTCAAGTCCTGTTCTTACTTAAAACTATAATATAATCAATGACATGTTTGGACTAGGACCTTGGGAAATTGCGATTATTTTACTAATCGTGTTAGTTCTTTTTGGAGCCAAGCGCATTCCAGAAGTCGCGCGCGGGCTTGGGAAGGGAATCCGTGAGTTTAAGTCTGCTACAAGTGAAATTAGCAGGGAGCTTACAGTAGAAGACCGCCCTCAATATCGACCACCAGCACAGCAGAATCCTCCAGGATATGTTCCGCCCCAAAAACAAGAGTCCGCTGAATCAGCTACGCAGCCTGAGTCTTCTCGGTAGCTACTCTGCTGTTGGTGTGTCTATCTAAACGCATATGGCCTTACCGTCATTTGCTAATTCCAGAAGTGCATTGCTTAATGGCAGTCTGACAGCTGTTGAACTTGCACAACTGTCTGTAGAAACCATTAATAAAGAGAATCCGCACATCAATGCGTTTACTTATGTGGATGCAGATTCCGTATGTCAGTCTGCTCAGTCCATTGATGAGCGTTTAGCCCGTGACGAAAATCTTCCCTTGGCTGGCCTCATTCTCGGAGTTAAAGATGTTCTGAGTACAACCGAGTGGCCCGTTACCTGTTCATCTAAAATTCTAAAAGGCTATCGCCCCCCATTTGAAGCCACCTCAGTGGCACGTTTACGTCAGGCAGGTGCATTGCTGATAGGGCGGGCTAATTGTGATGAGTTTGCTATGGGGTCTACGACCGAGTATTCTGCGTACGGAGTGACAAAAAACCCCAATAATGTAAAGTATGTTGCAGGTGGATCCTCTGGAGGATCTGCAGCCGCTGTTGCGGCCGGTATGTGCCATGCTGCCCTCGGGACAGACACTGGGGGGTCTATTCGCCAACCCTCAGCTTTTTGTGGCGTGGTTGGACTCAAGCCAACCTATGGACTGGTCAGCCGTTTTGGGCTTGTAGCATTCGCCTCATCCTTTGACTGTGTTGGGCCTATTACTCAGAGCCCTTACGAGGCTTGGCAGATTCTATGTCATATGTCTGGAACGGATCCAAACGATGCAACCTGTATAGACTATTCGCCTGAAAAGTCTGCCTACTCTCCTGATATGCCTATTGATGGATTACGAGTTGGTGTGCTTTCGGAGTATTATGGAGAAGGGCTGGAGGATGAAGTTCATCACTTAGTGGATCAGACAGCACAAAATCTAAAGTCTCAAGGAGCACAGTTGATTTCGGTATCTATGCCTCATATTGAGTATGGAATTGCTGCCTATTATATTCTGGCCGCTGCCGAAGCCTCAAGTAACCTATCAAGATATGATGGGGTCAAGTACGGAATTCGTCATTTAGGTGATGAAGAGTCACTTGAAAGCATGTATGTACAGACACGGAGCCAAGGATTTGGATTTGAGGTGAAAAGGCGAATCATGCTTGGGACCTACGTCCTCTCAGCGGGCTATTATGATGCCTACTATGGAAAAGCACAGCGCGTGCGCTCACTCATTCGTCAAGATTTTGAGGAAGCATGGAAAAAAATAGATATATTATTGACACCAGTGACACCTACGGCAGGAGCATGTATTGGCGAATGGGGAAATGATCCACTCCAGATGTATCTTAGTGATGCCTATACAGTGACGGCAAATCTAGCAGGAATCCCAGCTGTATCAGTTCCGGTTGGAAAAGTGGACGATGGGTTACCTGTTGGCGTTCAAGTATTAGGTCCACCAATGAGCGAATCACGAATTCTCTCTGTTGGACAGAGGATCATGGAGCTTGCAGACACCGTAGTTTCTTAAATCATTCATTTCTCACACAAACCATTACATGAGTATTTTAGTTGACAAGCATACACGACTGGTCGTTCAGGGATTTACTGGAAAAGAAGGCTCCTTTCATTCTGAGCAGATGATTGCATTTGGCACCAATGTGGTTGGAGGCGTGACTCCCGGTAAAGGAGGGCAGCAACATCTTGGCTGCCCTGTATTTAACACTGTAAAGGAGTCGGTGCAAGGTGAAGGGGCAAATACCTCAGTCATCTTTGTGCCTCCAGCGTTCGCCAAAGATGCTATTATAGAGGCAGCGGACGCAGGCATCGCATTAATTGTTTGTATTACAGAGGGGATACCAGTCAAGGATATGGTCGAAGCGTCTCACTATGTAAAATCCGTCGGAGCTCGCTTAGTCGGGCCAAATTGTCCAGGGCTATTAACGCCAGGACAGGCAAAAGTGGGAATCATGCCTGCCATGATCTTTTCTGAAGGTCCAGTAGGTGTGATCTCAAGGTCTGGAACCCTCACCTACGAGGCCGTTGATCAATTAACGCATCAAGGACTTGGTCAAAGTACAGCGATTGGGATAGGTGGTGATCCAGTCATAGGAACTAAATTTATTGATGCACTCCAATTGTTTGAAGATGATCCTAAAACTGAAGCTGTTGTTTTGATCGGAGAGATTGGTGGCACAGATGAAGAGGATGCCGCGGCCTATATCACAGGTCATATTACCAAACCAGTGATAGCATTTATTGCGGGTGCGACCGCTCCGCCTGGGCGCCGCATGGGGCATGCAGGGGCAATTATTGCGGGAGGCAAAGGAACGGCCGAAGATAAATTTGCTGCACTATCTGAAGCAGGTGCGCATGTAGTTCGTGATCCAGCTCAAATTGGGAAGGCGACCAAAGAACAAGCCTTTTAAGGATCATCAATGCAGATTCGGCATGTCACTTTTGTCAAGAGTGCAGAAACACTTGGACAGATACCGACTCCAGCCTTGCCTGAAGTTGCCTTTATTGGGCGCTCTAATGTAGGAAAAAGTGCTCTGTTGAATATGTTATGTCAACGAAAGTCTTTG
Organism: Bacteroidota bacterium; assembly: GCA_026709065.1. Taxonomy (GTDB): domain Bacteria; phylum Bacteroidota; class Rhodothermia; order Rhodothermales; family Bin80; genus Bin80. The sequence goes on from JAPOTS010000078.1 coordinate 36,616, forward strand.
GCACGTACAAGTACAACCCCAGGGAAAACCCAAACATTTAATTTTTATGAAGTAAATCGTCAGATTTATTTTGTTGATATACCGGGGTATGGCTATGCAAAAGTCAGTAAAAAAATTAGATCCCAATGGCGAAGACGGATTGCGGATTATCTCATACATCGCGAGCCACTAAAAGCAGTTTTACACCTAGTGGATAGCCGGCATCCTCCTTCGGAGCTTGACAAAGAAGTGATGTTAATGCTACGCGATTCAGATGCACAACGATTCCTTGTCCTTACGAAGGCAGATAAGCTCTCTGGAAATAAGATCACTCAAAGCCTAAACATAGTCAAACAAGTCATGAAAGCATGCGGAGAAGAAATTCCAATCATCGTGACATCTGCTCACAATAAGATGGGGCAACAAGAGTTGCTTAATCGTATAGAAACAGTCCTGAGCACTCAATAGACGTATCTATACGAAAATCCCATATGACATGATCCATTGGTATGGACCTAATGACGCAGAGGATACCATTTGATCAGTCATGAAATGGAACCTGTTCAGGTGCCATTGCCACAAGGCTGTTGGTTAGTATTTTGCTACGATTGGTTTAGTTTCCTCATTTCTAAAAAGACAAAACTCATTCGAATTCATAGACGGATTTGATGTCCATGAGCATCTGAAGAAGGTGTGAATCAAAACGTGTGAGGGGCTCAGATCATATATTGAGGAAAGTGGATAACTGGCGGCAAATTATATATTGAAAAGAGGATTTTGCTTATTAAGGGGGTGTAAATGTACCCAGTGGATAGCAATTTCTCTCAAATATAGTGGAAAATAGGTCTAAGAATTCATACAAATGTTTGTTCGCAACAAAAAAATGGGGGGGGGGTAAAATCGGTTTTGATATTTTTTCAGTAACACTTCATGCGATTTTTTCTATTATGTTTTTGCCTTAGTTTCACAGCCAATACAAACGCTCAGTCTCCTATATGGACCTACGAACCACCAGAAAATACAGATGAATTTTTCCAAGGACCGATTGATGTGAAATCAGTATCATTTTCCCCAGATGGAAAGTTGATAGCATCTGGTGGTTCAGGTACTTGGAGTTTCTCACCTGATTCAGATCCAGCAATCAATATATTTGATGCGGAAACCGGGAGAGAGATACTCAGCTTTGCACATGAACATTGGCAGGTTAGGTCCATTGCATTTTCACCAGATGGAAAGACACTGGCATCTGGTGGAACAAAGCCTGAAGGGCATGGAGTCGGAAACCTTTATATGTGGGATGTAAACACCGGGCAGGAGTTGGATTGTAAGGTTGAGTTTTCTGATTGGGTCTACTCTGTAGCATTTTCACCCGATGGTACGATGTTAGCAGTGGGTTCAAGCCATGATGAAGGAATCTCTCTTATAGATGTCAGCAAGTGTGAGGTTATACACGAATTTTCTCATGATTCCAGTACCGGTGATGTTCAGTCCGTGGATATTTCGCCAGATGGAACAATGCTCGTATCTGGTAGCTCGCACTCCTACATCAACCTGTGGGATCTAAATTCTAAACAAAGAATCGCAGGCACAAAGCTTTTAGGAGAATTCGGAGATGAGATTACTTCAGTGGCATTCTCTCCAGATGGAACGAATCTGGTTTTTGCAGGACGACTAGGCGTTAATGGAATCATCCATCTGTGGGATGTGAACACTTGGGAGGAAATTAGCACCATTACCACTGAGACAGGTCTGGTGACCACTGTATCATTTTCTCCAGACGGAACAGTACTCGCATCTGGGACAGGATCAATTATCACAGATGGCAACGATATTCATTTATGGGATCTGGATACTGGAGAGGAGATTCAATATCTTTCAGCTGAAGATGTTGGATCTAGGTCAGTAGCATTTTCACCAGATGGATCCAATCTGGTATCGGGGGGTGAGGCAAATATTAAGCTGTGGGATGCACAAACATTGAGTTTGATTTACACCATTGAAGAAGATGTGATAGAGGATATTAAATTGGAATTTCTTGGGTTTTCATCGGATGCAACCAGACTGATTTCTGTACAATCAGATGGAATTATCCGCATTATTGATGTGAATACTGGACAAGAGATTCAAGAAATTTCTGAATTTTCATGGGAAGGAACACCCCATACAATTTCCCCTGACGGAACGAAGTTGGTGTCGGTAAGAAGTATATTCATCTACCTTTATGATCTGTCATCTGGAGAGCAAATTCAACAATTCATTGGGCACACGAAGGAAGTAAATTCGGTGGAGTTCTCACCAAATGGATCATTACTACTCTCTGGGGCTGACGATCAAGTAATGCGCCTATGGGATGTGAAAACTGGACGAGAGATTCAAGTCTTTTCTTCTCATGATGAAGAAGTAAGTAATGTAAAATTCTTTCCAGACGGTAAGAAACTAGTGTCAGGAACATGTGCTTTCTCAGATGATTATACTGGAAGCATCCGTATCTGGGATGTTACTTCGGGTGATCAGATCCAACAGTTTCTTCAGAATACATGTGTTTTGAGGATGATTATTTCACCCGATGGAAAGAAACTGGCTTCATCGGGTCTAACAAGAAGCGTCTCTATATGGGAGAATATAGAATCACCTAGCCCGACCAGTTCTATTGATTTTAATGACGGCATTCCCACAGTTTTGAGTTTTTCACTCGATGCAACGAAATTAGTCGTTGGAGAAGATTCATTTTTCTTCAATGGAGAAGATTCATTTTTCAATTCTGATATATCCTTGTTGGATGTGACCAGTGGCTTTCGGATAGCTACGATAGCTACATTTAATCATGGATCAGAAATTATAAACTATGTTGTTTCTCGTGATGGCAATTTTCTTGCAACAGGTGGAGAAAAATCCATCAAATTATGGAATACGGTCCCATCCACAGTTTCCAACGAAGATGAGCAATCCTCGCCTGAGCCCTTTTCGATAATTGGCAATTACCCCAATCCGTTTCAATCCTCTACATCTATTCGTTTAGATCTACCTACTTCAGCACGCGTCGGAGTTGAAGTTTTTGATGTGACTGGACGACGTGTATTCATGCAAGCCCCTGTTGAGATCAATGCAGGTAAAGGGCGTGATATTCGCCTAAACGGCATGTCTCTTCCCTCAGGTGCCTATCTGTATCGTTTGGAAATCATATCTGCGGAAGGAATTGACACAGATACGGGGCGTTTTGTTAAGGTTCAGTAATCATTAAACCTGAATGTGACTCAATCATCAAGGATTTCTAAGAACTTCCAGTATTCTTTTTCACATCTGAAGTGGTGAGAGTGTTCTTTTCAACAATTGATGGTTCTGGATTTGTTTGAATTTTGTTATTAATACTCATGAGATTCGTTATTTTATTTTTTGCTTTTGTTGTTGTACCAAGTGTAATAGCTCAGCCAGTTTGGACTTATGAACCACCGGCGGGATTAGTATATCTTGAACCAATCGGTACTGTGAATTCTGTTGCATTTTCGCCTGACGGAAAGCTGATGGCATCTGGTTTTTCAAATGATTCCAATGCGTCCATCAGAATATTTGATGTGAGTACAGGACAGAACATTCACAGCTTTGGAAGTGGAGATTTTGAAATTAACACCGTGGCATTTTCACCAGATGGAAAGATATTGGTATCAGGCGGATCAATACCATTTGATTGTGGATATGGATGTAAACATTTACTCTGGAATAATGAGAAAACGCAGGTAGCTATTGACCAAAATCAAGTGTATAAAACGGGAAACCTGCAGTTTTGGGATGTGGATACTGGGAATGAGTTGACATGCAGTATTGATTTGTCAACGAGTATTTCGTCGGTGGTGTTTTCACCAGATGGGGCGATAGTTGCAGTCGGCTTGGATTATGATGTTTTTGATCGAACTGTGGGTGGAAGAGTCTCACTCGTGGATGTCAACAACTGTTTGGTATTCCATGAATTCTTTACAGCCCCTTATACAGGAGTTCAAACTGTAGCATTTTCTCTGGACGGAACGATGGTGGCATCTGGAACAGGGAGCAGGCTTGCGAAGGGAGATCCTGGAGTGATTGTGTGGGATGTGAATACTAAAGATGAGATCTCATCAATACCAGTACCATCAAATTCCGATCTAGAAGTGAATTCGATAGTATTCTCTCCTGATGGGGCATACCTAATATTTGCGGGGTCCTCTGGTGGTTATGATTCGGGAATCATCGATATGTGGAATGTCATGACATGGCAGAAAGTCCGCACCTTTACTCCAGAGACTGGGGAAGTGAGTTCAATTGCATTTTCCCCAGATGGCTCAATGTTGTTATCCGGCACAGAAGAATCTTCTAATGGATATCTCCATTTATGGGATGTCAGCACAGGGGAAGAGATACAGAGCATTACAACGGAGGGTATAGGGGCTAGTTCAGTGGGATTCTCTCCCGATGGAGCTAAGATAGTTTCAGGTGGATCTCATTATACGAATAGTTTTTTTGGTATACATAGTGGAAGAATTTTTCTATGGGATGTTACAACTCTGGACCTAAATTATACCATTGGAGAAGGGTATGACCAATTTTCATTTGTACGTTTTTCATATGATGCAACGAGGTTGATTTCTGTACAATCGGACAGATCAATTCGAGTTATTGATGTAGACTCTGGACGACAGATTGAAGAGGTTTATGAGTTCTCGGGAGAGGGCAGGCTCTTAACAGTCTCCCCTGACGGAACGAAGCTGCTGTCTGAAGTTACGTTGTATGATAATGATTTTGAAGTGGCTGCTTCTATCATATTCATGCACGATATCAAATCTGGGGAGGAAATTCAAAATTTTATTGGTCATACTGATGAAGTGAATTATGTCGATTTTTCCCCCGATGGGTCATTATTGGTATCTGGAGCAGATGATCATACGATGCGCCTCTGGGATGTGAACACGGGAAGCGAGATTCAAGTCTTTCCTGATCATGACGAAAATGTGCACATGGTGAAATTTTCTCCAGACGGACAGACGCTAGTGTCTGGAACTTGCGAAATATCATCCAGTGGTGATGTAGGAGTTTTGCGTATATGGGATGTTAGTACTGGTCAAGAGATCCAGAGGTTTTTTCCAAATACTTGTTTTGCCAGACTAATTGTGTCATCCGATGGATTGAAAATTGCAGCTGCAGATAGGACAATGACGTACGTCTATGATGTAGCAATGCCCATGCCAATAATCACTCAAGAGTCATCTGATTTAACTCCTATACCGATGACTTTTTTAAACGATGGAACGAAATTAGTGTCTGCAGAAGTCGGATGGGTTGGACAATTTGGGGATGAATTTTATTTTGACATATTCTTATGGGATGTGAATACTGGCGATCGACTTCATACAATTGATCAAGGATCTGATTTATCCTCTTATGCCGTTTCTCGTGATGGCAATTTCATTGCAACAGGTGGAGAAAAATCCATAAAGTTATGGAATACGGCCCCATCCACAGTTTCCAATGAATATGAGTACCCCTCGGCTGAGAGCTTTTCGGTAATTGGCAATTATCCTAATCCGTTTCAATCCTCTACATCTATTCGTTTAGATCTACCTACTTCAGCACGCGTCGGAGTTGAAGTTTTTGATGTGACTGGACGACGTGTATTCATGCAAGCCCCTATTGAGATCAACGCAGGTAGCGGGCGTGATATTCCCCTAAACAGCATGTCTTTTCCCTCAGGTGCCTATCTGTATCGTTTGGAAATAAAATCTGCGGGAGGAATTGACACGCATGTGGGGCGTTTTGTTAAGGTTCAGTAAACATTAAACCTGGGTGTAACTCAATCATCAAGGATTTCTATGGAACTTCCAGTATTCTTTCTCACATCTGAAGTGTTGGATGTAACGGGGCGACGCGTATACATACATCCGCCTGTTGAAATGAGTACTTGCTGGGGGGCAGAAGTTGCTCTTTACAACTTGTCAATTCCCTCTGGCATCTATCTATATCGTCTAACGATTGAATCCGCGGAAGGAATTGATATCCAAGCAGACCGTTTTGTCAAGATTCACTGAAATCGGAATCCGTTGAAGGTGAATCCCATTATTCCCCGAAAATCTCAGTCCATTGATTGTTGATATTCTGCCCCAAACATCAATCATGAGGGCAAATTTATTTAATTTTACAATACTGTCATGAAATATTTTAGTATCTATACGATTGATCTACGATCCTCCTACAAAACACAGGGGCTTGGGAGTATGCCATCAGTAGAAAAACAGACGAACACTATAAGTTTGATTACGATCTATGTTCTTCAATTTATGGTGTTATCGTATGGATACCAATAGACTCCCCTATCTCATACGATGCCGCGGTATGAAAGGAGGGGATATCCATAGTCGGCCGTTCTTTTATAAATTCTTTTTTATGCAACGATTTATTTCTTTATTTGTAATATCTTTTCTTTCGTTTAATGTGGTGATCGCGCAAAGTGATCAAGACCTGATTAAACAAACCCATGATGCGTTAACCGCCTTATATGCCGCAACCAATGGGGGGCAATGGCACGTTAACACGGGATGGGATACAACTACTGCCCCAACGCATATGGGTGGGTTTAACCAATGGTACGGGGTTGATGTCGTTGGTGGAGATTCGCTGATTTTAATTCTGTCTGGCAACCGGTTGACGGGTAGCATTCCCCCAGAGATAGGAAACCTGTCTAATCTTACAATTCTGTTGCTGTCTGAAAACCAGTTGACGGGTAGTATTCCCCCAGAGTTAGTAAACTTGTCTAATCTTTTTATACTGGATCTGCAACTCAATCAGTTGACGGGTAGCATCCCCCCAGAGATAGGAAACCTGCAGAATCTTAGACTACTGATTCTGAATAATAACCAGTTGACGGGTAGCATTCCCCCAGAGATAGGAAACCTGTCTAATCTTACAATTCTGTATCTGGATAAAAACCAGTTGACAGGTAGTATCCCCAGAACTTTAATTAGACTAAACCTGACCGATTTTTGGTTTCAAGAAAATGATGGGCTATGTGCTTCATCAGATGATGAATTCCGAGGCTGGCTTAGACTTATTAGTGATTGGAGCGGGGAAATTTGTAATAATCAAGACCTGATTAAACAAACCCATGATGCGTTAACCGCCTTTTATGCCGCAACCAATGGGGGACAATGGAAAAATAACACAGGATGGGATGCAACTACTGCCCCAACGTATATGGGTGGGTTTAACCAATGGTTCGGGGTTGATGTCTTTCGTGGAGATTCGCTGAGGTTAAGTCTGTCTGATAACCAGTTGTCGGGTAGCATTCCCGCAGAGATAGGAAAACTGTCTAATCTTACAACACTGGATCTCTCAGAGAACTTTTTGGAGGGTAGCATTCCCGCAGAGATAGGAAAACTGTCTAATCTTACAACACTGTGGCTGTTTGACAATCTGTTGACGGGTAGTATTCCCTCAGAGATAGGAAACCTGCAGAATCTTGAAGTACTGTATCTGAATAATAACCAGTTGACTGGTAGCATTCCTCCAGAGTTAGGAAACATGTCTAATCTTGAAGATCTGCAACTGTATAGAAACCAGTTGACGGGTAGCATCCCCCCAGAGTTAGGAAACATGTCCAATCTTGGGGATCTGTGGCTGAGTAATAACCTGTTGACGGGTAGCATTCCCCCAGAATTAGGAAACCTAACCAATCTTGATACGCTGGGGCTGTGGAACAACCAGTTGACGGGTAGCATTCCCCCAGAGCTAGGAAACCTGCTGAATCTTGAATTACTGTATCTGAATAATAACCAGTTGACGGGTAGCATTCCTCCAGAGTTAGGAAACATGTCTAATCTTGAAGTACTGTATCTGTATAGAAACCAGTTGACGGGTAGCATTCCTCCAGAGTTAGAAAACATGTCCAATCTTGAAGATCTGCGACTGTATAGAAACCAGTTGACGGGTAGCATCCCCCCAGAGTTAGGAAACATATCCAATCTTGGGGATCTGGTGCTGAGTAATAACCTGTTGACGGGTAGCATTCCCCCAGAATTAGGAAACCTAACCAATCTTGATACGCTGGGGCTGTGGAACAACCAGTTGACGGGTAGCATTCCCCCAGAGCTAGGAAACCTGCTGAATCTTGAATTACTGTATCTGAATAATAACCAGTTGACGGGTAGCATTCCTCCAGAGTTAGGAAACATGTCTAATCTTGAAGTACTGTATCTGTATAGAAACCAGTTGACGGGTAGCATTCCTCCAGAGTTAGAAAACATGTCCAATCTTGAAGATCTGCGACTGTATAGAAACCAGTTGACGGGTAGCATCCCCCCAGAGTTAGGAAACATATCCAATCTTGGGGATCTGGTGCTGAGTAATAACCTGTTGACGGGTAGCATTCCCCCAGAATTAGGAAACCTAACCAATCTTGGGGATCTGGGGCTGAGTAATAACCAGTTGACGGGTAGCATTCCCCCAGAATTAGGAAACCTAACCAATCTTGGGCGTCTGTGGCTGTGGAATAACCAGTTGACGGGTAGCATTCCCCCAGAGTTAGGAAACCTGCAGAATCTTGTAGTGCTGTATCTGCATAAAAACCAGTTGACAGGTAGTATTCCCAGAACTTTTATTAGACTAAACCTGACCGATTTTTGGTTTCAAGAAAATGATGGGCTATGTGCTCCATCAGATGATGAATTCCGAGGTTGGCTTAGACTTATCAGTGGTTGGAGCGGGGAAATTTGTAATAATCACGACCTGATTAAACAAACCCATGATGCGTTAACCGCCTTTTATGCCGCAACCAATGGGGGACAATGGAAAAATAACACAGGATGGGATGCAACTACTGCCCCAACGTATATGGGTGGGTTTAACCAATGGTTCGGGGTTGATGTCTTTCGTGGAGATTCGCTGAGGTTAAGTCTGTCTGAAAACCAGTTGTCGGGTATCATTCCCGCAGAGATAGGAAACCTGCAGAATCTTGAACTGCTGAATCTGAATAATAACCAGTTGACGGGTAGCATTCCCGCAGAGATAGGAAACCTGTCTAATCTTACAACGCTGGATCTCTCTGACAACTTTTTGGAGGGTAGCATTCCTCCAGAGATAGGAAACCTGTCTAATCTTACACTTCTGGGGCTGTATGAAAACCAGTTGACGGGTAGCATTCCCCCAGAATTAGGAAACCTAACCAATCTTGGGGGTCTGTGGCTGTGGAATAACCAGTTGACGGCTAGCATTCCCCCAGAGTTAGGAAACCTGCAGAATCTTGAAGTACTGTATCTGAGTAATAACCAGTTGACAGGTAGTATCCCCAGAACTTTTATTAGACTAGATTCTCTGGACACTTTTTGGTTTCAAGACAATGATGGGCTATGTGCTCCATCAGATGATGAATTCCGAGGTTGGCTTAGACTTATTAGGAATTGGACCGGGGAGATTTGTAAATCTAATGTTTCTGTTGAGCAATCAAATAACTTACCTACAGATTTCGTTTTGTACGGCAATTACCCGAATCCTTTTCGGGAGTCTACAAGTCTACGATTTGACCTACCTAACTCTGCCCATGTAGGAGTAGATATAGTAGATATGATAGGTAGGATCGTCTATGAGTTTTCCCCCATGAACATATCTGCAGGATGGGCACGAGAGATACAAATACGTAACCTGTCGATTCCGAATGGAACGTATCTATATCGATTGACGGTTGATAACCATGAGGGGGATGTGATCACGCACACGGGAAGATTTGTTAAGGTTCGTTGATCAACCTAAAACCGTGGTGATGAATCTTATCAATTCCAGACAGAAGTCCCAGATTCAAAATTTGTAGAGTACAGGTGGGAGGATATGATGATCTAAGGATGAATTTCTGACTCAATAAACTGGTGGAGCATGAAAATGCTCCACCAGTTTCCTTAGCTACAAGGCTTCGAACTGACTATCTGTGTAGGGTCAAGTCCTGTTGAAACTTTTCTTTTCAAATGAGGTTTTCAAAAGCCTCATTCTCAACAAATACTAACAAACATTGAAATATTCACAAAAGTATGTGCGTCGGAAAGTAGTGATGATGGATTCAAACTATGGCACACGATTTTTGTGATGAACTGCGATATTGAGATATTCCATCGTGCACGCAAGAGCGGGTAGATAGATATTAAATACGATTTGATGTCATGAATCTTTTAACATATGATTTAAACATGATATTACCAAACTGGTAATGAATGGTTTTCCAGATTGATAAGGATTTACAAACACAAAACAATGCCCGTATTACGTTTATAATAGCCTTGACTTGACGGTAATATCAATCTGATTCTACAGTCCATAATTTGAAGATAGGCGGATAGATCCCTGCCGGCTACTTCAACCAGTAAATTGCTTTTTTGGGGATCGTTTTCTACCCCTTTACCAGTATGGTACATCAAGGCCAACTCATATTGTGCTATAGAGGGTTATCGGCGTTGTTTCTTATCGTCGAATGAAGGGAATTGAAGTTGACTTATCGCCCGCAAGGATCCTACAGTAATAAACGCCCGCAGGGAGATCCGATGCATCAATCTGGTAATTAAATGTGCCCGATAAATGGAACGAGTCCACTATCGTCTTGACCTGCTGACCAAGGAGATTAACCAAGAATATTTGGATATTTATAGGCTGATCCACTTGAATGGAGATGGTTCCTTGATCTCGGAAAGGGTTTGGGTAAACGGGAGAAACACTAAAAGCAACCTCGGGAGTAGGCTCTGAAAATCTCACTTCAATAGGCCCGTCAGGTGTGAGATCTTTATCTGCAAAGCCTTCAAAGTTTACCCCGTAACGCAATGCCCGAAAAACAGAGTTCTGCTGTCGTACCGAACCAGGCGGACCAAATGGCGGAATCACCGCTCCCTGAGTTAATGGGCCCGTCAAAATGACGGGGTTCACATATTCCCAGACGATTTGATTTGAGTTGGAGGCAACTTCAAAGATACGGCCAGTCATTCCCTCGGCAATGAGCGTATTCCCATTTGGGAGCCGCTGTTGGCCCGACAGAAAATTGCTGTAAAATTCACCTGGCGATGCGTAAGTCCAAACGGTTTCAGGGTCCTTAAATGAGCCGTCAGTATCCACGGCATACCATATTTCATCACTGTAGCTACCTTTCATGTAGGGCAATGTGAGTTCATGGACGGTAGAATAATCTCCCTCCGGTTGCCCCACTCCATTTTCAAATACAAGTAGATTCCCTTGACCTTGCAAATCGGGAGAAATCCATACGACTGAGTGAAGAAAGTATAAGGACTGATCGTCAGCTGTACCAGCGCTGTAGATTTGGGGATTTCCCCAACGATACAGCAACCGCCCACCAGCCCCAAAGTTGCCCCCTATGTCTCCTTTGGCCTCCTCAGTCGTAGTGCTGTGATCGATGAGCCAAATCTCATTGATATATGATGCGCTTATCGCAATGACATCAAGGGTTTCATTGTAATCCAGAGCATTAAAATGGAGCCAATCTCCACCAATTGAAGTGTTAACATCTATGCGACTGGGGTGATCTGAGATGTCATTGCTGTAGTTATTTAGTAAAGGATTGTGATTTTGTACAAGATGATTCCACGAATCCCATTCCCACACAATTTCGATGGTATCTGGAAAGACGGGTTTGAATTCGATGATTCGCTCACTCAAAATCTCGTCAAGACCATCGTTTAGGTTATCCAAATCATAGCCAACATCTTCAAGCGCCTCTAGATTCCGCCGATCCCAGACGATTCCAAGAAGATTGCCATTGGGTAGTGGAACGACATCATGATGGAGCATAGAGTGATCAGTGACTAAATCGTAGTGCCACCGCACGCTACTGTCCCACTCAATGATTTCAATTCGCCCAGAGAGTCCCTGGACATCGGTCCAACTATTTGGGGAGGCGGAGACCCTCAGAAGGGCTCCATCATCCAATAATTGATTGGTACTCCCAAAGCGTGAACTCACCGTCCAGCTGTGAACGATGTCTCCTTCAAGGTTGACCAAGTAGACAGAAGGATGAAGAATCGGCGTAATCAGTGTGTATCCCTCATAGGTGCCTGAGTTATTAAGCATGAGTCCAACCGTGCGGGTTTGAGCATTAGCGATCAGAGTCATACAGAGTAGAGTTAGGCATAGACAGAGTGACCGCATAGCCAATCTAACAACGGTATTATAAAATTTGATGTCCATGCTGGTAGGAGTTAATGATTGGAATGATAAATCGGGAGTCGTTCAATACGGTGGAACATAATTCCATAAGGCGTTTCTGAATCTCTGCGTATCTCTGCTTCATAAACGACATCTTTTGAAATATAGTCTAATTCAACTGTTTTGCCGTTAGCACCATCGACAAAATTAGCGCCAGGCATGAAAGCGACGGTATTCTCCTCGGCATGATAATCCACATCTGATACTATTGCTGAGTAGGTCTCACGCCCGCGGCCACGACCATATTCCCATATCTGTTGAATGGTCATGGTATCATCATCAATTGCATACTCAACCGCTCGACTGAATACAGGTTCTCTCTGGTAATAACGGTTTTCTCCATTATCAAACTGAAATAAGGTACCCCGAGAGGTGAATTTAGGGGCGTGTTGGTACCAAGACCACGAAAATTCGTCGTGAGATATATAGCCTTCTAAAACCTGAATGTCAGTAATTGGAGATCCTTTGGCATCCAGAGGTTGCAACAGCTTTGAAGTCAGGTTTGTGCCATCTCCCGCGAGCCCCCACCTTCGATGGGGGGATAAAATCCAAATGACTTGATTATCGCGCGTGAGCTTGATCGTACCTTGATGTCGACCAGAGACGATGATCGCATCTGCAGACGGATCATAAGTTAACCCATTAGCATGAAACCAGTCCCGAGAATTGCTGCTCCATACACGGCGGCGTTGATCAAGAGATATTCGAAGATCCCATATATTGGCAATGATCCCAGAATTACGGTCAATCTCTACAATGTGATCTTCAATGGTAGAAATGTCATTTCGAGAGACGGTCGCAAGTAAATTTCCGCTAGGAAGTTCCAAAACGTTGTGATGAAAAGTGTACCCATGGAGCAACCATTCATGAATGACGCGTCCGAACATGTCCATCTCAATTAAGCGCCCACTATTGCCATCGCCAAAGTATAAGTTTCCATTTTGTAGTCGCTCTACGCCTGCGTCATAAAAAAGATTTTTAAGAGTAGGATGGGTGGCCATGTTAGCGTACCATCGGATATGACCATACTCGTCAAACATAAAGGGGAGTTGTGGATTCGTATGACCAAAGTAACTTACCAGATTCATTCCTTGCTTTTTACGCGTTGTATTGACATTCACCTTAATGGTTGGTAATTCTGGGAGGATATCTGGGGTATCAATGAAACGTATTTCCTGACCTAATAACTGATTTTGGCGGTCATAGAATCTGAGATGAATCGTATTGCGATGCGATGGGTATAGTCCAAGCACAGGGAGCGTCAACGAGGTATTGAATTCTGAGAACCTGTGAATGAGAGGATCACCACTTTCGGTAAGGCTTTCAATTTCAAGTTCAGCCATCACCGGTTCAGATGTTTCTAATGTAAGTTCCGCGGCAAGTGGAACATAGCCTGTGGGGTTCAAGATCAAGGATTCACTTACGATATAGCGCTCAAGCCCCAAGTCTAAAGATTCCTCATCAGCAGGATTACTATCACAACCAATCATGAGAGTTATCAAGAACGTTGCATAAGCGCCTGCTGACTGAGGTTTCGTCATCTTGAAGTCGTTAATTTTCCAATCTATATAGTCAAATGGATGGAAGATAACTCGCCGAATCAAATGAATTAATTCACTAATTTTTTGGAACAAAATGAGTCTTTAATCGTTGGACAGATGTATGGTGCAGACTTAGTCATCTGATTGAAACTGTATAGATGATCTTCCATGTTGTTGGGAGCGATGATAGTGCGTTTAAACAAAAATTAACAAGATTTCTCAAAATATTCTATTTTAATCAACGCCACTACACTCAGGAGCTTATGGAGAGATGGGGTAAAGTGTAAGAATTTCTATTTTTTACCGGGAGGTGTGGAGCCAAGGGGAATCGAACCCCTGACCTCTTGAATGCCATTCAAGCGCTCTACCAACTGAGCTATGGCCCCATCAGGACTTTACACACATTTTATCCTTCAAAGTTCCAGTATGGACTCCAAATGTACAATGATTCAATGGTGAGCAGGTGTAGTTAGTTGATAGCTTATTCTTGATGATTATACAAAACACTGCTGATTCAGCATCCCATCAACCCCTCCAAGTTGTCAAATTTGGGGGGACTTCCATTGGTACTGCTCATGGGATTCAACGGGCCGTTCAACTAGTCCAAAACCGCCCACCTGAGCTCCGCTCGGTCGTTGTAGTATCAGCTATAGGGGGCGTGACTGATACATTACTCAAATTGATCAAAAAATCACTTGCCCAAAAAGAAGTTGCTCAAAATTTAGTATCACAACTATCAGACGCACACCAGAGGATTGCCGACGAGTTGGTCAATGACAATGATAAGGGACAATTATCTGAACATTTAGAAGAACTGTGGGCAGAATTGACGAATCTGATACAGGGAATGATTTTGGTCAGGGAATGTACGAAGCGCACTAAAGATGCCATTTTAAGTATCGGTGAGCGTGCTTCTGCCTCTTTGATTGCGGCTGTATTTCGTGTCTCGGGTGAAAAATCACAGGCTTTGGATGCACGGGACTTTATTCTGTCAGATGATTGCTACGGAGAGGCCAATGTAGATTTTGATCAATCAACACATAGAATACAGCTACATCTTCAAGATCTGATTGATCAGGGTGTGACGGCTGTGATTACTGGATTTATTGCGTCGGCCCCTGATGGTTCTACCACTACACTTGGTCGGTCTGGAAGTGATTATACCGCTACAATTGTTGGATCAGCGCTGCGCGCTTCAAGGGTGATTATTTGGACCGATGTAGATGGGGTTTTGTCTGCTGATCCGCGCGATGTCCCAGAGGCCTTTCCATTGGCACGATTGAGTTATGCTGAGGCATCAGAAATGGCCTATTTTGGAGCACGGGTCCTTCATCCGAAGACTATGCGACCTGTACGAATGTTAGCGATTCCTGTATTGATCAAGAACTCATTAAATCCTACAGCGCCTGGTACGTTGATTTCCAATGAATCGCATGCTGTGAAGCTTAAGGTAAAAGCGATTTCAACGATTCGAGATGTATCTGTGATCATGTTAGAGGGAAGTGGGATGCTGGGGATGCGTGGGGTTGCCGCGCGTGTTTTTGGTGCGCTTGCAGATCAGAAGATTAATGTGTTGATGATTGCCCAGGCTTCTAGCGAACACAGCATCTGTCTGGTGATCCGTGAAACCGATGCTGATTCTGCCGTCAATATCCTACGATCCGAATTTGTCGTTGAGTTAGCCACAAAAGATGTCAGTAAGATCTATTCAATTCCCCGCTGTGCAATTGTCAGTGCTGTTGGTGATCAGATGCGCCATCAGCCAGGGCTGGCTGGTCGTATGTTTGCAACTTTGGGTCGGAGTCGGGTGAATGTCCTATCGATAGCTCAGGGGGCTGCAGAGACGAATATTTCGGCGGTCGTACGAGACGATGAAGTCCATCGAGCGGTCAGAGCGTTACATGAATCCTTTCCATTGGGCCGGTTACGGGCGCATATCTGTTTGTTAGGACCGGGTCGAGTGGGTTCGTATTTGCTGAAATTACTTAGGGAGCAAAGTCAAGACCTACTTGATCGTGTGAAGCTAAATGTCAAGCTCATTGGAATTGCAAATTCAAGGAAAATGCTTTGGAGCCCAGATGGATTGGAGTTAGATCGGGCGGAGGCAGATCTCGCAAATGGCCGCCAAGCAAATTTGAGTTGGTTAATTGAACAACTCGGAGCGAGTCGATTGGAACGGATCATTATTGTTGATGCATCAGCGAGCAAAGAGGTTGCTTCCTATTATCCTGATTTTCTTGAATTAGGATTCGGGGTTGTGACTGCAAATAAATTGGCCAACACTCTGGATTTACCTTTTTATCAGAGGCTCAAGACCGCTGCGAAGCGTCATGGTGTCTCATTTCGTTATGAAACGACTGTGGGCGCGGCGATACCTGTGATTTCTACCATTAAGGATTTGGTTCGCTCGGGGGATCGCATTCATAAAGTTGAGGGTATTTTTTCTGGTACATTGGCGTATGTATTCAACAGTTTGGATTTGGGATCTTCTTTTTCATCCATCGTTGACCAGGCCCATCAAAACGGTTGGACGGAGCCGAATCCTGCAGATGATCTCAGTGGAGAAGATGTTGCCCGTAAATTATTGATTTTAGCAAGGGAGGTAGGACTGCACGTTGAACGCTCGGATATAAAGGTAGAATCTCTAATGCCTGAAGGGGTCAATGCCGATTCGCCTCAAGGCCTGTTACATCAACTCAAAGAAGTGGATGAGCAATGGAAAGAAAAGGTAGATGAGGCTGCGTCTAATGGGCAACGTCTTCGGTATATTGCTCGCTTTGAGGGTGATGAATTAGATGTAAGTGTGCGTGCGGTTTCCAGTGATTCACCGTTTGCTACGGCATCTGGTCGCGGCAATGTTATCGTATTTACGACAGATCGTTATAACGATGAGCCCCTTGTTCTGCAAGGACCAGGGGCTGGACTTGAAGTTACTGCGG
Source organism: Bacteroidota bacterium (assembly GCA_026709065.1). GTDB lineage: Bacteria > Bacteroidota > Rhodothermia > Rhodothermales > Bin80 > Bin80. Next base: position 53,285 of record JAPOTS010000078.1, read on the forward strand.
GTGGGTTGTTGATTGACTTGATTCATTCTGCAGAACTCATGCCTTGACAGAGGGCTATCGTAACTCATGATCATTCCATTACGAAATTTAACAGTATACAGTTGGAAGGCTTAGGAAGAGCGTCTATGTGGTACAATGTTTCTGTTATTAAAACCCTAAAACCAATCACTGCCTTCATATACTCATCACCATGATATCGCGATGGAATTTACTGAATTAAAGGGATCTATCACGATCTTTATGGGTGCAGGTCCACACCTCCGCAGAAGAAGAGAATAGCAATGCGGAAGTTTTCAATCTTCTGTATCCTCTCCCAATAGTTTTGATCTCTTTGATTTCTCCGTCATTTTCTCTGCCCATTGGACAGTGGATAATTAATGCATTGTAGACTCAATACATAAACATCTACTGGATGTAGCTTCCTATCTATTTGCACATTGTAATAGACCAGCGAGATCTTAATTTAGTGATTGAAGCAACAAGGATTATATAAATGTATCTTGTATGAAAAAATAAATGTGGTGGAACCAGAATCAATCGTTTTAACAGAAAACGCAGTAGAACCAATTAAAGATAACAGATGATCCATAATTGTAAAATAGAAATGTCTGCAAGGATTGAAATCACAGGATGTGACCATCAGCCGATTGAGATTCATCAGTCTGAGGTTGTGTCTATATCAATATTATCCTAACCATACCACGACATACAAAGCATAAACTAATTTGTGTGCGCTATTTAATCATTGTGAAGTGAACGAGGTTGTTCTTTTGAAGAAAATAGGGTTTCTTAATCCTGAACTACTCTCGGCTCAGGTGCTTATCAATAGACTGCATTTGTAAATTACTGCACATTTGTTTAAGGGATTGACAGTGCATTCTGGCGGGTATGAAAGGAGATTGCACTCTCGGTGCTCACAATGATGGTGTCATTGGTGCTGTTGTTCCAAGATTTATGAGTAAATTAGGGCTATCACCCACCATGTTAAAGCCAAAGATATTCTTGAAAAATTTCTTAGCGATGCTTTCTTGTTTTTTGACACCAACATGGAATGGCAGTTTTATTGAGACTTCTGGCATCTTGGTCAGGTTATTATACTATCGATGTCAATTTACAATAGACGATGAAGACATTGAAAATGGTTTATTCTTTTGTGACCATCTTTGAGAACAGTTACCCTATGATCCAACGATCATACTATCGGTTTGGAGAATTAACGTTTGAAACAACAAAGATGCCGACCAAGATCTAATGGATGTAACCAATAAATTTCATGATGGTGGACGATTATAGATTTATGAGATTTAAGCACAACCGCTATTTTATGTCATGTGATCTTCATCATCATTGGTTTTGAAGAATCACGAGTTTGAATACTAATCAAGTTATAGATCAAGCAAGATGGAAGTAATTTCTGGAATGGACGATAGCAATGGGCGGATCATCCCCCTGAATATCACTGAGGAAATGCAATCCTCATATATTGATTATTCAATGTCAGTGATTGTGGGGCGTGCTCTTCCTGATGTGAGGGATGGGTTAAAGCCTGCTCATCGAAGGGTACTTTTTGGGATGAACGAGTTGGGGTTAACACCGGGATCTACCTACAAAAAGAGTGCTCGTATCGTTGGAGAGGTATTGGGTAAGTATCATCCGCATGGAGATACCTCTGTTTATGATACGATGGTGCGTATGGCGCAGGATTTTTCTTTACGATGTCCACTGGTAGACGGTCAGGGTAACTTTGGATCTGTGGATGGCGATTCAGCTGCCGCAATGCGTTATACTGAAGCACGATTAACCCGTCTGGCATCCGAGTTACTGCGAGACATTAAACAAGATACGGTTGATTTTCAGGAAAATTTTGATGGTTCTCTTGAAGAGCCAGTGGTATTGCCGGCTGCAGTTCCCAATTTATTGGTCAATGGAGGGGATGGAATTGCAGTGGGAATGGCGACAAAGATTCCCCCACATAATCTACGTGAAGTCGCATCAGCGATCATTGCATACATTGAAAATCCGATGATTGATACAGTCGGTCTCATGGAGTATGTCCCTGGTCCAGATTTCCCGACTGGTGGAATTATTTATGGTGCAAAGGGGATTCATGAGGCTTACCATACGGGCCGTGGGCGTATTCTGATGCGTGCAAAAATGCATGAAGAGGAAATACGAGGGAGTCGACTAGCACTGGTGATCACCGAAATTCCTTATCAGGTTAATAAGGCCGTATTGGTGGAGAAGATTGCTGATTTGGTCAGGGATAAGCGGATTGAAGGCATTAGTGATTTACGTGATGAGAGCGATCGTGATGGTATGCGTATAGTGATTGAACTCAAAAAAGACGCGCATCCTAAGGTTGTAGAAAATAAGTTGTACAAATTCTCTCGGTGCCAGCAATCATATGGGGCTAATTTAGTCGCATTGGTGAATGGGCGGCCTGAAACCCTCACGCTCAAAGATACCATCGTTCATTTTGTCAATCATCGTCATGAGGTTGTCACTCGTCGGACGCAGTACCAACTTGAGGAAGTCCAAAAGCAGGCACATGTATTGGAAGGATTAGTGATCGCGCTAGATCATTTAGATGCTGTGATCACGATGATCCGTGAATCAGCAGATGTAGATCTTGCTAGACAGTGCTTGATTGATGGCCTCTGGCCTCCAAAGCTAACATCGGATCAGTTGCAGCGGCTGGGGCTTCCAGAAGTCGCCCCCGGTGTAGAAGATCATGGAAGAGAAAGTTGGCTGACCGAAGCTCAGGCAAATGCGATTTTAGCACTTCGCCTAAGTCGTCTTACTGGATTGGAACGCGATAAAATATTGGAAGATTTTCAGGCCAAGAAAGAAGAGATTGTTCGATTGACTGAGATCCTTGACAGCGAAGAGATTCGCATGAACATCATAAAGGAAGAGATTCAAGAGATTGCGGAAAAATATGGTGATGACCGGCGCACGGAGATTGATCCATTGGGGGGAGATGACATCATCATTGAGGATATGGTTGATAATTTCAGGGTTGTAGTAACGATTTCTCATCAGGGGATCATCAAGAGAACTCCTTTGGATGAATTTCAACAGCAGGGGCGGGGAGGAATTGGTGCTCGAGGCAGCACTCTCCGGACGGATGATTATCTTGAACACCTATTTGTGTCATTTAATCTTGACTATTTATTGATCTTCACAGATCATGGTCAGTGTTATTATCTGCGAGTGTATAACATTCCAATAGGGGCTCGGATTGCGAAGGGGCGAAGCATTCGTAATTTAATTTCAATTCAAGAAGACGATCGTATTCGTGCGGTTCTTTCAGTGAGTAGAGAAGATTTTCGTAGCGAAAGTTTTCTTAAGTCTCATTATGTCTTATTTGCAACGAAGGCGGGACTTCTCAAAAAAACGATGCTTTGGTATTACAGAAACCCTTGGAAAAAGGGTCTTCGCGCCATCAAGATTCGAGAGGAAGACTCAGTATTGGAGGCGCGTTTGACCGATGGAAATTCCCAAATCATCCTTGCTTCATCTGCGGGGTATGCTATTCGGCGTTCAGAAAGCCGTATCCGAGCAGTAGGTAGAGTGTCGCAGGGGGTCATTGGTATGCGCGTTCAGAAGGATCAGCATGTTTTAGGAATGGTCGTAGTGTCTCAGGACTCGGATCAAACACTATTGACGCTGAGTGCAAATGGATACGGAAAACGATCGCTCATTGGCGATTTTCGCGAGGTAGCTGGGGCTGGAAAGGGGGTCATTGCTCTTCGGACAAATAAAAAAACAGGACCACTTGTTGCTATTCGCGGAGTCACAGATTCTGATGATCTGATGATTATTACTCAGGATGGGACACTGATTCGTCAAGCGATTGGAAATATTAGAGTGATGAGCCGTTCAACTCAGGGCGTTCGTCTCATCCGCCTCAGGGAAAATGATGCGATCGCAGATGTAACACGGGTTGTTATAGAAGACGAAGATACGACTGAGACTTTACCTCAGCCGGAGGATCCGATCAGCTAAGAGATTCAGAGATGGATTGAGTGTATCCATACAGGTAGCTGGGGGAAAACGTAAATTAGATGCTATGTTACCATATTTACGACGATAACTTGACATTCTAATGAAAGAGATCTCACTAGAAAATTTTCGGTGCTTTCACGAAAAGCAGGTCGCTCAACTTGCCCCTTTAACATTGCTTGTGGGAGACAATAGTACTGGGAAGACCTCTTTTCTGGCCATGATTAGAGCATTATGGGATTGTATCTACTCCCATCAAATTCCAAATTTCGAGGAAGCCCCATTTGACTTTGGAAGCTTTGAAGAGATTGCTTATCGTCATAATGGGAGGTCACCCCAAGTGTCTACCTTTGGAGGTACACTTCTATTAGACAATAATTTAGAAGCTATATTTGAATTTGGTAAAAAAATAACATGGCCGTGCCAGTCAAAACAAGTTTAAGGAGTAACGGTGTGTGGATAGAAGAATTTAATGATAGTGAAGGAAACACAAGAGTTCAGATAAAAACACACAGGGGGAGATGGGAAGCACCACCTACAAGTATTGACACTCATGATAGTAGTGCGTCATTATTTTTTGCAAGGTGGATGACGCTGGCAGCGATTCCTGAAATATCTTTTCCTGAATCGGTAGGGATAATTAACACACTGATTCCTGTACAAGGCTCACCAGAATTTACCAAAGAAGATGCATATATGATCATTAGATCTGGGTTATTGGGTTTTGACCATAAAGAAAATAGGCCTTTTGTTAGTGCACCTGCTCGTTTTAAACCTCAACGGACTTATGATCCAGCAGGATTGAACTCCGATCCAGAAGGAGGTAATATTCCAATGCTCATAGCAGATTTGGCTTACACGGGTAGTGAAGTATGGACAAACTTCAAAAAGAAGCTAGAACGCTTTGGATCTACTTCTGGAATCTTTGATGAAGTCAATGTAAAACGCTTAGGGAAGTCAAGAAGTGCCCCTTTTCAGATTCAGATTCGAAAATTCGGCAAAAGAGGTAAAGGCCCCAAACAGAATTTGATAGATGATGGATATGGCATTAGCCAAGTTTTGCCTATTTTGACGGAACTCTTGTTACCAGATAATAACAGAGTTGCATTATTGCAACAACCAGATATACATCTTCCCCCAAGTGTCCAAGCGGCTTTGGGAACTCTTTTCTGCGAGATTGCTGGTAAAGGAAGGCAATTAATCGTTGAGGTACATAGTAACTATGTGATTGATCGGATTCGTATGGATGTACGCGATCAGAAAACTAATTTAAAACCCGAAGATGTGTCTATTCTATTCTTTGAACGCAATGAAACAAGTGTTCAGATTCATAACATTAAAATAGACGAATTAGGCAATGTTCTAAACACACCTAGTAGCTAGGGTAAGTTTTTTATGGAAGAAATAGAGAGGCCTATTTGGTTCTGAGATATGTGTGCTATTATTGATCCAAACGCTGTGCATGAAGTTTTTGGAGGTGAAAATCATGAGGCAGGATTCCAATTTCGTCTCTGGATATATAGTGGTAGGGGGCGTTTAGTCATAGGCGGAAGACTGACTGCTGAGTTCTCAAGGGCCTCAGTACAATTTTAACATTGGGTTTCAACAGTTCAATCTCAGGGTAAGATATTACGAGAATCAGATGAGACAGTTAACCAAAGAGAAATTGATCTCGCAGATGAGGGCCGATGTCAATCCAATGATCCTCATATCATAGCACTTGCCCAAGTCAGCGGTGCTCGTTTGTTGTATTCCAACGACAAAGCGTTACAACAGGATTTCAAAAACCAAGATATAATCAATAACCCCAAAGGTAAAATTTATACAACCAATGAAGGTCGGGGACAATTTTCATAAGGCCATAAAAAATGTTGGCCAGAAAAGATCTTTGCTAGTCAATCGATTGATTTATTTGATGAATAAGACACATACTGTCTGGCAAATTTCGGCTGGCTCATAGCACCGATTTGATGCCAATTAGTACCCAATTGATCACTACATAAATCATGGAAAATCCACGCCCTCCGATGCAATCTTGGATTGACTCGTCAACAATGCTGCAAAATTGAGTTAAATGGGGAGTCCATGAGAAAGATCAAAGCAGGTCAAGAATTGACGGCAGATTCAACTCGAAAATGACATTGATTTTTAAATTTAAATCACTTCACTATTTATTGAAAAAGTGTCCCACTAACTTCATATTCACTGCCCCTATATATCGTAATAAGCAATCCATGCCAGACAGCTGGATCCATACTTCCTAATCTAAACACCATCCGTAGGCTTCATTTCTGTGTTCAGTATGACTCCTTATGCGTGCTATCGCCCTCTCAGGAGAATTTACCTCTGCCCTTGCTTAGGTCTCACCCGTAGTTGTCTACAAGCCATGTGTAAAAGGAGGGAATTGGTATGCTATAACTCCCATGCCCGATTGAGGTAACTACCCCGCGGTGAAGTAATTCGTCAAACATGTTAGCGGCAACCTCGGAGGAGTAATTCTCAGTGAGGGCATCTATTAGCTGGTCTTTTTCTATGGGCGACTCTTTGGGCAAATTGGCGAATATTCGTGCAAGGACTTTGCGCTGGCGGAGAGTGATATCCTTCATGCGGGCGGTGTAATAAATCTGGCGCTCCAGATCGCCTTGCTGAAGTGTGAAGTGCAACCCCTCATCTGTCATATGCCCTTGCTGGGACTCAAGAGATTCCTTTGCGGTAATAGCATAACAGATAATGTGCTGAGGCCACCCATGCGCATGTAGTGCTATGGCATCAATCCACTCAGACGTATCACCGACTGCTCCGCCTGCCTTCGTGAGCCAATCATGAATCACTGCCCGCTCCTCTTTCCTGCCTAAACGACCAAGATGGTTAACGCAGCCACGCGCAAACCTAGAAACGTCTAAGGTTTTAAAAACATTCTCGGAAATGCCGAGTCCAGCTGTAAGGAGCACGACAGGTTTTGTTAATTCGCCATTATGGATGGCATCAAGTGTGGCAATGGCCTGCTCCTTGTTCTGCGGGAGCAGTCTCCTCAGCTTTTGAGCTTCGTCAAGAACTAAGATCAAACCCTGCTTAGGGGATAGTCGCTTGAGTATTTGCTGGGGGCTTGCGTCCCCAGCCACACGTTTCACGCCCCCCAACTTAAAGAACTCAATCCCGATTGAGGCTGCGATCTCACGGTTCAGTTCGTATGCCTCATCTATTGCCTGCGCCATCGCTACCGGATTCCATAGCTCCTGGGATCCAATGGTAGCAACCTTCCAATTCGGGGCTTCTTCGCATAGTTTGGCGAGGAGAGCAGACTTCCCTGCCCCAGGTGCTCCTTGAATAAGGAAAGTGGTACCCGCATTAAGGGCGATGGATTCGGAGAGGACTGTGGAGAATCTGGACCTAATGTCTGTTCGGCCGTGGAAAAATGCCGCGGGTCCGTGGTCGCGGCCAGTAGGGGGTGGCGGGGAAGTGTGTTCTCTTACAGGCACTGGCTTTTTGGGTGGGTTGGTTCCTGAATACAATAGCATGTTTATGTTTATTGCAAATGCGTATGTGTATGTTCTCCTACACCTCTAACTATGACTTGTTCAGTTCTAGCAGTCACGTAATTTGCTCCATTATTTTCAGTGGTAGTTTCACGGTCCAAAGTGATGCGCGATGATGGAATAACATGCCCCCAATAATAATAAAGAAATCTCCTTAATGAATGATTAATCATGGGCATCTTTATATCAAATCAAAAATCATTGAAATTTAGCTCCCACAATTTTAGCGGAATTGTAGGAGCATTTTGATCTATATCAGCTTCAGTTGAAATGTAAATGGTTTCCAGAAAGCCAATTCTTCTATTCGCGAACTTGCATATCAATCACTTACAGATTGGATGGCTTTCTCTAAAATACTAATTCCCTCGTCAATCTCTTCTTTCGTAATTGTTAACGCTGGACGAAATCGAATGGAAGATTCGCCGCAACCGATCATAATCACCCCATTGTTATAGCAATCGCACAGGATATTATTACGTAAAGATCTGGATGATACATCCACTGCACACATGAGACCTCGCCCGCGTGGGTTTGTCAAATGAGGATACTGGTGGGTTAACTCTTGAAGACGAGTCAACAGATAACGACCCACTGAGCTTGCATTATCTAACAGAGAATCCTCTTCCATTATTTCCAAGATACGATCGGCTCGTACCATGTCCACTAAATTTCCACCCCATGTAGAGTTAATTCGACCAGGCTTGACAAAGACATGGTCATCAACTTCATCAAGGCGAGGTCCAGCAAGCACTCCACATACTTGGGTCTTTTTACCAAACGCAAGTAGATCGGGCATCACTTCCATCTGTTGCCATGCCCAGAAGGTACCAGTGATCCCCGCACCACATTGCACTTCATCAAAAATCAGCAATGCGTCATTTTCCAAGCACAATTGTTTGAGTGCACGAAGAAATTCTGGGCGGAAGTGATTATCTCCGCCTTCGCCCTGTATCGTCTCAATGATGACACAAGCAATTTCATCCTTACGCTCAACAAAGAAATCTTTGGCTTGCATCAGAGCTTGCGATTCCAAGCGTTCAACTTGTTCCAAGTGGTCTGTAAGTGGGAATGTGATTTTAGGATTAACGACACGGGGCCAGTCAAATTTCGGGAAATATTTAGTTTTCCACGGGTCTGAGGTGTTGGTTAACGACATGGTATAGCCACTTCGGCCATGGAATGCTTCACGAAAGTGCATGACCTGTTGCCCATGCTCGCCAGAAATTCGTTTTTTAATGTTTTTGCGAACCTTCCAATCAAAAGCTGCTTTGAGAGCATTCTCAACAGCCAAAGCCCCGCCTGAAATAAAAAAGGCATAAGGGAGGGCATCAGATTGCGCAACCCTATGAAAAGTATCCAAGAATCCTGCCATATGGGTCGTCTGAATATCCGAATTTGCAATCTTATTGACGGCTGCATCGGTAAGGCGGTCAAATGCGTCACGGTCGGAGATCAATTTTGGATGGTTCATGCCTAACATGCTACTAGCGAAGAACCCGAAAAAATCTAAGTAGGATTTCCCTGATAGATTATCAACAAGCCGAACTCCTTGGCTCTTTCTCATGTCAAGCACAAGAGGCATCATCTCGGTAGCATTGATATGACTTCCAATTATTTGAGGGACCTGCTCAGGGAGGATATTGATCATGAAAAATTTTAGTTATTTTGGATCAAATTATGAATGTACAAGTAGGCGTGTTTTAATCACTAAATTACCAAATTGTTGAGTTCTAAAGATACAAATCGTTCGCGTCTTCCTGGAGAAATAACGCTCAAAAAGCAGGAGAGTTCGTCTGCGGGGGATGGTATTGACAGTTTTGTTGGGTTGCCAGTCATTGAAGCGTCTACTCGCAGTCGGCGCCCTGATTGGTTAAGGGTCAAACTCCCCTATGGACCAGTATATCGAAAACTAGTTGATCTGATAGAAGAGAATGATCTTCACACCGTATGTCAGAGTGCTCGGTGTCCTAATATGGGCGAGTGCTGGACTGCCGGAACAGCAACGTTTATGATTCTCGGTAATGTATGCACTCGATCGTGCGGGTTCTGTGCAGTCCAAACAGGTCGGCCTGAATCTGGATTGGATTACGATGAACCGCGTCGTGTCGCTAAAGCTGCTCAAATCATGGGGCTCAAACACGCGGTCATCACCTCGGTCAATCGTGACGAAAGGAAAGATGGAGGTGCACCAATCTTTGCAGAAACCATACGCCGGATCCGAGAGGAAATACCTGGGTGCACCGTGGAAGTCTTGATTCCAGATTTTCGAGGAATATGGGAGGCGCTTCAAATTGTTTTGGATGAGCGCCCGGAAATCTTGAATCACAATGTTGAGAGCGTTCCCCGTTTGTATCGAAAGGTTCGCCCTCAGGCAGATTATGCACGGTCACTGGAGTTGCTTAAAATTTCTAAGGAGCAAGGGCTACGTACAAAGAGCGGAATCATGGTAGGACTCGGAGAAACAGAGGATGAAGTCTTCAAATTGATGGATGATTTTGTAAACGTCGGTGTAGATGTAATGACGATTGGACAATATCTGCAACCAACGCGCCTGCACTTAGAAGTGGAAGAATTTATACATCCCGATCAGTTCCAACGGTATAAGGAAATAGGAGAAGAAAAAGGCATTGAACATGTAGAGAGCGGCCCCCTTGTTCGTAGTTCTTACCACGCGGAGCGTCACGTATAATGTACTCTCAATTGGTTGAGAAGCCTTACATATGATCCAAGCAGAAATGAAATTCTGCTCTCTAAATAGAGACTACTACTTGATTAGTTTTGTCATGTTGCCCTGAATGAGTGCATTAAAAAGTAGCTTATAGGTCGCACGTGACTGTCCTCGAAATTGGGGACGAAATCCAAATAAAACCACAGCACCCTCACCGACTCTAACTTGAACGATCGCCGCTTTACCACTTAAATACTCATCTTCCCCCAAAGCCCAACCACTCATCAGGATATCATCTTGTGCATAACGGGCAATGATATCAATGGGCAGAGGATCTGCTGTAACGAGATTGATCCGCCCACCTTCTTGAAGGTTGGAGCGCCGGATTGTAGAAAATGCTCGGCTACGAACAAATGAAGCGGCGACTTGTGGTGGACTTCCATATCCAATAGGGTGCAATGGATCAACATTGAGACGCACGATTGAGCCAGGGATAGAAAACTGGGATTGAGGAATGTCTTTCAAATCATTTCTAATCGGCAGACCAAATTGATCAATCACAAAGTCGCTTGCAGCATCAAGAGCAACAAGCGTTCCACCATCCGAGACATAATGCATCAAAGCAAGTGCCCCTATTAATCCCAGCCCACCAGTGTACATTTCTGGCATCATGCCTTCACGATGGCCATGGAGTATATCTTCTGAACCTTGACTGGGAAGAAGGATCGCTGTATAAGCCGATAAGTCCGCAGTTTGTATATCGGAGTCATGTAGAGTGTCAATATCAAACGCGTATGATTCTAACACCATTCGCGTCCATCCTTCATCTATATTGGCAATCCGTGATTTATACAACCCAATACGGGGCGTTTCTAATTCATACAAAGTGGGAAGATTCTTTGGAGGCGCATAAAAATCAGTTCCTGTCAAGTCGGAGATGTTTTTCAGTAATTCGTCATTCTCAATCAGAATAGCACCCGGAGGCCAGGCCATGTCGTTGAACTCAATTGATTGCGTAGCAATTTCTACCGTAAGTCCATTGTGCAAAGCGGTATTGATCACATGGCGGCTCTGATTAGGACGAGGATCAATCATTAGCTTCGGATGATTTCCCTCAGGCATTGACCCAGGTGTAGGGGTTAGTGATTCTGATACTGGGATTGTTTCTACATCAGGCAATGTCATTACGCGATCAACACGAACCCCCATTTGGAATGGAAGAGTCCAACCCGCTAAGTCATAGGGCACAACCACTTTTCCAGACTGGGTCTGTCGGTTAGGATAGTTTTGAATTTCCATTAAATCCTCAAGGAACGGTCTGAATGCCTGCGACTTAGGGATGATGAATGATTCAGATTCATAGGTGGAAGATCCAACAGAGAATGGGTGTAACGCTCGTTCAATCTCAATGCCTCCTATGCGTAAGACATTGACGAGCTCTATATCTTCTCCAGAGTTCCATTGATCGGTTGGAATCACATAAGCTTGTACTGAGTCAGATTTTGTAATGGCATCTTGGCCCATTTGCCAGATGTTGTACAGAAAGCTTTCCCTTCGGTCAGCAGCAAGGCGTAACACCCCCATGGATGCAGTCATCATGTATTGGACGGGCTCAGCAAAATGGGACCAGCCTCCTTTCCATGGGTTAGGATAGAAGATATTTGTGCCAGTTGTAGGGTGACCACCTCTCACATAATCAGGAATTGAGTCTGGATCAAAGAATCTCGGGCTGGGGGTAGAGTGCGCAACCTCCGTTAAAATTCCAATCATATTATGGAAGTATGGAACTGTACGCATTCCTCCGTTCCACCACATGCTGAATGTAACTCCCGAAATGACTCCTGGCATATTCTTGATCGCAAAACGATTGGCCATTGCACTACCTACAAGATTAACACTCGTAGTAATTCCAGGGTGGATGCGCGGATTGACGGGATCAGTAAACGGGGGCAGAAAAATCCTTGTCCAACTTGGGCTTATTTGATGATGGTTGACGACGATTTGTGGATACCATTGATTGTAGAGCACATTTGATACAGCTTTTGATTCAGGCAGGTTATTCATGAACCAGTCACGATTGTTATCATGTCCTGCGTAATGATGATATAACCAGGGCGGCTGAGTGGCTTCATAGGGAGTTCCAACGGTGTGATCATACCATGAAGCAATGATATCATGCCCATCGGGATTCATGATGGGCATTAACAGTAGGATGACATTTTTTCGAATATGCTCCATTTCAGATGAGGCTTCTGTAGCGACTCGCCATGCAAGCAATGGGGCCATTTGAGCCCCTGCAATTTCATTGGAGTGTAGTCCAGCATCAATCCATACCACTGCACGCCCCTGTTCTGACAGTTCATGTGCTTGTGCCTCACTGATTCTAGCACGTGCTAGGGAGGCACTGATGGATTGCCAACGGTCAAGTTGGGTTAAGTTCTCTTCATCAGAAATAATCAGAAGGGGCATCGGTAGGCCATCAACTGATGTCCCAATAGTGCGCAGTATGACGCGATCACTGGCTTCTGATAGTGTCTGGTAATATGAGATGAGTTGATCAAATCGAACGAGTTTATAGTCATCTCCAGGCATGAAACCAAACTCATCTTTGGGATGGGAAATTTGGCCAAGAGAGCTACCAAAAGAAAAAAGAGTTCCTACCACTAAGGTGACAATAGCGCGAAAAATCATCTGAAAATTTATGGTTGAGGAATTGGAGCCCCTCGCTCATTTGGAATGCAGGGGCCGGTTGGTCGCTGATCTTCTGGTACGGCATAGAACTCCCTGAGATGAGCGAGTTCTGCTTTGAGATTTGTAACGGTTTCTCCGTAACTCGCATCATCATAGATGCTGGTCATCTCCAAAGGATCTTTTTCAAGGTCAAAGAGCTCCCATTCGTCACGGTTATAAAAGTAGATCAGTTTATAGCGATCAGTTCTTACACCATAATGACGTTCTACACAGTGATAACCTGGATATTCGTAATACTGATAATAATGACTTGTGCGCCAGTCATCGGGGGTTTCTCCAAGGAATAATGGTTTGAGGCTCCGTCCTTGGATATCGTTAGGAATTTCTGCACCTGCAAGATCCAGAAAAGTGGCCGCGAAATCAAGATTTGAGACCATTGCATGATTGACACTTCCAGCCTGGATTTGATTCGGCCATCTGACAAGCAATGGGGTCACAAGAGATTCTTCATACATCCATCGCTTATCATACCAGCCATGCTCTCCGAGATACCATCCCTGATCAGAGGAGTAAATGACGACGGTATTTTCGGCAAGAGCATGTTGTTCAAGAAAATCAAGTAAGCGCCCAACATTGTCGTCAACGCCAGCCACTGTCCGCAGGTATTCCTTGGCATAACGTTGATACTTCCAGCGCGTCAAGTCATCGCCTTCAAGGTTCGCCTCTCGGAATTCTATATTCCGAGGGCCATAAACCGCCTCCCATTGAATTTTTTGCTCATCGTTCATACTCCATGGCGGCGTAAGTTTGAGATCGTCAACGTTCATGTGTCGGGCAATTGTCATCCCTTGTTCTGCGGCAGGAGAGGCACGGTGAGAGTAATCATCAAAGAGGTTTGGAGGTTCAGGAATCGTTTCATCCGCATAGAGTTCAAAATGCCTTGGACTTGGATGCCATTCCCTATGGGGGGCTTTATGCTGATACATCAGCATAAATGGCTTCAACGGATCTCTGTGGGTTTCTAACCATTCTAATGCTAAATCTGTTATGATATCGGTTGTATATCCATCAATTTGAATTGTATCACCAGGGATTAAGAACCGAGGATTATAGTAAGGCCCCTGACCAATGAGGACTTGCCAATGATCAAAGCCTGTAGGATCACTTTGCAGATGCCATTTTCCAATCAAACTGGTTTGGTACCCTGCCGCTTGGAGGAGTTTAGGAAAGGTTTGCTGTGCCCCGTCAAACCGATTGCCATTGGTTAATTGGCCATTAATATGGCTGTGTTTGCCAGTGAGAATCACAGCGCGACTCGGCGCGCAAATTGAATTAGTGACAAGGCATTGGGTAAAGCGCATCCCTTCATTCGCAATTCTGTCTAAATGTGGAGTTTTATTGATCACAGAGCCATAAGCACTCAGCGCGCGTGCTGTATGATCATCTGTAAAAATGAAGACGATGTTGGGAGGGGCAGAGTCTTCAACACATCCTGTAACCAACAACAATAGGAGGGAAGTTAATTTGAGCAATTTCATAAGTGAGTGGGTCAATGAGAGCAATAACCTAAGAATTTTTTGATAACCTTAGCGAAAAGGTGTCAACAATCGTCAATATACCTTAAATTTAGTTTCATTCACTCATCTTATCAATTATATGCATACAACTCGTACACTTGCGATTCTGAAACCTGATTGTGTCCGTAGATCTCTATCGGGAGAGGTTTTACGTCAGATTGAAAATGCTGGGTTCAAAATCTGCGCTATCCATATGCAGCAATTGACTCGCACTGGTGCCGAAGCATTTTATGCGATCCATAAAGATCGACCATTTTTCAATGATCTAGTTGATTATATGACAAGCGGTCCATGCATTCCAATGGTACTTGAAAAGCAAGATGCTGTGGGAGCATTTCGGATTCTGATTGGAGCGACTGATCCTCAAGATGCAGATGAAGGAACCATTCGCAAACTATACGCAGATAGTAAATCTGAAAATATCGTTCATGGCTCAGATTCACCTGAGAACGCTCAAATAGAGATTGCATATTTTTTTGGTGAGTCTGGAATTCCGACTGACATAAAATGAGGGTATTCGTTATATTATTATTCTTGCTGACTTCGCAGAGTGTCTCAGCTCAGCATGATCGCGTACAAACAGGGGCAGAACGCTTAGTTGGTGCAAATTTTGAGCAATTGTCTGATGCCACGGTCGGTGTGATCGTTAATCATACCACATTAGTCGGTGATGAGCATCTCAGCAATTTAATTCATGCGAGTCCTGAGGTCACATTAGGTGCTATTTTTGGGCCAGAGCACGGGTTTAGAGGGACTGCAGAATATGGTGAGACCGTAAAAGACGGAGTTGATCAACTCACTGGTGCCCCCGTGTATAGCCTCTATGGCCCCACTAAAAGACCAACGATGGAGATGTTAGAAAACCTTGATCTGTTGATCTTTGATATTCAAGATGTCGGTGCACGATTCTATACCTATATATCCACAATGGGGCTCGCAATGCAATCGGCTGCCGAAGCTGGAATTCCATTTGTGGTATTAGATCGACCAAATCCACTTTCGGGCAATTATGTATCGGGATTTATTCTTGAACCAGAAATGGCCTCATTTGTGGGGCAATTTGCAATTCCTATTGTTCATGGTTTGACGGTCGGTGAACTGGCCCGAATGATTCAAGGTGAGGCATTGTTACCGGGTTTAGACACTTTAGATTTACGAGTAATTCCTATGGAGGGATGGTCACGGACTAAGCAGTGGCCAGATACGGGTTTGCCATGGGTGCCTACGAGTCCAAATATTCCAACATTTGAAACTGCATTGGTCTATCCTGGAACTTGTTTTTTTGAAGCTACATCTGGAAGTGAAGGTCGGGGAACATTAGATCCATTCTTACAGGTCGCAGCCATTGATGTTGATGGACAAGACATTGCAACGGCATTAAACAAGAAAACATTGCCAGGTGTGCAATTTGAACTATCGGAGTTCACACCTGCACCATTGGGAAGTATGGAATCAGCTCCGAAGCTAAATGGTCAATTGCTTCAAGGTCTTAGGATCAGAATCACGGATCGCCAGCGTTATCAACCGGTAGAAACTGGAATCCATATTTTACATGCGTATTATCACGCAGTCGCCGACACCGATGGGTTTTTGACGCGGCCAGACTGGCTGGGGAAACTCTCAGGTACATCCCAACTTTTAAGTATGATCAAGACGATGACACCAGATGAAATTATTTCATCATGGCAATCAGAGATAAAGGAATTTACTGAGCAGAGTCGGGCGTACTATCTGTACGAGTAGTGTTACGCCATAAAATCGCATAAATGATTTCAAGATAACCTCCTAAAATGAGTATTGGAGCAATGTAAAGAGATAGAAATCCGTCTACCTCGTTTTCAATCCGCATGATTGAATATCCAATCACGACAGCAAGGACACCAATGGTAATGAGTACATAATTATGAGGCAACAAAATCATCGAGCGCTTTTTCAAGCGACGCCGTTTCGCCGAAGATGTGCGAGTTTTTCTGGTTCTGGGCATGATTAAACTATTGTAGACACTATTGCACCGATAAGCTTGATTTTAGTTTCCTAAACATTGATGCGTGATATCATACAATGCTCTGTTGCAGGACTCATCATTGTCACACTACAGTGGCTTTTCTTCGGCAGATTAAGTCTATGGGGATCCACACCAGACGTTGTGTTATTGTTTGTTATCTGGGTATCACTGCGTTATGGTCAGATTGGGGGGGCTTTGGCGGGATTTTTCGTTGGATTCGGTTTGGATGCTATCTATGGATTGTGGGGTACGCATATGTTTGTAAAGACACTACTGGGATTTCTTATCGGCACCTTAGATCTCATTGAAAGCGAGGTTTTTGAAAGATCTCAGCGCAGGATTGTTGAAATTACATTAATTGTAGCGCTCATCCACAACATAGTATTTTTCATGTTTATCCTCATACAGGATGGGATCAGCCGGGAAGGTCTTGCCTTAATTTTGTGTTTAGGCAATACGTTGTATACAACATTTGTCGCATATATCTTGGCCGTCTTCAGGAGACGATAGACTGGGGTCAGTTGTATGCGTCAGCAGTCTTTGCAAAAGGTGCTGTGAAATACTTCATAAATAATTCTCCACTTGCATCCATCGCCACTGAAATGTTCTTCCCAGTCTCTGCGCGACGGGATGTGCCTGCATTTGGCCCAGACGCTTCAATGGAGACTGGAAATCTGGATAATTTCACGACATCCGGGTGGGCTAAGTAAACGGCGGCCAATGGATCCCAGGCGTAAAATACACCTTCTTGGGCATGGGGGCGTACCGCGTCTAGGACTTGGGTAGTCATTCGACCAACCGGGCATCGTGCCATTTTAGTAAATCGATCAATGAACGGAATTTTTACTGGAACTTGATTGGTAGCATCCAAGGGGATAAGAGTGATAGGCAAGTCGGATGAAAAAACAGTTGCAGCAGCTAGAGGATCTACATAAAAATTCCATTCGGAGGTCTGTGTTGGTGAGACAAATTCTTCACAATTATTGACATTCCCAGGGACACTGATCGCCCCTCCCATGATCACAAGTTCTTTAATGGCTGGAGCGGTTGGATGTGTGATTGAAGCAAGATTGGTGAGTGCACCAAGTGCAAGGACATTGACTGGGCGAGAAGCCCGGGACAGGCGGCGTTGAAGAAAAGACACGGCATGTTCGTCCTCTGGTGGAATATAAGCCCTAGGGAGACTGACTCCTGGCAACTCATTAGATATGTGTCGCCATCGATGGGGGAATGCTGCATGACCCACAGAGGGTTGAGTATGCCCGATATAGACGGGAATATGTCCTTGAGCGAATCCAGCAACGATGCGGGCAATATTAATGGCAGCGCGATGGGCATCTGCGAGCCCATAGGAAATGGTGATGGCTTCTACATGGATTGAAGGATGAACCAGAAGATATCCAAGGGCTAATATATCATCTGGTCCTGCGTCAGTATCTACAATGATCGGGTAATTGGGTGATTCATGCATCATAGGACCCCGCAGTGACAGCACCTCCTTTGCCTGTCCAATTCGTATGAAAGAAGATCCCTGGTGCTTGATCCGTTCGCTCATAGGTATGCGCTCCGAAGTAATCTCGCTGGGCTTGAATTAAATTGGCTGGTCCTGTGGGTTGCCTGTATCCATCATAAAAGGAAAGAGCTGCACTGATCGCTGGGGTAGGAATTCCATAAGTGGCACTAATGGCAACCACTCGGCGCCATGCTCTTTGAGCGTTGGCAAGCGCATGGGTAAAGTAAGGCGCATGAAGAAGGTTTTTTAGATCAGGGTTAGTGTTAAATGCATCTTTTATTTTGCCTAAAAATGCGGATCGGATGATACAACCGCCTCTCCACATCAGCGCAATACTTCCATAGTCCAAGGGCCATTCATATTTTTGTGCAGCGGCATGTAGGAGCATATACCCTTGGGCGTAAGACATAATTTTTGCAGCATACACCGCATCGTGCAAATCACGAACTAATTCCGTAGCCTCGGAGGGTGGAAAGACTGCCGAGGGTGAAGCCAGTATTTGGGATGCGAGCGTTCTCTCAGATTTAAGTGCGGAGAGGAAACGCGAAAAAACCGCTTCGGAAATCAGTGTAAGCGGGACTCCCTGATCCAGCGAACTGGCAACGGTCCATTTTCCGGTTCCTTTTTGCCCAGCGGAGTCAAGGATTGAATCTAAGACATAGTGGCCATCTTGATCTTGATAACCAAGGATATCACGAGTGATTTCAATGAGATAAGAATCCAGTTTTCCATTATTCCATTCGGCATAGATGTCTTGCATTTGCGAGTTGGATAATCCGAGCAAATTTTTCATCATATCATAGGATTCTGCGATGATTTGCATATCTCCATACTCAATGCCATTATGAACCATTTTCACAAAGTGTCCTGCACCATTGGGTCCAAGCCATTCACAACAGGGGGAATGATCTACTTTGGCAGCAATGCTTTGAAAAATGGATTGCACATGTGGCCATGCTTCTGCACTGCCTCCTGGCATGATACTGGGACCAATTCGTGCCCCTTCTTCTCCACCAGACACGCCTGTGCCGATGAATCGTAATCCTTGATCTTCAAGTTCATTTGTGCGGCGAATCGTATCGTGGTAATAAGAATTGCCACCATCAATGATGATATCGCCTGCCTCAAGAAGAGGAGATAGGGTGGCGATTGTTTGATCAACGGTCGGACCGGCTTTGACCATGAGCATTACCCGACGAGGTCGCTTGAGGGTTGAGACCAACTCTTTCATTGAGCGGCTCCCGCGAATGGATGTATTCCGAGCGGGCCCATCGATGAAATCATTCATCTTGGAAAGGGTTCGATTATGAACCGTCACGGTGAATCCATGATCATTCATATTTAGGACGAGGTTCTGCCCCATCACTGCGAGGCCAATGACACCAATATCGGAATTAGGAGTGTGCTTCATCACTTGATGGATACATTTTATTTGAAGAAAGAAATTTGGTTTAGATCAAGTCACTTGAACGCGTATGGATCTAAAATGCACCGATTTACCGATTACTCTCAGACGATGGACCAATTTGCCCTGGGGGACGTCTCTGGGATCCATCTATTCCATGCAACTGATCTCCAAGTACTTGACGCATACTATCGGCGAGTAGGGTCAGGTGTTGAATGACTTCGGGGTATTGGTGTGATACATCGAGCGTCTCACCAATATCTGTACTCAAATCATAGAGTTCCAGTCCAGTTAGATGCTGGGTATATTTTCCTGGGATTCCATCTGCTCCAGCTTTTTGCCCCTCCATGGTTCT
Organism: Bacteroidota bacterium; assembly: GCA_026709065.1. Classification (GTDB taxonomy): domain Bacteria; phylum Bacteroidota; class Rhodothermia; order Rhodothermales; family Bin80; genus Bin80. The sequence goes on from JAPOTS010000078.1 coordinate 73,040, forward strand.
GTACTGATGGGGAAAATAAAGTTTCCAAGGGCCCTTGCGCAAGGCGTGTAGTTCGTTTTGGCGGTAATAGAAAAAATAGGCTTTTTGGGGAGATTCATCGCTCTTACCGCTCATGAGGGGCCAAATATTTTTACCGTCTATTGGATGGTTTGGAAGCGGTGCCCCAATGAGATGTGCAAGTGTGGGGAATAGGTCTATGGTCATTGCAGGCGTTGAAACGGACAATTTTTCTGGGAGTGCTCCTGGCCATCGTGCGATGAACGGGACTCTAACGCCTCCTTCCCATGCCGTGCCTTTGCCCTCGCGCAGTGGGCCTGAGCTTCCAGCATGATTGCCATAGCTCAGCCACGGGCCATTATCACTGGCAAACAGGACGAGCGTTTGATTGTCAATGCCTGTATTTTGAAGTACTTTAAGAATTTCTCCCAATGACCAATCAATTTCATGGATTACATCTGCGTATAAACCTGCCCCTGTGGCAGCCTGATGTTTCTCGGATACAAATAAAGGAACATGAGGCATTGGGTGAGCGACATATAGAAAAAAGGGAGTGTCGGCAGATGCCTTTGATTGAATAAATTCAACTGCACGGTTTGTAAAATCAGTTGTAAATACCGACTGATCGGTATTGTAGCCGATGATGGAGTCGCCGTCTATTGTAGGTAAATCACCCCATGCATCTGGGTTTTCTGGGTGGAAGGGCCACATATCATTAGAGTAGGGTATCCCGTAATAATCATCAAAGCCATGTTGGAGTGGAAGAAACTCTGTGTGATGTCCAAGATGCCATTTTCCATAGGCTGCGGTCGCATATCCTTTTGATTGAAACAATTCACCCAAAGTCACTTCATTTTGATGGAGACCGTGCGTGTTAGATGGTCCTAATGCTCCGTGAATTCCAATTCTGTTGGCATAATTTCCGGTCAGAAGGGATGCACGAGAGGCAGAACAGACCGCTTGGCTGACATAAAAATTTGTAAAATGAACCCCTTCCTCTATCATTCGGTTTAGGTTTGGGGTTGCATAATTGGTCTCATCAAAGTATCCGATATCACCATACCCCATATCATCAACAAACATGATGACAACATTTGGAACCATAGGTGTCTCGGTATTACAAGCGAGTAAGAGAAGAAAGAGGAAGCAGAGATATTTATGCATGAGTTGAAACTATCAGGGGTTGGCAAATATACAACCATTGAAGCATAATGGCGAATAGTTCGGTCAGTGAGAATGAATTGCTCTCCCATTATGTACAATAGAAATATACTGTTCAATAAGGAGTAAGATTGATCATAATGAACGCTGTTATACTCCTCTATACTCTGATTACACTTCCCTTTGTTGACAAATTGATGGTTTATATCGCTCTGAACTGTACTATCATCCGAAATGACTCCACATGATTTCATTACCAAGTGGAGTGGATCTGAATTAAACGAGCGTTCCGCGTCACAGGAGCATTTCATTGATTTATGTAGGCTACTCGGAGAACCTACTCCAATTGAAGCAGATCCGAAAGGTGATTTTTATTGTTTTGAGCGAGGGGCCTATAAGGACTCGGGCAGAGGAGGATATGCAGATGTCTGGAAGCGAGGCTTTTTTGCATGGGAGTACAAGCGAAGGCACGCCAATCTTGATGTTGCCTTTGATCAACTGAGGCAGTATGCACTTGCCTTAGAAAACCCTCCGCTATTAATTGTTTCCGACATGTATCGTTTCAGGATGCGTACCAATTGGACGAATTCTGTCAGCGAAACCCATGAGTTTGAGTTAACTGATCTTGTAGATGCATCCATTCGCAATAAACTCAAATGGGCAATGTCAGCCCCTGAACGGCTACGTCCTAAAGAAACGCGCCAGAATCTTACAGAGCGTGCTGCAAACACATTTGCTCAACTAGCACAATCTCTACGAGATCATGGTCATGCGGCAGATCTAGTTGCTCATTTTGTGAATCGTCTTGTCTTTTGCATGTTTGCCGACGATGTTGGTTTGCTTCCCGAAGAAATGTTCACACGAATGCTCAGTCATGCATTCCGTAATCCAGAATCGTTTGAAGCACTTTCCCAAGATCTTTTTTCAGCGATGTCTACTGGGGGACGCATTGGATTTGAAACAGTCAAGTGGTTCAATGGAGGACTTTTCCATGATGGAACCACTCTCCCAATGAGCAAGGATCAGATTCAGATTACCTTGAATGCGGCAAAACTTGACTGGTCAAATGTGGACCCTGCGATTCTTGGAATTTTATTTGAACGAGGACTTGATCCGGATAAACGTTCTCAACTTGGGGCACACTACACCGATCGGGATAAAATTATGCGAATCATCAATCCTGTAATCATACAACCATGGTTGAATGAATGGAAAAAATACAAGTCCCAAATTGCTGATCATCTTTCAAAAGCGAAATCTGCTCAATCTAAAACTGCCTCTTCACGGCATCGTAATCAAGCAAAGTCATTGTTGAACTCTGTCTTAGAGCAGCTGAAGAACTTCGTTGTTTTGGATCCAGCATGCGGTTCAGGTAATTTTCTCTACATGGCACTTCACACTCTACATGATTTGGAGCATCAGATTCAGTTGGAAGCAGAAGCGATGGGACTCGCAAGATCTATCCCCACAGTAGGTCCAGCAAATGTCAAGGGAATTGAATTAAATAATTATGCCGCACAGCTCGCACGCGTATCAGTATGGATAGGAGAAATACAATGGATGCGTCAAAATGGATTTTCTGGACATCAAGAACCCATTCTTGATACTCTTGAAACCATAGAATGCAGGGACGCAATCTTAACAGATGATGGAGGAGAACCAGATTGGCCGCAAGCAGATGTAATCATTGGAAATCCACCGTTTTTGGGAGATCGGCGCTTACTAAGCAATCTTGGTGAAAAATATGTTTCACAACTTAGAAAGCTATATCAAAATCGAGTTCCTCATTCTGCTGACCTTGTGTGCTATTGGTTTGTTAAGGCTGGTGAGTGTATGGCTAAACACAATACAAAGAGGGTTGGACTTGTCTCAACAAATTCTATCCGAGGTGGAGCTAACAGAGAAGCTCTAAAAATAGCGTCACACGGCAAAACTATTTTTGATGCTTGGAGTGACGAACCCTGGGTAATTGATGGTGCAGCAGTTAGAGTCTCACTGATTTGTATTTCTCAGTCTGATGATTCATTCGTCAATGAGTTTATGCTTGATGGCAAGCCTGTAGATGAAATCTACCCTGATCTCACTGGACGGTATGGTAACTATGGTGTTAATATAACCAATGCTCAACCGCTTCATCAGAACGCTGGTATTGCCTTCATGGGCGATATCAAGGGGGGCTCTTTCAATATCGGCGGTGATCTTGCTCGAAAATGGCTTCTCATGCCCACGAACCCAAATGGACGACCCAACTCGGATGTATTGAAACCTTGGGTCAATGGAATGGACATTACGCGCCGTCCTTCGGATCAATGGATCATTGATTTTGGGTTTGATATGACGAGTAAGGAGTCTGCTCTTTATGAATCTCCTTTTCAGTATGTGTTAGAACATGTTAAGCCAGAATGGGAACAACAACGTGAAAAGAATAGGCGGAATCATTGGTGGCTTCATCACAATCCTCGCCCCAAAATGTGGGATGCACTCAATGAACTAAACCGCTATATTATAACCCCCCGCGTGTCAAAACATCGATTATTTGTATGGATGGATCGGAGAGTTTGCCCAGATAGTGCGGTCATTGCCATTGTGCGTGATGATGATACTACCTTTGGAATCTTGCAAAGCCGATTCCATGAGATGTGGTCACTCAGATTGGGGACATCAATAGGGCATGGTAACGATCCTAGATACACTCATACCACTACATTTAATACTTTTCCCTTCCCAGAAGGACTTTCACCTGATATTCCAGCCATTCGCTATCAAGATAATCCTAAAGCACAGGCAATAGCCGTAGCAGCTCGTAACCTTGTTGAATTAAGAAATCGCTGGCTGAATCCACCAGAATGGGTGCGTTGGGTTGACGAACCAGTTTCAGGGTATCCACCAAGAGCTGTTTCCAAGAATCAAAAAAGAGTCAGCGAACTCCAAAAACGTACTTTGACCAATTTATACAATCTTCAACCTCAGTGGCTTATTGATGCACATGCTCAACTTGATGAAGCCGTAGCTAATGCTTATGGATGGCCCAGTTATATTACTGATGATGAAGCACTCCGAAATCTTTTATCCCTTAATCGTAACAGGTCAAAAGGATAGTTGACTCAGCCTATCGTTAATGACAATTGGGTACCAGCGTGCTCAAAATTGTATTTGAAACTGATTATTTCCCATCAAAATGTACCAGCCTACATGAATTCCATAGTTTGACATGTCGCGTTAAACCTCAGAAATAAAGTTATCGCATCAGTAGAGGATTCATCACTAATTACACTCTGAATCTATACTTAATAATTGGATAAGGCAAACACCTTAAATTCATTACGGGTTATATCAATCACATGATGGCTTCATTATTTCTAACGCTTTGATTCCACAACCGATATATTTAATGAGCATTTTCTTCTTGATCATATACAATTTTGTGAATTTTTGTCTATTGAATGGAAATGTAAATGGTGAAGGTTGATAAGAAAATTTCTCTGAGTTCCTATTATTGAAGGGCACTACATAAGTAGGGTATATGAGAAAAATGATTACTTGGATCTGTGGTCAATCACTTTTTTCTTTGAAATGATTTATTACCAAGCCGATCCAATTCTTTATGGTAAGACTCCAAGAGTGTTTCAAGATTTGTGGAAATGTCTACTATTTTTTGATGTATCTTTTTTTGTTGCCCCTTGATATTCTTAGCTAATTTTACACCGTTCATTATCAACAAAGTCTTTGTAGAACAGATAGTCGTCATTTCCTTCAATAATCAAGAAAGATCCCAAGTGTACTGAGACCGTCGCTTCATTAGAATATTATGGCGAGGCTATAACCAGAACGTTGTGGCATTTGAGCTAACGACTACTATGTAGCTCTACACTGAGGTTCAATCTTCTACCAATAATTTCAGGAGAGTGGGTAGCAACTATTGCACGAGAATCAGTGAGTGCTATAATCTCATTAAGATCATCAAGCCACTGTTCTTGCCAAGCAACATGGAGTGAGATTTCTGGTTCGTCAATGAGAATGAGAGAGTTTTTAGGAGCTCGAAACAATAGATCGTAAAGCATCACAAGTTCATGCTGTTCACCAGAGGAAAGTAATTCCAATTTCAGAGAAGCCGACCCATTTTTGCTGACTCTCAAGCCATTTGCACTAACAGATATTTTTTTATTGCTATAACGAGAGTTCAAAATTCTTCTGAATACACTAACTTTCTCGTAGAGGTCATCAAAAACAGCAAGTTTCTTTTTAACATCTTTTGTATAGACCGAAAGCATATCAATTTGAGAATGATCAATACTGCTGAGATCTGGTATCGCAATGTGAGATTGGTCAATTTCTATCAGTCCGGCTTTTTCTAAATCAACCCGTTTGTTTTCAATTGCTACAAGTTCATCACGTAATGTTTCAATTGAGAGACCATTGTGTTGACGATTATTAACTACACGTGCAGGAAAAGTACTGTCAAGTGCTTGTGAAAGAGCACCATACTTCACAATCAAATCACTAATGATATCGGTCAAGTGTTTTGAATATTGATTAACGGTAGGAGTAAATCTATCTCTGTCTAAATGTCTGAAAGTCATAGGTGCTACATGAGTTAATCGGTCAGTATCAATGAATTTGGCATTAATGGATGATTTCAAATCTTGGAACCATTCGGGAGTTTGTAATACTTCATTAATATGGTAGTATCGAAAGCAATCTGAGTATTGAATTAATACATCAACCAAATTGAGAGTTAATCCTGTCTCGGAATTTTCCCAATCAAGAGCACTTACACGACGAAGTTCTGGAATAACTGAGTCAATGGAGGAGAGGTGAAGATCCGGCATCATTCCTTCAATACTGACAAGTCCATGTCCAGTTTTCACACTAGTAGTCAGAGTTTTTGAGGGAACAAATTGATGAACATCTTCATTCACATAATACTGGATCAACAACGGTAAGTGTTGATCCTCTTCATCCTGATGGTCATCATTTTTTTCAATAGATAGTGATGTTCTATTGTCAAAGAAGATCTTAACCTAACCAAACGGTATGTTACAAAGTTGAGTCAAAGACTTGTTAAAGAGTACATCAATGAAATGTAGAATGGTGGTCTTTCCACTGCCATTCAGCCCAGTTAGAATCATCATTCTCTCATTATCAGTATATTCAAGATCATGATCCAACTCATCAAAAAGTTTTGTTACTTGGATACGGGAAATATTCATTATTTTATGAGGGGTGGAATTGATTGTATATCCCTTAAACAGGTAATGAGATATTGCAGATAATCTAACACTGGCTAATATATGTATATCATCTTTATTGGTTCTGTATCAAAGCAGTTTTTTGAGATTAGTTAGGTAGATAATCTGGACAAGAAGAGTCATCTGATCCGTTGCAAAATCTTGGTAGTAAATCCCAAAAATGCACCTGAGTACTTCGGGGGATCATTTAGACTAAAACATGGAGGGTTTACAAATGCCTCATTTGAAAATAAAACTTAACAGAAGAGCAGTGTAAAATCTCACATGATACATTTATGAGTTATGACTGCTAAATTCGAGATAAAGTTCATTCAACAGTTTTGACTCCACTCAATAGTAGTCAATCTTTGTGCTTCAGTCACTTTCTGATTACAAGACACGATATCAGTATCTTGTATTATCTTTTTTTCCACTTTGTTAACGAGTCATCATAGAGCGATGAATATTGATCGTATCAGTGTCAAAGGATTGTTCAACCATTTTGATTATGAGCTGTCATTCATTGATGAAAATCGTATTATGCTTTTGGCAGGTCCCAACGGATCGGGCAAGACAACAATTCTTAAACTAATTGACTTAGTATTCAACCTTTCGTTCAACCAGCTAGCTGAAGCCCCTTTTCATGAACTGAAATTTTTCTTTGATAATGACAGTAAACAGTTACTTGTACAAAGAATTTTAACCAAAACCCATGATGATGCTGAATTACCGCTGAGCTTCACTCTTCGTGAAGATAATACTTGTAAAAAGTTCAATCCATCTAAAATTAAGTCCAGCATGAGAAGGAATCAACTTTCTTTGTCAATGATTGAAGATTTAATCCCAGAACTTCAACGCGTTGGACAAAAACAATGGATTACTGAAGATACTCGCTACATCCTTGAACTTGAAGATGTTATCACAAACTACATCAAGGTTTTTCCTGGCAATATTCAAAAAGAGATTAATTCAGTACCTGATTGGTTATATGAAATTAGTCAATCAATTAATGTACGCTTTATTGATACTAAAAGATTAACTTGTAAATCTCTTGAGAAGAATCATCGCCATCGCACAGCTAATAGTACAATGCGGACTGTTACATACTATTCAAGGCTATTGTCAAATCAAATACAAGTATCTATTTCTAAATATGGTTCATTATCTCAGTCACTTGATCGTAGTTTTCCATCTCGCGTGGTGACCAACGATCTTCATTCTACTACTTCAATTGAGGAGCTGAAAAAAGACTTGAATGATATTAAACAAAAACGCCAGCGATTGGAGGATGCGGGACTCCTGTCTAAGGATCACCATGACCTACAAATTCCAGATCTGGGTGGAGCAGATGATTCTCAACGAAATGTGCTATCTGTATACGCAAAAGATACCAATAAAAAACTTGCAGTATTTGATGATTTATATGAAAAGATCACGGTTTTCAAAAAAATAGTTAACCACAGGTTTAGCCACAAGCACGTATATATCAGCGACCAGGGGTTTTTTGTTAGCCAAAATGGTGACACCTCTTTAAATCTAGAATTACTCTCATCTGGTGAACAACACGAACTCGTTTTTTTATACGATTTATTATTTAGAGCATCTAAAAATTCATTGGTTCTGATTGATGAGCCCGAAATTTCGTTGCATGTTGCTTGGCAAAGAAAGTGGCTTGAAGATCTAAATAGTATAGCAGAACTCTCAAAATTTCGTTCTATTGTAGCGACCCATTCTCCTCAAATTATTGGAGATAGTTGGCATCTAGTTGTTCAATTAATCTCGGGAAATAAGGTCCATGGAACCTAATCTTCCCTCTGAAATCGTCAATGAGATTCGCTTACAGCGTCAGTCATTTGATGGCTCATTATTGATTGTAGAGGGGCGTGATGATCGACTATCCTTCCAAAAATTTGTAGATCAAGAAAAATGTGAAATTATTGTAGCAAATGGTAAGGGGAATGTGATAGATGTGGTTGTAAAGCTCCGTGTCCAGTTATGTGATGGAGTTGTTGGTGTTGTTGATGCAGATTTTGATCATATTGAGAATACACTTTCATTGATTGAGAATATAATTGTTCTTGAAACAGTGGATTTAGAAGCTTTGCTAATTCGTTCCCCGGCATTGGAGAGTCTATTATCGGAATGTGGGCAAATGAAGAAAATTGCACAGGCTGAAAAAGACATACGATCCGTGCTAATTGAAGCCGCTGTATGGATAGGATGTCTGCGTTTATTTTCTCACCGCGGGGGGGTTCAATTGAAGTTCCAAGGTCTGAAATTTCGAAAATTCATTGACAGACAATCACTTAAAATTGATATTCAGGCTCTTGTTCATAAAGTCTTAAATCGTTCAGTAGGGCCCCGTATGCCACCAATTCCTGAAGTTGTTGCAAATCTCAAAACCTTACGAGATACCATCATTGATGATTGGCTGGTATGTTTAGGGAAGGACATGGTTGAAGTTCTCACCGTCGCTCTGCGTCGCAAAATCTGACCTAAGCAGGCCCAGCATATCAACTCTGAAATGATCAAGAGCGGTCTACGACTGTCATATCATTGGGATGATTTTAAAAAAACACAGTTAGTCAAAGATTGTCGAGAATGGGAGTCAAGAAACGTCCCATATATGATTTTGCATCAGGAAATGTCTAACTAACACGATTTTCTGAAGATATTCTTAGTGTCACAGTCATCAACTTTACGATCAAGTTCAGTACAATTTAATCTTCAATGTGGGATGGATGTCATGTCCATCCTCAGCAGTCTACTTCCTTGCAACTGGCGTCTCGGCTTATCCTGCCTTTTAAGAGTGATTTTACTTCTTCGCGTGTCGGGGCAACGCCTTGCATGCCAGAGCAGTTATCCTAATTCTGATTGTTGTCTATTAAATATTCGTCAACAAGCCAAGTATGAAAAGACGGAATAGGTGTCCCACTAACTTCGGATTCGGTGTCCCACAAGTTCGGATTCAGTGTCCCACAACGTTCATAATACGCAGGTGATATACAGCTTTTGCAGAAGCCTCAAATGAGCCTATCAATGTCAGAATTGCATTCATATTAACATTAATTCCTTGAATCCGACATTGTTGTAATTATAGTACTTCTATCATGTTTTCCTCGTGTTGGGAGCCAAGACTTCATGGTGTGTTGAATTTCTTATATTTGAGTTTAATCATATTCGTTCCAAGAAAATAAATTTGAAAGTATTCGCTTTATTCACTATAGGACCACATATGATAAGATAGTTCCGAGTTGCTTAGATATATTTTTTAACCAAGCCGTGAGGTCGGCAAAAAAAAAGGAAATATATGATTAGTCTATGATTATTGGCATGGTTGCTATCATTGGTTTCTATGGAAGCTATCTCAAGATATGCGAAAACTGGAATCAAGTCTAACGAAGGAGATCCGAGATTTGGGTGAGCGAGTTGCGAAGATTGAGGGAGCTATCTTTCAAGGCGTTGTATTCAAGGAAGGTAACCCTACGGCGACTTTTCTGGACTAAGCCATTGTTAGATTTTGCAGACATTTTGTAGTAGAATGCCAAACTGACTATATTTTCGGCTATGCCTCACAATACTCTCAAATTTGTTAGGAAATATATAGGGAGCATCACATCGGTTCTATCACAATCTGATAGAATGTGCACTGAACTATGTCATGGATGCTCCGAACCAGTATGACAAGGAAAAGCATGTCATTTTCTAGGCAGTAGAACCCCATGTAAATGTAGTTTCATAATGGAAGGAGCTTAATCGTAACATAAACCTAAACAAGTAAAATGGTCAATGTGACCAGAATGGTCATTAAATCTAAAAAACGTGAAATTATGCAAGTCTCTTTTTCAGTAGATTTCGCAACATTGGTATCAGGTTGATAATCTATGAACATATAGTTCTGGATAGTGTACTAAAATTTTGACGCTCCATATGACGATTATGGTCTATTTCCTTTTCAAGGAAAGAGAAGACATTCCCATGTAGCAAGCTAGGAAGCCCATTGCACTAAACAATGTAATATTACTAAAAAGGTGACAATCTGAATCAAGATTATAGACATAGTGAAAAAATCCGTTAAAATATCAATCACCCCCAGTCAATCAGAATCTGGAAGACTTTCAATTCAAGATACCATGCGCCAAGTGTGGGATTTTTTTGACTTGCTGTCCGATGAAAATACTGAGTATATAGAATGGGTACTGGAAGGTGCAAGTTATAGCTCACCTTTTGTGGTGACAGCTCAACCAATAGACAAGAGAACGAATAGGATTGCAACTGAAATTGTCTCTCCTAACTTAAGAGATATTGCCCAGGTGATGCAGAATCTTTCTTCTAATCAACCAAGTCAAATTAATCTCAATGATAAGAAGCTGAAGACGGTTGAACAACTATTAGAACGAAATATCAACGGAATTGAGAAGACGCAATATGATTTTGGTCATGGGATTGAACCCGTAGTCATGGATCAAAATCATGCTAAGGCATGCCTCAAACAATTGTGCGGCCCCAATGAGCTGGATCAATTAATGGCTACATTTGCAGGGCAAGGATTTGGCTCCATTGGTGGTTCACTGATTCAGGTAGGTACGCACCGTAACAAGCCAGCAATTCGTGTCAAGGAATTTAATACAGGCAATAAGATATGGTGTCAAGTAGATCAACAAACGCTTGCAGAGGTGGAGGAAAAGATTCGAGCAAAAGATGTTTGGACAGAACAAGATATCCTTATACAAGGTATGCTTTGTTTCAACGATAGAGGAAAAATTATTCAAATAGTAGATGGTAGCGTGACTTATTTGAGTCGTAGAAAGGTATCCCTTCAAGACTTACATGATCCAGATTTTTCCGAAGGACTTCCATCAGAAGAGTACATCAACCGATTGCGAGAAGATTAGATATGGCACATGCATGCAAGTATTATTGGATGCCTGTGTATGGATTGATTTGATCACTCAATCTAACACTGATAGATTTCGGAGATGCCAAAATGTATTCTCCAAGGCTGAAAATGGGGAGGTTGAATTATGGACTTCCTCCTTTACACTTGCTGAAGTTTACATAAGAAAATGTGATGGTGATCTAACAACAATGCCCGAAGACCAAGACGATATGTTTGAATCATTTTTTAAGTCTGGTTTAGTTAAGCCAATTCTGTTAGATTTGCAAGTAGCAAAAATCTCAAGACGGCTCAGCAGAAAATACCCCATATTACGTAAGCCACAAGATGCAGTCCATGTCGCATCCTGCATTGTTGCAAACATTGATGAATTGCACACCTTTGATGTCAAAGATTTGATACGATTAGATGGTCAAATTTTGTTAAGAAATGGTGCCCCCTTAAAGATTTCAGAACCACCTTTACCTCCACCAGACTTATTTGATTCTTAGGGTATTTGTTTTATTTAGCTTTTCTCATTTCTTCCGTGATCTCGATAAATATTGTATATCCCCATGTGAAGTAGGAGGGTAGTCAGCTAGCCTATAAAGTTGCAATGTAGATTCTGTCCGAAAAGATTTTAACTAATCTGAATGGCCTATTCTGTAAGGGTTTTTCGCTATGAATTTAGGTTGAATTAGACTTTAAGATTTTGCGGCTTCTTTACCATTAAGGCTTTTCCAACCACTAAAAAACGGAGGGTTGAAGAAAAACCTCCAGTTTTAGTGGTTCTTCAGAAATCTTCGCAACTAAATTAACAAGTTTACATGCGAAAAGTTTATGATTTCCAAAACGTCATTGATAGTCCCTATTCATCGTAATAGGCATAGGGGTATTGATCATTGTACTCTTCCCATAAAATACCGATAAGGTAAGGCTCCGATGTTGGGCCAATTCCTGATGAACGACATTCCAGTCAGGTGTCTTTTGTTCACGCT
>JAPOTS010000134.1 GCA_026709065.1 Bacteroidota bacterium
AATTCCATAAACGACCCTGATTTTCATATCCACTTAACTACGCGGGAATTGAGGCTATGGTTACGTTCCTTTATGATTTCCTTAGATCTTATAAGTAGGATGGGCATCACCGCCACCATATGGAGGATTGTCAACGGATGACTAAATCAACAACATCCTGTGAATCTCATTTGACAATAACAATCATAGACTTGAATGAGTATGTTGACTTGATACTGTGATGGTCTCAGGATATAAATGTTTAGCAAAGATCACCGAACAAGAGTCATTGCTTTTGATTGTTCCCATAGTTTTCCTTCCATATCAGCCCTCAAAGTGTAATAATATACGCCCGATGTTAGGTCACCCGTAGTTATTTCCAAATGATGCCCGTAGCCTCCGCTAATCTCGCCAAAATTCAAAGTCTTCACCACCCGTCCTAATAGATCCGTTACAACGACGGAGATCTTGGTTGATTCTGGTAAATCAACTTTAATCGTGGTTCTATCCGAGAATGGATTTGGATAATTTTCCCACAGATTCATAGACGGAGGCAGATCATGTTCTTCAACAGTGACATCCACAAGGTCATTATCTGTGATGGTCACATGTACATACTTCTGTAGACCATCAAGAGTCCCACCAGAGGATAATAATTTCAATGGAATCACGTCGTTTTCAGTGTCATTATCTTCCAGTGCTTTCAAGGTAATTGTCTGAACTATGGATTCCTGATTTGCTAACAAAGTAAACCTATTCGGATCTATGATAAGATCTGAATCTTCATGCCCCGTCATAGAAATGGTTATGTCCTCTTGGGTAATTCCAGATAGTTTTACTGAGAATGACACAGAATCTCCTTCGGCAACCGATAACTGAGTTGGAGCAGAAATTACTAATTGTTCATTGCGTAGTTCTTCCATTTTGGAATATGCCTCTACCAAATTGGATTGAGTGGTGCCGTAGACCATGGCAAAATCTACCATGACTTCCGAATACGCATCAAGTGTATAAGGCCAGAGCCAATAATTAGAGAAACTCCAGTTTCATTAGCCTCGGGAGGTTTATTGACCCCACCAGTAAGCCCCGTCCAAGCATTTTCAGGATGAACTAATTCCGAAACCTCATCAGAATTATAGATTCTGTAATGTTTTGGTATATTTTCAGATAAAACAGCAAGACCTACAAGTTCATCATTTGTTAAGGATTCATCTCGGAAAAACGGGAATGTTTCCTCAGTAGAATTATGCTGATAGGTAACCTCACCATATTCTATTCCATCAGTGGTGGTTGATTGAAAGTACAGACCTACATGGACATTTTGGATGGATTGAGCGGTATGATTCATCACCCTGTATCGGAAAAGGGCGCCATTTTCATACTCGCTCCCAGAATTTACCAACGATTCTTGCACAATCTTGATGCCTTCAGGCAGATTTGAGTTGGAGATTTGGAGTGAGACGCGACTTTGTTGAATTCCATCATCCTCCGAATAGTATGTCAGACGACTGGTAGGAGTAAAGTCCTGACTTCGAAAAGGACAGATTGAAAATTCACACCCCCGCATTCCGAGTGCAGAACCTGCAACAGAGTTCTCTCCAGTACCAACAAGTAAGCCAGATTGAACGAATAAGGTAGGTCCTTCTTTCAACTGTATGTTACTTTTATCAGGTTCGCAAACCTTGGAGATCAATTGAGAAAATGTAGATCCAATCTTCGCATATGAAGACATGGAATACCGGAAAGTTGCAGTCTCATGCCATGCTAATTCTTGGTCATCTGGAATAAAATATAATTCAATCACATCTGATCCACTGACAATTTCACCATCGGTTGTACGGACGATGGGTTCAATCTGCAATAATGGATCTGAGAAGTCTGATGTAGTTGTAAAAGAAAAACGTACAAAGGATTTTTCCCCGCCTTGGAGTGCACCAATAGTGAAAGTGTTTCCTTTTGGAAATACTACAAGGGGTGATTTTGCAACAAACTCCACGGAGACATTGGGTGCGTCGGCTAAAAACGATTCAAATGTCGCAGTTATGGTTGTTTCTTCGGATAGGTGAGAACAATAATTATTTTCATCATGATCCGTTTCCCAGTCAACCAGACGGATGGAAACTTTGTCAATTTCCGTCACAGCTAGATACGCATTGACATATCCCCGTCCAAGTAATCCCTGATAGGAAGGAGGATTAAAATCATAGATCACTTTATCAGCAGTTGATCTGATTTGTTCACGGATTTGTAGGGGTGTAAATTCTGGGAACCGTGTTTTCACAAGTGCTGCTATTCCAGAAACGAGAGGTGTAGCAACTGATGTTCCAGGAGCAAGTACATAGGTATTATCCCAAGAAGTCGTAATCACCACCCCAGAAGAACATACATCAATGCCATATCCATAATTCCACAAGTTCTGATAAGATTCAGGATATGTACCACAAACATTAAGAGTTTGTTGGAAAGTGCCAGGATAATCCCTTCGGTTGTAACCACCAATTTTTATACCATGGTTACCAGCACTCGTCACAACAAGGCTCCCTAAGTTAAGAGCTGCCTGCATAATTAGATCATTCGTTATACTTGGTTCAAACCTAGGTACACCATAACTTGCATTGATTATAGATGCTCCGTTCATAGCCGCATACAATACTCCTTCGTTGTGGTAACATAACCCAAGGTCATCTGACCCACATAACACACCAATAGGCATGAACTTTGCGTTCCAACTCGTTCCTGCCACGCCTATTTCATTATTCGTGACTGCAACAGCAGCTCCAGCAACGGCCGTTCCATGCGATTTCCAAGCAGCATCTGGTCTAGGATCATTTGAATCAGTTGAAAAATCCCACCCAGAGACATCATCTATAAATCCGTTTTCATCATCATCAATCCCGTTATCTGGAATTTCCCAGGATTTTTCCACAGATTGTCGCGTAAATCAGCGTGTTCCCAGCCTACACCAGTGTCTACAATAGCAATGACCACATTTCCATCTTCACCTTTGACCACATCCCAGGCTTTGGTCATTTGCATTCTATGCATGTACGAAATTTCCGAGTTTGAGAATAATGAATCATTAGGGATAGATGCGAGATGTTTCTCGGCAATTGGCAAAGGTGGAACCGAGGATGGGGAATAGTGGAACTGCGGTTCAGCAAACGCAACGCCGAGTAATTCCTCAGTCATTTTGGCTGCATAGTGAGGCGATATATCTGCTTCGTATCGAATGCGATATACTTGTAGCAATTCTTGAATACTGTTCAGTTGGATTTGATCTCCACTCAGATTCTTCAAGAATGGAAATGCCAGTTCCATAGATTGGACTTGCAGAATTGATGGGTAGGCAGACTTGGCAAGGTATTGTCCAGATTCATATTGAACCATCAACACACCCGGTTCAATGTTTGTGTCACTATGGTATGACTGGGACAGAGAGGGGGTTGACGTTGCACACCAAACGACAGCTATGGAAAGAGCAATCTTCCATAGCCTAGTAGCACTGATCATGTGTTTCATGCAAAAAATGACGAAGGATTAATTTGAAAATCAACAACGAAGTAGTCCAATATATGATTTGTGCATGAAAGATTCAACAACGAAGTGATGCGGGCTTCAAATACGGCTATAAAACAGTGATCGCACGGTATAGTTTGAAATTCCGTGACTAGACTCGGGGAGTATATTGATACGATCAGGACACTAATTGTGCGTCCACATTGATCGCCGTTCCAACGTACAACTAAGCGATAGGGCATCCAGTTCTGTTTGTTTCGGAAGCAAGTTATAAAGCATCATCATCAATGCCGGGTACAGTGGCAGGACTTCTAAGTTAATACTTGAAATATGAAAGCCACCGGCAGGATCGGGTCCAAGAGTGACTGTGGAACGCGTGTCTACACGAGTAACGACATTGCCCTGACCGGCCAGTTCATTGGAGAGGGCCATAGAAAAACACCCAGAAATGGCTGCTGCAACAAGATCTTCTGGTCCAATTCCAGATGCTCCTTCAAATCGAGAGGCAAAAGTGAATGGGGTATCAAGAGAGCCTCTATCAGTTTTGATATGTCCGTTTCCAGGCTTAAGATCGCCTTCCCAAGAGGCGGTGGCATGATTTATACTCATGAGATTAAAAGGATTAGCTCTAATGATAGTGTTGGCCATTGATGGACCAACTGACAGAAATGGTTGTCGTTTTTTCAATGATTTTAGCAACCGAACAGTATTTATTGATGCTGAGATCTACCGCACGGCGGACCTTATCTTGATCAAGACTTCCCCCAAACTCATAATGAACATGAGTTTGGTAAATAGGGCAAGGGTTTCGTTTTCGTCACGATCATATGTGATGACAGTATTGAATTTCTTAAGATCCTGTCTCTGTTTGTCAAGAACGATGACGATGTCAATTCCGCTACACCCGCCCAATGCCACGGCAACCACCTTCATAGGGCCAACGCCCTGTCCGCTACCCCCTTCATCTACACCGGTATCCAAATTAATGAATTTCCACTGTCATTTGTACCAACGAAATAGAACTTATCATCTATGCGTGTAAGCATATCCTTGGGCATAATGTTGAATAGTTTTGCAAAGAATGCTTTAACCGATGGACCACTCATGGCTTGTTGATCAATATGAACCAAACAAGGAGTAATCCATCGCAATATACCAACCCGTGAAACCTTCTTAGAACCACCACCAGAAGACCATCGCACATTAGTACAATCGGGGGATGGAACGATAGATCATAGTGGGCACTAACGTATATATTTTACATTGCTTGTTAGGATAGTTCAAGCGTTCAATCAATACAATGATTGGTCTCATGGTCAAGGCAACCAGCGCTTGTAAACACAATAACAATCATAGTCTGGAAACGTTTAGTCATATCACATTGATTGTCAAAATGGTTCAAAAATTGGATTCAGACAAACAGGCGAAAATAGTCCAAGTGCCAATGTTACTTCTGTATGAAATAGGAGGGAATAGGGCATCAGAGTTATCTCACATTTCATAGTGAAAGATGCTCAAGAAGAATCGGGTAGAGGCGCTTCCAGACAGTTTCGGCGATTTTTCTTTGCCCTTCAGCCGTTGGATGAATTCCGTCTGCCTGATTCAGATCAATCACACCCCCAACCCCGTCTAATAGAAATGGGATCAGGTCGGTGTCCATTTCGGAGGCGACCGATGGAAATATGGTTTTGAATTCTTCTTGATAGCTTTTACCCATATTTGGTGGAACCTGCATCCCTGCGACCAAGATATTCATGGTCGGATGAACCTCTCTGGACTGTTTGATGATTTCAATCAAATTGGATTTTGTCAATGATGGAGGATGTCCGCGTAACCCGTCATTACTTCCTAGAGCAATGATCAAAATGTCAGGCGGAGTTTCTAAAAACCAAGCCAATCGGCTTAACCCTCCAGTAGATGTATCTCCACTTACACCTGCATTAATCATCACAGCCGGCCATTGTAACGAATCAACAATACTCTGTAAATGTGCAGGATAGGCTTCATGAACGGGTAGTCCATGTCCTGCAGTTAGACTATTGCCCAGAAAAAGAACTTGGATTTGATTGGTGTTCTGTGCAACCACTGGCAGAGAAGTTATTAGAACACATAGGCACCCAATTGGGTATAGCGCGCAGTAAATCAATAATCTGTTTTTCAACACACCAATTAAATGCTTGAAGTCAAAGGATTGACGAAAACCTATCAAAGTGGATCTCATGAGTTAACCGTTTTAGATAATGTTTCGTTCACAATTAAATTGGGTGACCTTTGTGCGGTGGTTGGCCCTTCTGGTAGCGGAAAAACAACATTACTTGGATTATGTGCAGGGCTTGACTCGCCCACCTCTGGCGAGGTTAAACTGTCGGGGCATACCCTCAATGAATGCTCCGAAGATCAGCGTGCAGAAATTCGGCGCACAACTGTGGGATTCGTTTTTCAGACATTCAAGTTGATTCCTACGCTAACCGCATTGCAGAATGTGATGGTTCCATTAGAACTTAATGGACATACAAGCCCTAAAAAGAGTGCCATGGAGATACTCAATGAGGTAGGACTCAAAGGACGGGAGCATCACTTTCCCGTGCAAATGAGTGGAGGAGAGCAGCAACGTGTTGGGATTGCAAGAGCATTTATTCATCGCCCGAAGATTCTATTTGCAGATGAGCCAACTGGGAATCTTGATACAGAGACTGGAAGTCGGATTGAAGATCTACTGCTAAACTTAAATCGTACGGCAAATACAGCACTGGTTGTTGTGACTCATGATCTTAAGTTTGCTCATCAATGTCACCGCGTTTTAGAGCTTGATTCAGGACGAATTGTGCGTGATCACACCAACGAGGCAGAAGCAACGCTGGACTAACATGAATCATTTTTGGCCCTTCCAAATGGCATGGAGAGAAAGTCGCGGTAGCCGTCGCAGGCTTTTGGTATTCCTTTTTTCAATGGTCGTTGGAATCGCTCTGTTGGTTGCCCTATCATCCACAGCAGAAAGCTTACGATATAGTATTGATCAACAAGCCCGCGATCTGTTAGGGGCAGATATGAAATTTTCCAATAACCAACCATTTAATGGCTTAACGCAGGCTACGATTGATTCCATAGGAATTGTGAAAACTCAACGAATCTCTACATTGTCGGTGGCTTATTTCCCTCAGCAGAGTCAGTCCAGACTTGTAGGGGTTTATGCGATAGAAGATCGTTATCCACTTTATGGATCATTGAAAGCAGATCCCCCCGAGTCCGCTATTGAATTCAAGGAACAATCGGGAGCGCTTGTCGATCAGGGGTTAATGGGTGTTTTTGGGGTTCAACTTGGTGATAGTGTTCAGGTAGGGGGGCAAACCTACAAAATCTTTGGTGCTCTGTTGCGTGCACCCAGTGATACGGAGATCAGTATGTCGGTTATGCCGCCTATCTATATACCGATCCAAACATTAGACACTCTATTACTTGGGTTCGGTGCTATGGCAAATTATGAGACGTATGTGCAACTTGACGATCGTGAAGATCCAGAAGAGATACGCTCGTTGCTTAATAAACGGGAGGATGGGTTCAATGCCAGTATTAATACCGTCACAGAGCAGAAACAGCAATGGGAAGAAGTATTAAGATTTTTTACGCAATTCCTTGGATTATCTGGCTTTGGTGCACTCGTGTTGGGAGGCTTTGGTGTTGGGGGAGCCATCCGAGCCCATGTGCGGCGGTGTCTAGACAATATCGCAGTTTTGCAATGTCTGGGAGCAGGGGAGTGGAAAATTTTCTTCATTTATTTTCTTCAGGCTTTGGTGCTTGGTTGTATTGCTGGAATTTTAGGATGTATTGGTGGGATATTTTCACAATTCCTTATGCCTTATGCCATAAGCGCATTTTTGCCCTTTGATGTCATATTTCGGATCTCTTGGTCAAGTATGGCTATGGGGTTTGGGGTTGGCTTGTTGGTCACTCTGATATTTGCAATCCTACCCCTCTTGGATGTCCGGTCAGTCACGCCTCTTCGGGCACTTCGTTCAAGTGTAGAGCCGCTGACTGGGGCGAGAGTGCGCATCGTTGCTTATCTTGCAATGGTCGGTGGATTGATCGTTATTGTAGCACTTCAATCGGGTAGTTGGCTTGCGAGTTCGTATTATGCTCTGGCAATTGTTGTTGCCTTTGGTGCATTAGTTCTAATGGCGAAACTACTGATGTTTATCGTCCGGCAAGTGACTGACCGAATTCCAAATTATCCAATTCGTCAGGGATTCGCAAATCTTCATCGCTCGGGCAATCAAACGATCTTGGTCATGTTAGCTCTTGGCTTGGGAACGTTTGTTATCATGGTTCTCTTGATCAGTGAGAGCACAATCGTTCAACAGATGAATCAAGTTGGTAAAGATGGGAGGCCTGACATGCTCTTTTTTGATATACAGGATAATCAGCTAAATGGGGTCACAGAATTAATCTCGGAGCAAAGCTGGCCCATTATTGATAGTTCTCCTATGGTGAATATGAGGTTACATGCAATAGGCGAAATACCTGTCAACGTTTTAGCTCAGGGGATGATGCGGGATAGATCTTGGCCATTGACTCGAGAGTATCGATCCACATACAGATCTGAGTTAACCGAGGCTGAATCATTAGTAGGTGGGGAATTCATCGGGGTTCATCAACCCGACTCAACTTTAGTCCCGATTTCGGTTGAGGTAGATTTTGCACAATATGAACTAGGACTCAGTCTCGGAGATACACTTGTTTTTAATGTGCAAGGTCGTCTGATTCCAACAAAGATTACCAGTTTTCGTAAAGTTGATTGGCAACAGATGCGATCAAATTTCTTTATCGTATTTCCAGCAAATGTATTGGAAAATGCACCGCAAACTCATATCATTACTGGACGTAGAGCTGGGGTTGTTACTCCAGATTCATTACAATCCATCGTGGTTTCAAATTATCCAAATGTCATGGCTCTGAGCCTAGATTCAATTATTCAGATATTGACCGAAGTATTTGACCGCATACGCTTTGCAATTCAGTTTATGGCGTATTTTTGTTTCATTGCAGGGATTCTGGTTCTCATTGGTGCGCTTCTCATTGGACGTTTGCAACGAATTGAGGAAAGTGGGCTACTTAAAACTTTAGGTGCAAGTCGAAAACAATTACTGATGATCAGTCTTGTAGAGTATTCAATCTTGGGATTTTTAGCTTGTTGTACGGGTTTAATTCTGTCAATGATAGCAGGTTGGATTTTGTCGATTACCGTCTTTGAAATCCCGCTTGCGTTCAGTGGACTGTCAATATTAGCCGTGGTTGGTTCCGTGATTGGAATAACGGTGTTGGTTGGGTTTTTAAGTAATCGGAGCATTTATGATCAGTCAGTGCTTGCGGTGCTCAGTTCCGAAGGATAATCAAGGAGGCTATCATGAGGGTTAATCACATCAGTGAAAGGTTTAATCAGGTGCAGGATGCTATTAGTCAAGCCTGTCATCGCGCACGTCGCCGTGAAGAAGAGATTACTTTGATTGCCGTCACAAAGACTTGGCCCGCAGAAGTTGTTCAGGCAGCAACTGAAGTGGGTCTCACAGATTTTGGTGAAAACAAAGTTCAAGAATTAATCGCAAAAGCTCCGCTCTTCCCAGAGAACAAATGGCATATGATTGGGCATTTGCAACGCAATAAAGCGCGCCAAGTGATGACGCATGCTCAAGATTTTCACGCACTTGATAACCTGCGTTTAGCTGGTACACTGAATCGTCTAGCCGCAGAAGCTGGGCGAATTTTTCCATGTTTTATTCAGGTGAATGTTTCAAGGGAAGACTCCAAGTTTGGAATTACTCCAGATGGTGTTGGAGAATTTGTGATAGCGTCAGAAGAATTTGAATCGATCAAAATTAAAGGCTTAATGACATTGGCTTCTCCAGATATTCGAAAGGTGCGTGAGGAATTTCAGTTACTTCGTAGTATACGTAATAAACATGAACGGTTAATCGGAACAGGGCTGTCCATGGGTATGAGCGGCGATTATGAAATTGCGATTGAAGAAGGTGCGACCCATATTAGACTCGGATCTGCTTTGTTTGGGGTTAGACAGTAAATATTTAAGGGTATAAATCATGGAAACAAACATTCCAAATTCTCAGATACAACTCAAGAATTTAGCGGACGCGGTTGCGATGATCCGTGGTATTTCTCAACTCAAGCCTCAGATTGGTCTCATTTTGGGAACAGGGTTGGGCCAGTTAGCAGAAAAAATTGATGTGCAGCATCGGATTCCTTATGATCAAATCCCTCATTTTCCTGTATCCACGGTTGAATCTCACGGTGGAGAGCTCCTTATTGGAACCCTTGAAGGGGTTGAAGTCGTGTGTATGAAGGGACGAATGCATATCTACGAGGGATATAGTGCACGTGAAGTGACCTTTCCTGTCCGTGCGATGGCAGGTTTAGGAATTGAAACATTGCTCATCTCAAATGCATGCGGTGGTATGAATCCTGACTATCGCCGAGGAGAGCTCATGTTACTGTCGGATCATATTAATTTGCAGGGAGTCAACCCACTTGTCGGCCCAAATGTAGATGAGTGGGGACCTCGATTTCCTGACATGAGTGAGCCGTACGATGTTGAACTACGACAGACGGCACTACAGATTGCTCAGAAGCATTCTATTGATCTTCATGAAGGGGTTTATGTGTCTGTTCTTGGCCCGAATCTAGAGACCAAAGCAGAGTATAAATTTCTGCGTGAGATTGGCGCGGATGTCGTTGGGATGTCCACTACCCCCGAAGTGATCGTTGCTCGGCATATGGATCTGCGGGTCATGGCTATAGGGGTCATTACGGATGAATGTTTTCCCGAGACCCTTCAACCTGTAACCATTGAAGAGGTGATTACGGCGGCTGGGATTGCAGAGCCACATTTGACGACTATCATGGCCGAGGTTGTGAGCCAGTATGGTGGTATGTGATTGCAGTGGGAATGAAACGATTTCAGGAAATTCATCGCACTAAGCCTTACGCGATAGAGCAAGACATTCGTCAGTGGTGGGAATCAAAGCGCATTTTTGAAAAGAGTATTGAATTGCGCTCTGATGCCCCGACGTATACTTTTTATGAAGGCCCGCCAACTGCCAACGGTCATCCGGGGGTGCATCATGTGATGGCGCGAACGATTAAGGATGTATTTTGTCGCTTCCATACGATGAAGGGAAGACGTGTAGAACGTAAAGCGGGGTGGGATACCCACGGACTTCCTGTGGAGATTGAGGTTGAAAAAAGTCTTGGACTAGATGGGCCAGAAGAGATAGTCCGTTATGGAATTAAACCGTTTAATCTGAAATGCCGAGAGAGCGTACTCACCTATAAGGGGGAGTGGGATGAATTAACTCGTCAGATGGGATATTGGGTCGACTTGGATACCCCCTACATCACCTTTGACACCAAATATATTGAAACCGAATGGTGGTTGATCAAACAGATCTATGAGAAAGGGTATCTCTATAAAGGTCATAAGATTCATTGGTACAGCCCTGGGTCAGGCACGATATTAAGTTCTCATGAAGTGAGTCTTGGCTACAAAGAAGTCCAAGATCCCAGTATCACGGTACGTTTTCGGTTATCTGATCGTCCCGATACCTTTTTGCTTGCATGGACAACGACCCCCTGGACATTGATCTCTAATGCTGCTTTGGCTGTGGGGCCAGATATTGACTATGTAGTCGTACGTCCAGCTTCGGCTCCCGAAACGAATCTTATCATTGCACAGGCACGCTTAGAAGTCCTAACAGAGGACTACGAGGTGATCAGCATAGTGAGTGGAAAAGTTCTCTCGGGGCAGTCATACGAGCCTTTGTTTGATTATTTCAAGGATCAAGGCCATGCTGCGTGGAATGTTGTGACTGGAGATTTTGTATCTACCGAAGACGGGACAGGTATTGTTCATATTGCTCCTGCATTCGGAGCTGATGATTATGAAGTTGGGCAGTCCAACGGATTACCAGTGCTGAACCCAATTGATTCAACGGGGCATTTCATTGAGGATATTCCTGATGTTGGCGGCCTGTGGTTTAAGGAGGCTGATCGGACGATCATCCGCGATTTGAAACGGCGCGGTCTCTTGTATAGAGAGGATAGTTATTTACATAATTACCCGCATGATTGGCGTAAAGGGACACCACTGATGAGTTATCCTGTGGAGAGTTGGTTTATTCGGACGACCGCCATTCGAGACCGTTTGGTTGAACTCAATAATCAGATTGGATGGCAGCCAGAATCAATTGGGGTTGGCCGCTTTGGAGAATGGTTGTCCAATAATGTGGATTGGGCTTTGAGTCGGCGCAGATTTTGGGGAACCCCGCTACCGGTTTGGATCTCTGATCAGAACCCCGAAACCATTCAAGTGATCGGTTCAATAGAAGAATTACGCGAATATTGTGGAGATCAGCTACCAGAGTCGTACGATGATATTGATTTGCATCGACCATTTGTGGACGAGCTCACATGGCCTGCTCCAGATGGTGGGACAATGCGCCGTGTCCCAGAAACCATTGATGTATGGTTTGATTCAGGGGCGATGCCATTTGCTCAGTGGCATTACCCGTTTGAGAATCAGAAGGAATTTGAGCGGAGTTTTCCCGCAGACTTTATTGCTGAGGGCGTGGACCAGACCCGTGGATGGTTTTATACACTCCATGCTATTGCTGCGCTAGTGATGGATGATGTTTCATTTCGTAATTGTGTCGTAGGGGGGCTCTTATTAGATGCCAAAGGCGAAAAAATGTCAAAAACTAAGGGGAATGCGGTGGATCCATTCAATTTGATTGCCGAACATGGAGCGGATCGTGTTCGATGGTATATGATGAGTAATTCTCCCCCATGGCAAGACCTCAAATTCAATATAGATGGTGTCAATGAGGTTGATCGAAAATTATTTAGCACCTTGATCAATAGTTATAGTTTTTTTTCAACTTATGCTAATATTGATGAATATACTAGTGCTGTAGATGCACCTCAGGCATATGATCGCCCGGAGTTGGATCGCTGGATTCTCAGTCGATTGCACTCTACCATTTGCTTAGTAGATACTGCACTATCAAGCTACCATCCAACCAAAGCAGCCCGTGCAATTGAGGAATTTGTGAATGACCTCTCAAATTGGTATATCCGAAGATCTCGCCGCCGTTTTTGGAGTTCCAAATCATCCAATGCATCGAAATCCAATGATGATAAATGGGCCGCCTATAAAACAGTCCATACATGTTTGGAAGCAACGGCACGTTTGATGGCACCAATTGCACCATTTTTTGGTGAGTGGTTATATCAACATCTCAATATTGAAGGTGCGCTTGAGTCGGTGCACTTGGCCTCTTTTCCAGAGATGCGTTCAGATCTGATAAATGAGCATTTGGAGGCACGCATGCATAGTGCTCAGGTGATTTCATCACTTGTTTTGGGTCTTCGCAATAAGGCCAAATTAAATATTCGCCAACCTGTCGGCCGAGTACTCATCGTCATTGATGAGACATGTACAGAGGAGCTGATTTCACAGGTAGAGGCAATTATATTAGAGGAGATTAACGCGCGTAAGCTTGAATATATTGATGCTTCTCACGAAATTGTTCAGCGAACTGCACGACCAAATTTTCGTCAGTTAGGGCGGAGAGCGGGTCGGAGTATGCCGTTGGTGAAGGAGGCAATTCTTGCACTAGATTCAGCGAGCTTGGATGCTTATTCATCTGGAGAGCAGATCACATTGACTGGTGAGGGTTTTGAGTTGACTTTGGAACCAGGTGATATTGAGATTACCGCGCAGGGGGTTGAGGGTTGGTTGGTTGCACAGGAGGAGGGACATACTGTTGCATTGGATACAGTGATTACTGAGGATCTGCTTCATGAAGGGCTTGCCCGCGAAACAATCAATAGAATTCAGAATCTTCGAAAGTCTGCAGGCTTTGAAATTACTGATCGGATTCATGTAGACTGTTCTGCCTCGCAGATCTTGCAGCAGGGAATCGAACGCTTTCTTGATCGGATAAGAAACGAAACACTCACCGTGACGTTTAATTTTACTCCAACTCCAAAAGGGGAGTGTATAGAAGAATACAATATAGGTGACCAAATGCTTATGCTTGGTGTCAGTCGCTCAGCGTAGGTTTCACATAATGAAGTAGAATTACTAGAGTATGGCACATACAAAATCAATTGAATCTGCAGTAGAACCATCCAAAGTAAATGGTACAACGCCATTTAATGACGAGGTACTTGCCCATTTTCGCGCTTTGATTCTGGATAAGCGCAACCATGCGCTTGAGGATGTGAGAAAGATGCAGGCGCAGATCAAGGACTCACGAGATCGGTCAGAGAGTGACTCGGCTTATAGTTTCCATATGGCTGATGCTGGAACGGATGCGATGGAGCGGGAGAAATTATACTTGATGCTTGCACGGCAGCAGAAATATATTGGGTATCTTGAGCGGGCGCTTGAACGCATTGATAACCGGACCTATGGGGTCTGTAAAGTGACTGGTAATCCAATTTCTCGTGAGCGTCTGGAGGCTGTACCTCACACAGAAATATCAATTGAAGCAAAACTCAAGCAGAAGCGCTGATTCGCAGATGCGACTGTTGTGGATTGCCGTTGGGGTATTGACTTTGGATCAGGCGACTAAAGTGATAGTCCGTCTTAATATGGAGCAGGGGCATCTTGGTGCAATCAACCTCATTGCTGATTGGCTCAAGTTTACGCACACTGAAAATCCTGGGATGGCTTTTGGCATTAACTTTGGCCCGCCAGGCTTGATTACAGGGTTTTCAATCATTGCATCAGCTTTGATCACGATATACATGATTCGTGTCAGAAGCGGTTATTTTCCTTACACGGCTAGTTTGGCGTGTATTCTGGGTGGAGCTATTGGTAATATTATTGATCGGCTCTTCTATGGAATCATTTTTGATTATGCGCCATTTTTTCAGGGGCGCGTAGTTGACTTTATCCATTTTGATTTATGGTACGGTCGGATCCACTCTTCAATCCCAATAATTGGGGACAGTTATTTTTCGTTTTTCCCAATCTTTAATGTTGCGGACATAGCGATAGTAGGTGGAGTAATTGGGATTCTACTTTTTCAGAAAAAATTTCTTCATCGTTTGCATCCGCAACCATCACCCGATCAGCCTGTGAGCTCTGAAGAACTTGAATCTAATCAAGCCCATACATCTCTGACCTACTAGTTTGAGATCTATCTTGATACGCCCATGAGAATTATTTATGCTCCAATCAAAAACTATATTCTCTAACGTGCAGATTCATTAGAATTCCATTTTTCTGAATTTCCCCATCTTTTTGATCTGAAAACACCCTACTAGAGCGGTTTGCTATGGGGGAAGAGAGACAATGATTCAGGCGCTCGCTGGGAGGCGAAGATCATTTCCAATATTATCCACTATTCAAGTGAAGATATAAACAGCAATTCCCACTAGATCTTATACTCATAAAGTAGGGGCGTTCCGAAACTAAATTTCGCAAACTTTTTGCTTGCAGTGTATATATGATTGGTTATCTTTATACATTCATTATTTCATAAATCTCATGATAAAGAAATTAAATCGCATCGTTGGCAAACGCTTGAATAAAAAAGAATTTGATTTGGAATGTTACGGATGTTTTTCAAAGATATATGACCCGATCAATGGTCGTGGCATTCAATTTCTAGATTACTTGATGTCAGGCCTGGCCGTCTTTTCGCTGAAGTATCCTTCATTGCTTGAATTGACACAATGACTCGGAAATAAAGCTCTTTGTCACGCAATCTTGAGACCATGTTTAAGGTCAGAAATGTTCCATCGGATTCGGGGTTACGCAAGGGTATGGATGAATTAGATCCGAGCACATTGCATCCTGCCTTAGGAAATTGTTTGCTTTAATCCCATATTGTTCATGGAAGCCTCATCCTGCTCTCGCGAATGTATCCCCAGTCAAGAGTGGATCCCTGTGGATCGGAGTCCAGCAGTAGAGTTATTATTTGACGACGGAGAATTTAGCCAGCAAGGTTAGCGTTAGCATGATCTTTCCAACTCCCCCTTAAGGTAGAGAAGTGTAATAACTGCCATAAATTTGTCATGATTGTATTCTCTGGATTGACCAGAAAGGATCATGAAAACAACTGTTCCAAAAATTCATATGCGCAGTAAAATAAAGATGATTCAAGATCATAGGATTGATTCAAGGATCGTAAACAGTGCTTCATGCTAAATTTGGATATTTTCTTCTGAAAGTAGAGGTTAGGATACCTTTGTAGCAGTGATCGTTTAGTCCCGTGTCTGGGGGCAAATCTCAGGCAGGTGTCAGAGTTCCATAGAATCTCTGCCAGAATCTCGGTCACGTAATGCAGGATTCGGTTGGAGTGCATAGGGAAATTCCATTCGTTCATGTGCATAGTGAGAGATCAACCAACTACGCATAGATGAATCGGAACATGATAGACTTCATCTTGGCTGTGAAGGATTCCACGCGCTACTGCTCTCTTAAACAGACTAGTCGCTTTGTCTGGATCATAGTACACCCACAATAAATTTGACTCAATATCTTCCCTATCAATCGCTTTTTCAGGCGCAATGTTTTGAATCAATTTCGCCAAACTACTGCGTTCTTTGCCGCTGATTCCTTTTGCACGCTGTTTGTAATATGCCTCCCGTCTTTCTTTTCCCACTTGATACACAATGTCCAGACCTTCTTTGGTCATCTCTCCGTGATCATTCTGAATCTGCTTGGCTACAACATCTCCATACGCTGTAATATGCTGAGGCCAACCATGTGTTTTCTGGGCAATCATTTCTATCCATGGAGCAGGGTCTCCTTTAACCCCTCCCCCTTTGATAAGCCAATCCTTGATGACCGCAGACTCTGATGCTTTGTCTAACGCTCCCAATTCTACATAACAGCCCCCTTAAATCTAGAGACTCCATGCATACGGAAAGATTCTTTTGTCTGTCCCAATCCTGCCGCGAGTAAAATCACTGGATAGGGGAATTCACCATTATGGATCCTCTTTAATGTTGATGTTGCCTGAATCTTCTTATCTGGGAAATCCTCCAAATCGCCAATATGTTGAGCTTCATCCAGAATTAAAAGCAACCCCCATGTAGGATTCATGTTCTCAAGCACATGGGAGACACTCGCCTCTCCTGCAACTTCTTTAAGACGCTGTCCATCAACCAATTATATCGCCTTTGAAGGAAATCTGCTTGCTTGAAACATAGGGTTTTCCAAGGGATTGTGCCACATGGGCAGGATTATACAAGTCATCAAAATTTATTTCAACGACACCCCATCGTTTTTCTAAGGCATCCAGAGCCATTTCTTCCAACAAGGCCGTCTTCCCCGCACCTGGTGCTCCCTGAATCAACATAGTTGTTCTGGCATCCTCTCTCGTAAGTGCAAGTCTCAAAAGGTCATTGAAATCATACCGGATTTGTGTCCGTCCATGAAAATATCTCGCAACTCCGCGATCAGAGAAAATATTTGATCTGTGAGAGGCATCTGGATGCATAAAATCAGACATGATGAGGAAATATGATATGGAATACCATTGGACACGGTGAGGATTATCATAGTTCCAAAATAGCAATTACTTGAGATGAATCTCTGTATCAAAAGACAAACACTGTACAGATCAAAAGACACGGACAAAAGTCCCAACATCAAAATAAGTGACGGTTCATCTGAATTAGGATTATACAAATTTTTCTTCAATCATTGATTGTATCTCCTTATCCGCATATCTAACCTATAATATTCATGGAACATTGAGGAATGTTACGGTGCCCATGAATTTTTTAGGAATTATATACCTGAGTGCCGAACGATTTTTCGCCCCGCCACAGAATACAGGAAGCGCTTAATTTTCTTCATACATATACATACCTTATCTTTGATGGTTAATCCTTGAACCAGATTATGGCAATCCAAGAAAACGCGATCAATGGTGTGCTTGCTGATGTACTCAAAGAGTACGGTCTTCACGCAACTCCAGAGTTGGCACATACAGTCAATCGTGGCAAGCGGTGTGATGTAGAAGTTCGTCTATCCAGACATGACACTGATTATGTTGCTGTAGAATGTAAGATTGCACATGGGGCAAGTCAAAAAAGTGATGTTGTAGATAATGCACATCGCTGGATGAAAAAGAAAAACTGCTCGGGTGCCATCGGATTATGTTATCCACAAGAATTGGCAGAGGAAAGCAGTCGACGCCTATCTCATCTACTTGAGTCTTCAGAGTTACATATGGTCCGCGTAGGTGATCAGGGTATGATTGGACGGTGGCACAGGGGAACCATTGAAGATCTGATCCGCCTCTGCCGCGATGTGGGAAGAAGTGACACCAAAGAGATCACAGACACTCTCAGAAATGGCATCTTAGAAGCGACCCAACATATCTCCCCTGCACTGGGAGAGGAGATCGCTACTATTCTTGAGATCCCATGGGATCAATCACGGAAATACGACCACCGCCCTCCGCTCATTGCATGTTTAATCTTGTCGAATATGATTCTACTCCAGAATCGTTTGGTCGTAGGCGGTGTAAACATTCAGGGTTTGCGAACCCTCATGCAAATGAAAAACTCTGCCGAGAAACAATCTATGTTAAATCATGATTGGATGCGTATTCAAGAGATAGATTACGCACCTGTGGTAGATCCAGCCTTGTCCATTCTCACGGGTTTACCAACGGGACGGGAAACCGAAAACCTACTCTCCATCCTGATTGATGCTGTGATCCAATGTGCGCCCAAAATACAGGGGTTACAGCTTGATCATGCGGGCCCATTGTACCATAGTCTTTTGGAAACAGCCAGATATGATGGTTCTTTTTATACCAGCACTCCAGCATCTGTTTTGCTTGCAGAACTAGCGATGCCGACCGACTGGCAATCCATCAAGAGCGGTGGATGGGATAACATTGAAACCGTGACAAATCTCAAGATTTGCGATCCAGCATGTGGAACTGGAACACTGTTGATGGCATCAGCGAGAACCATTGAGGATCGGTATATTTTCGCGAAAGGTGATCAGGATGACAGACCCCTCCTACAACTTGGACTGATTGAAGACGTATTGCATGGGATGGATATAAACCGTCATGCGATCCATCTATCTGCAGCCATGCTTACCATCATGTCTCCCAAGATTGATTACAACAAAATCAATCTATACAACATGTGGCATGGCATTGATAACTCAGGGCATGCTCGTGCTGGATCCATTGAGTTACTGATGGACCAGCCAGTTTCTATACCTGGATTCAATTACGTTCCCACTTCTCGCCGTGCATCTGCATCAGGATATGTGGATGAGCATATCCCAGACTTGAGTGCGTCTTGTGACTTGGTGATCATGAATCCACCATTTACCCGCAATGATATTCGCAACAAATGGCACAATAAAGAAATATGCAGACGAGTCCAAGGTCGGGAAACATACATTGCTAAAAACACGCAAGATAAAGTCCACAGAGACGCCATTCAATCCAGTTCTGGCTCCACCTTTTTCACTCCGATCGCCGATCGATTGGTAAACTCAACCGGGACGGTTGCCATGATTGTTCCCTATACGGTATGCCTATCGCCAAGCTCAAAGGGGCAGCGTGCTCTTCTGACAGATAAGTTTGATGTTGAGGTTGTGGTTACATCCCATGATAATCGGCGAATCTTCTTCTCAGAAAATACGACGATTCACGAATCTCTGATTGTGGCACGGAGAAAAAAATGGGGGGGGGCGAACTGCTTTCGTATCCCTCATCAACAACCCAGTTAGATCCATTGAAGCGTCTCACTTAGCGGTTGCAATTCAAAAGGCGCTTCAAGGGGATCATACTGAATTATCTCATTTTGGAACGATCGCATGGCGTACATCAGAGCAAATGAAGTGTACCCCATGGAATGCCGCCTGTTTCTATGACCAAGAACTTGCTGACCTGTATGATCAGTTAGTAGGCGTGGAGTCTCTAGTTCCTGTCGGAGATCAAAGCATTGGTATCGTTGGACCAAGTGGACGTGCTACGCGTGGGTGTTTTCAGAAGTCAGACACACGCCAGTACCCAGATAGACGTGCATTATGGGACAATAAAAGTGAACGACAAGTGTGCATGAAGTCAGCCTCAGACAGTTATTTGGTCGCTAAAACTGGATCCAAGCACCAAACAGCCAACGAATTATGGAAGAAAAGAAGTCATCTTCTACTACCTGAGCGCATGAGGCTTAATTTAGCGTGTACGTCTGCTATTTACTCAGAGAAGCCCATTCTCGGATCTGCATTCACGCCTGTTAGAGCAGTTCATGAAAACAAAAAAGAGATTCATAAAGCATGGTGTCTCTGGCTGAATTCCACATTAGCCTAAATTTCCACAACAATTATTCCAATGACATTTCTAAAGAGGTTTGAGG
>JAPOTS010000103.1 GCA_026709065.1 Bacteroidota bacterium
GAAGCAACAAGGATTCTATAACTGTATCTTGTATCAAAAAATAAATGTGGAGGAACCAAAATCAATCGTTTCCACACAAAACGTGATAGAACCCGAGTATATTCTAAATTCCCAAAAATTATATTTGGAATTACCTGCTGGGGCTTGATTGCGTATTATGAACGTAGTGGGACACCGAATATGAAGGTAGTGGTTTGGATGAGATATTTCGCTATGATACTATGGTTGGATGCATATTCTCAATATGAGCCAATTCTGCAATCTCTGATGAAATGATTTCATGGCTGGGGGGAATTCCATGGATACCACAATGAGATGGATCGTTATTTGAGGGTAGATGAATAATTCTGGGCAGAAGATAACTATTACGCTGAATGACTTCTTTGATCTGATCAACTCGCAATGAAATGAAGCCTCCATTAGCACTAACATTAATATTCTTTTTTTTGAAAGCTTCACGCACATAATTGACGGCTTGAGACAGATACTGAGTCTCGAAAAATTCAAGCCAATTCAGGATAAATAATCTTCAGAATCTCTGAGTTCAAATGCGATTGAAAGGGGGAGTCCCTCTTCTCCAATGGATGAAGGCTTGCAGTATCTCAGTACATGATGATCGTCACCAATATCTTGACCTTGCATACTATCTACATTTGATCTATGAAAGAGAGAATTGATATGAGTGCATATTTTTTTCTTCCCGATCCTTGGATTGTTTGGCGATGATCTTCCATCATTATACTCCCTGAAAAACGAGCGTTTCCATCATCCAGAAACTTCATAACTACAATTCCTTTTTTTGATCGCCATTCTGATTGTAATAATCCGTGGGGGCTGATCCCGACTTGTGGATAAGGAAGTGATTTACCATCGGTGATAAAAAAGTGCGAAAACTCCATCAGAGATAAAAGTTCCATGGGAGGATCCTCTGGATCATCATTATTGGTAATTTCATGAAGATATCTAAGTCGACTTGCGATTTTCTTCTGATTAGCAATATCAAGAAGGCCAAAAATATCTTCATGATTAGTTGCACTTTTGATCTGAGAAGTAAAATCAGTATGGATTTGGAAAGGTTGTTCCATAAGAATAGAATAGAATAGTTATGATTGAATCACGCTGTGAGCTGCCAATTGATAGATAGATATTGATTGTCTCTGGACAATTGAATAATTTAAAGATTATAGCAGTCAAAACCCCATCAAGTGGCCTATTAATTTCCTAGTATAGTGAGGAATTATATACTGTAAGTCTAGTTAAAACCCGATTCTCAGATTTATAGTAAAACAGGTTGCTATTTAACACCACCAATCGCCTACACGGCGACGGTATCTTCCTCTTGCTCATGTCGCCGCCTCGCTCCCCTTTCTTCCTGTCACAACTCCAGTCGTGCCACGCGTTCGGAGACTTCATGGATAGCCGATGAAAGGCTAATATGCATCTTATTCATGTCGGCCAATATTTTAAATTGAAACGCAAGGATGGCAATAAAACCACTTATTACCGTCCCAAAGAATGCCCAGAACTGATAATTCTGCATGGATACTAAGAGTAAGATGACGAATTAAATATGCACGATCCGATGGTGTTCCCATTCCGCACCCTATCCACTGCGCCCCGCACCAGATCAATACCAGGCACAGGCGTTTGATCCATCCTACACCATTTGTCAGATTCTCCATCTTCGGGTTACACCGTCTTATCAGATCTTGCCGTGATCCAGCTTCGCCATCGCATTTGTAGCACTGACGGCAGCCCTTGCGGTTAGTGGTTGGGTCTTGCCCACGGGCGGCTAATCCATATTCCCCGTGAGCGGGGTATATATATCACTCAAAGTCTCCGTACACAAATACGCATGCAACGCGACCTCGTACGTATGTGGAGGGGGCCCGGGGTATTTCCAATAGCATCCTCTCGCACACTTGATGACAGGGACTGCGTCTTTGACGAGTTGATTATTATCTCTTCTTGTAACCCAGTGCTTCGGGCCCTCACCCTGTTGCCGATAGTTCTGCGAATATAGTGCCCGTCCGAGTGTGCCACGTAAATATAATTGGAGGTAAGCAAATGACTTAGCAACATT
>JAPOTS010000089.1 GCA_026709065.1 Bacteroidota bacterium
ATCCTCTTCTTCTGCGGAGGTTTAGACCTGTACCCACAAATATCGTGGTAGAACCATAATAAATTAGTTGAAGATATTCCGGGGGTATCTTAGATCTATGAAATCGGAGATCGTAAAGATAAAATACCCAGGAACAGTCTGTTAAAACTGTAACAAAAGATGTTGAAAAATCTACTCCAGCACCAGCGGTTCAAAGCCAAAAACCGAAGCATAACGATAACGAGATTTACGATGTTCAAAGAAGTTATTTAACTGAATTCAGTAATTGTGTGGTCAGTATTCCTACTAAAAACAAACCCAAATCAGGCGATTTAGTAAAGGTTAAAGGTGGGTTGCGAAACCGTAAAAGTGATTTTACTGCAGTCTTGAAAAAGAAAGTTGGTAAAACGTCTTTAAGATACCGAAGATCAAAAGAATTATGGGAAGTACAACCTTTGACGGCATCTGATCGGTATAAGTCAAAACAAAACTTAAAAAGCTAAATGAATTTATATAAATGGCATAACTCTGATCAAGATAAACAGTATATTGCAGTAGGTGATGATACAATCTGGTCAAAAGTCTTTATTGTACGTCATAAACGTATTGCACCAATCCAGCCCTCATTAGGATCAATGTTTAAATTTAATGCAGTTGATGAAGATACTTTCGAGGGTCCATTTGAAACAACAGAGGATGAAATTAAAAAAGAATATGGTCCAGTAATAAACGATGATGATCCGTATATTTATGGACACAACGAACCCGACCATAATAAAAATAAAGTTTACACTGTAGAGGGGTTGATTGTTAAGGATAGAAAAAATCTTGTAATGGTTGAGTCAAATAGAAACCCTAAAGTGAAAGATTTAGTCCAAGTTGTAGGGAAATTGCCGATGTATGGTTATCGTGCAGTGTTATTGAATAAATTTTCAAAAGAGGGCAGAAAAAATACATGGATGGTTAAACCATTAACCCATGAAGATTACCGTGTTTCAAAAATGTGGGAGCCTCTGCCTTTATTTCCAAGTTTGATTAAAATTAATTCATAAACAATTATTGTATTTATTAAAAATTTATTAACTATCATTAGCTATTATGAACTGGGACGATTATATTTTTGTAAGTGAAGATTCTGGGTTTTTTATCTATAAGCATAAATATGATAAAGGAACTCCGCAATATGCGTATCGTGGTATGCGAGATGAAGTTAAAGATGACTGGGATACTGCGAATAATTTGACTGATATAAAGATCAAGATTCAAGAATATATCTACACTGCATTTGGGAACGGAGTAATTAGTGGATATAGAATGACGAGCCAACCACCTCCAGAAGAGATATATAGAAATGTGGCAATTGGAAAGTTTTTATGTAGAGATGAGGCGATTGATTTGCCACGATATTTTGCAGCAGTAACTCCGCGATATACAAAAACAAAAGATGGAAAGTTTTCAAGAGGAGTTAGAGATTGGCCATTGTTTGGATCTGAGCATGTAAGGATCATGGAGAATACGGTTCCACGAGTAAGAAAGCGTATTGACGAAGAAATTGAAAAACTGCCTCAAGAATTACAAAAATTCTTTTTTGATAAAAGCGTTAAAGTGAATGTCGGATAAGGATTAACGTAACGCCGTTTTTATTTTAGATATTGGAATTAAAGAGTATCCAAAAAACGAGTGATTCGTGCATGGATGGATGATTCAGCGATTTGTTCTTGGCATGTGGAACCGAATAAATAACCGAAGGATGTTTTGAATGTTGAATAGGAACTATATGCGATGAAAATAGCAACGGAGTTAAACTTTAAATTTTATCCATTGGTGCAGAAATATATTGACGGTTCGCATGGTATTACAAAGAATGATCTTGATGGTAATAGTGTAGATCATTATTATTGTGCAATCCGACGTGCGTTAAGAGATGTAAGCAGATCAGATATAGTTCGAGATATAGATATTCGGTTGTGTATTAAATGGGGGCTTAGTAGTGAATCATTGCCTACTGAATGGAAACGTTTACCTAAAAATTGGACAAGATAAAAAATGACTGATCCTAATCTTAAAGATTATAAAAAAGTTGAGAAATATAGATTCATTGATTTATTAGAGCATAAATCAAAAGACGGATCGCCAAAATATGCTGCACATTTTACATGGTTTTTAGAAGGGGAAAAAGTATGGTATACTGATGAAAATAGTTTAACTGATTTGAAAATTCGAATTGAGGAAAGTAATTTAGGATTATTTGGTCCGGGTGTTTTGACGGGTTATGCTTTTCGTGGAGATGATCCAGAAGAAGTTTATATGGGAGTTCGGATTGGAAAATATGTAGAACGAGATCGTGCGACACATTTGCCAAAATTTAGTGCAAGATTTTTTATTGGTGATTCTGCAGAGACAAGTGAATTAAAATTTGTTGATGGTCAAACGGTTGCAGACGTAAAAAAAGAAATTAGAAAAATTCTTATTAAAGCAAAACTTCGAGGGTAAGTAAGAAAACGTTTTGACGAAGAAATTGAAAAACTGCCTCAAAAATTACAAAAATCTTTTTTGATAAAAGCGTCAAAGTGAATGTCGGATAGTGATATTGATATATAAAAATTATGGCTAGGGTCTAACAGTCCTTCAAGCCATTTAGATGGATTTTAGGAAGCTTCAATGGTAGATTATCAAAGTGCTGGCGGGCTGATGAATTTTCATGATCCATCCTGCTAAGTATCTGTTTCAGATGATATCATGATCAGAATCTTTGACCATTTGTTTGGTACCTCACCACCGGAGCATGAAATTTTCCGTCTGTAATGCGGAGTGTATCATTATACAAAAAGTCAAGGATATTTTTTACTCGATTTAAATCTTCCGCAACTCCAATAGGGTTACGAATAAGTGTTAGATCAAAAGTACCCTTAATTGAACAAGGTGACTGAGATTCATATGAATCAACCGAAATATACCCACCCTCAGATGTATCAAGATAATAGTTAAAAGTTGAATCTGCATCCATACCATTCGCACCAACGCTTGGATGAGTATCTCGTGATTGATCAACCAACTGCCACCAGCGGTGATTTTGTAAAGCTCCATACGCATCAACGCTTAGATGAGTATCACGTGTACTAAATTCATTTAGCGAATAGGTACCTAAACGTTTAGGAATGGATGGAAATATCAGCCTTTCTATGGTAACATTATCATAGAATCGAGACACAGTCACAACGATCGACATAGTCTGGTTTTCAGAGTCCGTGTAGGCGGTAATGCGAAATGGAGAGTCCGTGGTAATGCGAAATGGTTCGTAAAACCTTCCCCAAGAACCCTCGTTGCGTAGTGCTGACACTTCACCTACGAAGGAAAGATCCTGATATGCTGGTACCGTTCGTTGAGGGCAAACGATTCTTTGATCTTGTTGCTGTAGAGAATCGCATGCGGGAATAAGCAACACAAGTAATAATAGTGCTAATAAGGTAAAGCTTGAGGGTAAATCACGTACTTTCATCTTAGACTCCCAAAAATTTAGTGATGGAGAGAACAAATACCTCCGTGCTAATTTCTTAACAGAAGGTCAAGGAAGCTGTAAAATTTACGTACAAGTTGAGAAGGCTTTTAACGATAGCAAGATGGTGAATTTCATGCGTTTAGTCAACTCAATGATCAACTTTACATAACAAAATAGTTTTGGTTCCAAAAATCAATATTTTTTTCTGACTAAATAATTATCACTTGCAGTGCATTTGATTTTCTCCGATGAATGCTCATCTTGAGATGCCCATAGACAGTATGTGCACCAAGTTGATAGACCTCAATGGGAATCATATCCATAAGTGGCAATAGGATAAACAACGATTATTCCATATCTTTGAAATTCGTCTTGATCTGGCGATGTCTGCACCATACAACAGGTGTGCAAGGACGATTAGGAGCGTTTCTGTTAGGAACTCCGAGTACCCGTCAAAAGGATCTATGAAATGGTTGCTCATGAATTTAATGCCCTTTCTTTTCGCTAAATTTCTCCTTAGAAACCAGCTTGTAAGTTTCATCTGACTGGTTGGATACATTAACAAATAAAAGACAAATTGTCGCATCATTAATAAAACACAACGTAGCTCTTACAGAAAGAGTTGGTATTTCAATTGAATTTCCGTAATTTCTAAACTGAATCGCATTATTAAATCAACTAATCATGAATGAGTCTACG
Organism: Bacteroidota bacterium; assembly: GCA_026709065.1. GTDB lineage: Bacteria > Bacteroidota > Rhodothermia > Rhodothermales > Bin80 > Bin80. The sequence continues at coordinate 4,178 of JAPOTS010000089.1, forward strand.
TCTATGAATCCCACATCTTCAAAAGTGTATTCTCCATCCAGCGAGTTTAGCGCTAAAGCACATATTTCCACCAAAGAGGAGTATTTGTCCAAATATCAAGACTCTATAAATAATTCCGAAGAATTCTGGAGCGCAATTGCTCGCGAGCGAATCCACTGGTTCAAGCCGTTCACTCATGTTCGTGATGTTTCCTATCAATCATCAAACGTCAGTATCCGTTGGTTTTATGACGGAGAAACGAATGCATCCTACAATTGCCTTGATCGTCACCTATCTGATAGGGGGGATCAAATTGCAATTATCTGGGAACCAGACAATCCTAACGAGGCATCGCTCAACATCACCTATAAAGAACTACATGCTGCAGTCTGCCAACTCAGCAACGTTCTTAAATCGCTGGGAGTCAAACGCGGAGATCGTATCACCATTTATATGCCTATGATTCCAGAGGCAGCTGTCGCGATGCTTGCGTGTAGCCGAATCGGTGCAGTACATTCAGTTGTTTTTGCTGGGTTTTCACCTGAATCTCTTGCAAATCGGATTCAAGATTGTGATTCAAGATTTGTTATCACGTCAGACGAGGGACTCAGAGGAGGAAAACGAGTCCCACTCAAACATAATGTTGATGAGGCATTGAATTCCTGTCCAGACGTGTCATCTGTTTTGGTCGTAAAGCGAACAGGAGGTGAAATTTCATGGAATTCTGATCGTGACCACTGGTATCATGATCTTGTCCCGTCAGCGAGTAGTGATTGTCCAGCGGAATCCATGAATGCCGAAGATCCACTCTTTATTTTGTACACATCTGGATCAACAGGCAAGCCCAAAGGACTCTTGCATACTACAGGAGGTTATTTAGTGTATACCTCCCTGACCCATGAACTTGTCTTTGATTATCATTCAGGAGATATTTTCTGGTGTACAGCGGATGTCGGCTGGATTACAGGCCACTCATATATTGTCTATGGTCCTCTGTTAAACGGGGCAACGCAGATCTTTTTTGAGGGAATTCCAAGTTACCCTGATGCATCAAGATTTTGGCAAATAGTGGATAAATATCAAGTCAATCAGTTTTATACCGCCCCCACGGCCATTCGCGCGTTGATGAGTATGGGAGATTCATTTGTAAAGCGGACTAGTCGGGCATCACTACGATTATTGGGTTCGGTTGGTGAGCCAATTAACCCAGAGGCATGGCGATGGTATCATGAAGTCGTTGGTGACAGTCGCTGTCCTATAGTGGATACATGGTGGCAAACTGAGACGGGGGGGATTTTGATTACCCCGCTTCCAGGGGCTATTTCTACAAAGCCAGGCTCTGCCACATTACCGTTCTTTGGGATTCAACCAGAAATATTAGATCAGTCAGGTCATGTTATCAGTGGAGAGGCGGAGGGAGTCTTAGCGATCCGAGAGTCTTGGCCCAGTCAAGCACGGACTGTATTTCAGGATCATGAACGTTTTGTAAGCACATACTTTTCCGATTTTGAAGGCAAATATTTTACAGGGGATGGATGTCGGCGAGATTCAGATGGGTACTACTGGATTACCGGCCGAGTTGATGATGTGCTTAATGTGAGTGGTCATCGAATGGGCACGGCGGAGATTGAGAGCGCCCTTGTTTCTCATCACAGTGTCGCTGAGGCCGCCGTTGTTGGGTTTCCTCATTCAATCAAAGGGCAGGGAATCTATGCTTATGTGACATTGAACTCTAACGAAGTTCCATCCGATGATCTGCTTAAAGAATTGGTTCAGCATGTTCGTACTCAGATAGGTCCAATTGCAAAGCCTGATTTTATTCAGTTTGCTCCGTCGCTCCCAAAAACCAGAAGTGGAAAGATTATGCGTCGGATACTACGCAAAATTGCGGAGAATGATTACGAGCAATTAGGCGATACGTCCACACTCGCTGATCCAGCTGTTGTGGAATCTCTGATCAATAATCGTCAGAATTGTTAAACCGATTGATTGCAATCTTTACCGCTCCTTCAGCAGGTGTATTTAAGGGAGTTTTGTAGGTCAATGATGGCCAGGCTTGTTTAACGGCTTCACACAAACATTCCAAGTAGTAGTCATCATTGGTGAGTCCGCCAATTGCTGTGAATATCGGGTTAAGCTTTGGGTACTTTTTGAATATCCATTCTGACTGAGATACAAGCAGTTTCGTTTCGTGTTGAATGATTGATGTTGCGACCTCGTCCCCGTTTTTAGCAGCATCTAAGGTTTGTGAGGCGAGGTCTTGGAACTTCCAGTTGGACTCAGAAATTGTGTGCAACAATGAACGACGGTCTGAAATTCTCAATTCAGATCGGGCCATGTCAGTCAACGCAGTAGCAGGGCCTCCGTCAATGGCATGCGCAATAGCAGTCATGGTGCGCCGCCCAATTGAATATCCACTGCCTTCATCTCCAATACTATAACCCCAGCCCCCGATATGGATCATATCAGAAAGTTTTGGGCCCGTTTTCGCAAGTACACCACTTCCTGTGCCGGCAATGAATAGCAGTCCATTTTCACCAGACAATGCCCCCTCTAAGGCAATTAGGCCATCATTGGAGACCGTGATCTTATATTGAAAATTAAATTTAATGTGGCTATATATTTTCTCAAGAATTTCTTTAAGTACATGTTCGGACCCGACACCAGCAATGCCAGCATGAATCCCACACAATTTACCATGTGGTAGATGGTTAAGTCCGTCGTTAATAAGGTGAGAAATTGTTAGAGCAGCTTGATTCTTCCCATGACGAAATGCATTTGCAGGACCGCCACTAAGATGAAAATCAGAACCTATTCCAATAGACCGGGCATACAGGCAGGTTTGAGTTCCGCCAGCATCAATTCCGAAAAACCACTGATTGTAGTCACTCATTATTTGTTGAAACGAGTCGGGTGATTTTTATGGGCGAAGTCGGAAGAGAAAAAACAGATTTGCCGACTTCATCCGATATGTATCGTGCCAGAGGTTGATATAAATTAAGATCACGCCTTCGGATGTTGTAGGAATTGTTTCCTCCGATCCACATCCATGATTCCCAAATCACTGGCGCTGCGGCCGCACGACTTCCACCCCAAATCATCGTTGATTCATGACCAATAATTGGAGTAATAAGCGGGGCATACGCTTGGGTTTCTTGTGATCCTCGAAATGTAAAATAGCTTGTATCGGTGTAAACGCGTTCCCATCCCCATTCGCTTTCATTAGGACCGAATTGTTCAGTCAGGTTATCCACAGCATCATAAAGGCCAGCGACCAATGTCGTTTCTATTGAACTCACCCATTCATTGTATATCGTTGCTCCAATACTTTGCTCTTCAAATTGATGATTCCAATTCCTGAGATAACTGACCGCAGATTCTATCATTGGAGGTGGATTTTCAGGCAAATACAAAGAGTCTAACATCTGAGACAATGTATTGAACGCTATGTCGCTTCGCGCATCGGTGATCCATGATAAGGGGCTGGATATATCAGGGTTTGCTGAATCAAGGTATGAAGCCGTATGCTTCGCTAGTGAATCATTGCTTATCACAATACCACCCCGATTAATTGGATAGATATAGTCTGGACTTCCAAGAATGGTCCAAGATTCATCGGGTATCAGTAGTGGAACCTGCCGGGGAATCGCTCCAAATTCAGGCTCTCCCAGAGTAGTTGAGACGGTATCAGACGGTACGAGAATTCCATCACCTCGCCAAAGTTGAAATGAGGGGCGATGATTTCGGATCAAAGAAAACCAGGAGATCGAGTCAACTTGAGTAGATAAACCAGTCCAGTATAATTCATAATTTGATTCAGGTGCGCTGAATGTACTATCAGTGCGCAAAAAACGAACCATTTCTTCCCGATGAGGAAAACTCAGACGTACGGTCTGTGTTGAGTCAGTGGTACTTTCTCGAATTATTTTCGGAGAGTTTAGTAGGACTGACCATGCTTGACGTGAGGTTTGGGCGGCGGGGAAAAAGGGTGTTCCCAGTATAGATGCACCCTTTAATTCAAGATGGTCTTCAACAGTTAGTGTGACCTCCTGAAAAGATTGAGAAATGCTATTGCCTAGCACATGCCGCTGGTAAAAAAGAGGACCTTGTGATGAAGAAACCACCCATGCGCTACTAGATTCAAAGTCATGAAGTAATAATACTGATCGTAACTGTACCATCCCTGTACAGATAGAATTTCCTAAGTCACACAACGATCCCTTCGGGCTACTCATCCAAGCGATGAGGCGTTCAATCGCAAGGCTATGCCAAGATTCCCATGGGGATGGTTGAATTTTCTGTAAGAAAAATTCACGCATCTGATCCGCATCTTCCCAGGCAAGTTGAATCCCATGTCCATAGGCGTTGAGTAGCTGAGTTTCTTGAGTATCTAGTTGATTGTATACTTGTTTGGAAATCTCTCCAAATCCAAGTTGTCTCACCATTCGATCGGCATCAATCATTTCAGGGCCGTACCAATCTGTCAATTGACCCAGTGCTGCCTGTCTCCATAAAGCAACTGTCCAACCGTTAAGTTGCCCCTGAACATATCCAAGGCCAAGAACTGCATCGGTGAGGGATTGGGCATTAATTTCAGCAGTGTTGTGGGTATTCCAATGAATTTCGACATCAGAATTGAGTGTTTCTATAGTTTGTTGATCTGGTATTCGAGACTGCCAGTCATAAGCGATATGCCACATTCCGCTGATAATGATAATCAAAGTGATCACACTTCCAAGAATGATCGTGATTGTTTTAATTCCAAACATGCTTATCTTTGGGTAACGGATCCATTATATTGTTTAAAAGTTAGATGGTTGATACTTCCAATCTCAGGTAACTTAGAATTCTGATGATCATGCGTACTAAAATACTCTTTGGAGTGTTAATACTTACTACTGGTGTTATTTTGGGGATGGGCTTAGGGTCTGCAATGTCTGATGATACAAGAGATGCCTTAAAAAAACTTGAACATGCTTTTTTAATCATTAATCAGCGTTATGTTGAGGAAGTAGATTCTGGTTCTCTTGCAGAGCATGCTTTGGAAGGGATGCTTGACGAGTTAGATCCGCATTCGGTTTATATAGATGAGGAGTCTATGCGCCGAGTTGAAGAGGATTTTAGTGGTGGATTTGAAGGCATAGGAATTTCATTTGAATTTGTAGAGGGGGTAGATGGACAGGATACGCTTACAGTTCTTAGTGTTATTCCAGGAGGTCCTAGTGAAAAAGTTGGCTTACATTCTGGTGATCGCATTATTGAGGTGGATCAAGAAAGTACGATTGGGTACAGCAGCCTGGATGTGCAACGAACGCTTAAAGGTCCCCGCGGAACCACCGTAGAGATCGTTGTTGTTCGGCCTGGATACTCAGATCCATTAAATTTTTCAATTGTTCGAGACAGAATTCCGTTGTATGCCGTAGATGTGGCATACATGATTGATGAGGTAACAGGATTCATCAAGATCAATCGTTTTTCTGGTACCACACATCAAGAATTTCGTGATGCGGTTGATCGACTCAAGTCTCGGGGTATGCAGCGTTTAATGTTGGATTTGAGGGGAAACTCAGGTGGGTACATGGAAATGGCTGTACAATTATCCGATGAATTTCTTCCAGAGGGTGCATTAATAGTCTCTCAAAAGGGTAGGATACGTGATGCTAATGCATCATTTAATGCAACATCTAATGGGTTACTTGAAGATGAACCTATCATTGTACTGGTCAACGAATCTTCGGCTTCTGCAAGTGAAATTGTTGCGGGTGCTCTTCAGGATCATGATCGTGGATTGATTGTAGGGCGCCGTACCTTTGGAAAGGGATTAGTTCAACAGCAGGCCCGACTACCAGATGGTAGCGCATTGCGAGTAACTATTGCACGATATTATACTCCATCTGGCCGGTTGATCCAAACTCCCTATGAGAATGGTGACCGTGAAGATTATTATACATCTAAGCGTGAATTGCAGGAGAATTCTGCTCTCATGAGTGCAAAGGAAATATTGGATGAGATTCCCGATTCACTCTTGTATGTCACTTCTGGAGGACGTACGGTCATGGGTGGAGGTGGAATTCTACCAGACTTTATTGTTGATATTGATACAGCGTCAACATTTTTGCGTGAAATTTTATCAGCAGACATTGCAAATACGTATGCCAGAATGTGGTATGATCGCGAAGGTGAGTCATTGACGCAACAGTGGGGGGATCAAAGAGAGCAATTTTTTGAATCTTTCATGGTTGATGAGCAAGAATTTCAGGGCTTTCTTGATTATGCACGGGTGAGAGGACTCCGCTTTGGATCTGAGGAAGGCGCTTTTGATTCTGATGAAGTTGAAGCTGATCGGACTTATTTAGAGGCCCGTATTAAAGCACGTTTAGCCGTAAGGCTCTATGATCTAGAAGCTTTTTATCCTGTCATGCATCCAGAAGACCATACATTGCAGGAAGCTCTAAAACTTTGGAGCGAAGCGAATACACTCGTTGAAAATTAGCTCTTAAGTTTGTAAATCAAAAAATATTTAATTTATTTTTTCTAAATTTAGTGTAAATTTTTGCTGTAGTTTGGCAAGATATATTTTAGGTAGTATATTTGTTATGTTTATCATTCTTAACTCTTAATCAATATCTGGAGGATTTGTCCATGAAGTTTTTCGCGAACATCATGCAATCGCAAGATGCTGTTGCTGAAGGTGCTGGCACAATCAATGTGCTCGTCAATTATTTTAATCAAGGTGGCGAGTTTATGTGGCCCGTATTAATCATTCTGATTGTAGGATTAGCCATCGCATTTGAACGCGTGATTCAGTTGATCTTAGCTGATGTCAATACACGTAAGTTTATTGTCCGTGTCAAAGAAGCACTTGAAGAGGGTGGCGTTAGTGCTGCCGAGGAGATTTGTGCTGAAACGAGAGGACCTGTTTCCGCGGTTTTTCAGGCAGGCTTAATGCGCTCTGATGAAGGAATTGAATCTGTTGAAAAGGCTGTTGTCGCCTATGGGTCCATTGAGATGAGTTTTCTTGAGCGTGGTCTGGTTTGGTTATCGCTGTTTATCGCTTTGGCTCCTATGTTTGGGTTTTTGGGAACTGTGATTGGAATGGTTGCCGCCTTTGATGCTATTGAAGCTGCGGGAGATATTTCGCCGAGTCTGGTCGCCAGAGGTATCAAAATAGCACTATTAACGACTGTTTTCGGACTGATTGTAGCTATCATTCTCCAATTCTTCTATAACTATGCGGTCTCAAAAATTGACCGAATTGTCGTAGAGATGGAGGAAGCGTCCATTGAATTGATTGATTCTCTGGTGATGAAGGAATCTGGTGCATCATCTTAACAGATATTTCATCTTTTGAGTCTCTCTTTCACATAGATATAAAATAAATGCTTCTCAACATTGCTTTATATATAGTTTTAGCGCTAATTGGCATTGCTTTGTTGGTGATGCTTGCCTCGGGTGTCCGCAGTCTAATGTTTGGAAAAATCAAGATGATTTCGCTGGCATTCATGGCTGTACCACCAATACTTTTTCTCATATTAGGATTAGCAATGCCCACATGGGCTGATGCAGGAATCATGACCATTGTCATTTCCCTTGTTCTAACATTGGCGGCACTTCTGGTGTCAGGTGTTAAAAACTTGGTTTCTTAATCTAAACCCATTGATTCATGAGTATACTTGCGAAGAAAAAGAAACGTGATGGAGCAGAGATCCCAACATCTTCTATGGCAGATATTGCGTTTTTGCTCTTAATTTTCTTCTTAGTCACCACCACGATTGATGTTGATACAGGTATCGGGATGACATTGCCTCCTGAGCCAGATGAAACGACACCTCCCCCCCCGGTAAGCGATCGGAATATGCTAAAAATTCTTATCAATGCACAGGGGCAGGTTCTCCTTGAAGATTTACCGTCCAATGTTGGACAGATTCGTGGAGAGGTGTTGACACATGTTCAGAATAATGGAGCGGATGCTCGATATTCTGATTCGCCATCCAAAGCTGTTGTCTCAATCAAAACCGATCGTTTAACGCCTTACAATCTGTATATTCAGACGCTTGATGAGGTCTGGATGGCCTATTTTGAAATTTGGGATACAGAAGCTCGTTCTTTGGGCTTCCCCAGCTATATTGAATATAGGTCTGACTTGGAATCTGGCGGAGAAAACGTAATTCGCGAAAAATGGCCTGCCCAAGTTTCACTTGCTGAACCTGATCCTGGAAACTGAATCATAAATAGACCATAATGGCTCACTTTACTAAAAAATCCAAAGCAAAGCCCGAGATTTCTACTGCTTCTCTACCGGATATCATCTTTATGCTTCTTATATTTTTCATGGTGACAACCGTATTAAGGGAGCAGGAGGTTCAAGTCCGAACTACTTTGCCAGAGGCGGAAGCCTTGACCAAGATAGAGCAAAAGCGCTATGTATCCTATGTTTGGATGGGACCAGAGAAGTTACCTATGAACAGGTTTGGGGACACAAAAGTTCAGATTGATGATGCTGTGATAGAAGATTTGACCAACATCCGATCTATCATGTACAGGAAACTCAGTGAACAGCCCAGACTGATTGTATCGCTCAGAGTGGACGAAGAATCAGAGATGGGAGTGGTGACCGATGTTCAAGGCGAGTTACGTAAAGCCGGTACACTTCGTATCAGCTATTCATCCAGACGCGACATATCAAATATTTGAGTTTTATCTCGTGTTTGGATTGTGGTTACGAATCGGTGGGTAGTGGTTAATACGTCACTACTCTTTGTTTGGGAGTTTTTACTCAAACTGTAACCTTGACGATCAAGCGTAGAGTGCGTAAATTTTCACTGGGTATAGTTTGTTGGTTCAATGGATCTAAATATAAACTTGCACGGTGCAAAGCGTGCTAAAAAGGATGAGTTCTATACGCGGTTACGCGATATAGAATACGAGTTACGTCATTACATAGCCCATTTTCTTGGTCAAGTCGTCTATTGTAATTGTGATGACCCGCGCGTGAGCAACTTCTTTGACTTCTTCTCAAAACAGTTTGAGTGGTATGGATTGAAGAAACTCATCGCGACTTGTTATAAGAATCAACAACCCGATCTGTTTTCACAGCATGATTCAGAGAAAGCAGTTTATCTGGAATACTATGGAGATCAAGATGGGAATTGCCGCCCTGATCCACATGAGATTCATGTAAAGCCTTTGAAGGGTGATGGGGATTTTCGGAGTGCTGAGTGTATTGAGTTATTGAAAGAAGCCGATATTGTAGTAACCAATCCACCGTTTTCTCTTTTCAGAGAATATGTGGCGCAGTTAATGGAGTATGATAAAAAGTTTTTGATTATTGGGAATATGAATGCGATTACCTACAAAGAGATTTTCCCGCTTATTATGCAGAATAAGATCTGGTTAGGATACGGAACCTCTGGGCGAGACATGCTTTTTGATGTGCCTGATGAGTATGCAAAAGAGCTGGTTGAAACAAAAAAAGAAGGTAGTGCATACCGAATTGTAGATGGCATTGTAAAAGGAAGGTTGGGGAATGCTTGTTGGTTTACAAACCTGCCCCACAAAAAGCGGAATGATGAGATGATTCTCTACAAGAGATACACACCAGAAGAATACCCGCACTATGACAATTATGATGCAATTGAGGTAAGTAAGACAAAGCATATTCCAGTTGATTATCCAGGGGCAATGGGGGTTCCTATTACCTTCTTGGACAAATATAACCCTGAACAGTTTGAGATTATTCAATTTAGAAAAGGAGATGACGGAAAGGATTTGAGCATCAATGTGAAGTGTCCTTATTTTCGCATTTTAATACGTAATAAGCAGATCTAAATATGAAAACCCTTGAACACAAAATCATAATCAGAGATTTCATAGCGGAGTTGCAGTATGGGCAATATTTCTCCTTTATTTGGTGTTGTTAATCGTTCAACTTGAGTCTATTCGAGTTCATGCATGTATGAAGTCACATTAGTCCCAGGTGATGGGATTGGACCTGAGGTTACAGACTCAGCCTGCAAGGTTATTGCAGCTACCGGCGTTAAAATTCAGTGGGATCGGTTTGATTTTGTCGGATATTCAGCGATTGAAAAGTTTGGTCATCCATTACCAGATGAGATACTGGATTCCATTCGTAGTAATCGCCTATCATTGAAGGGGCCAGTTACGACTCCTGTAGCGGAAGGCTTCCGGAGTGTAAATGTTACACTCCGTCAGAAATTGGATTTATATGTTAATCTTCGTATCTGTAAACAATTGCAGGGAATCCGAACACCATTTTCGGATGTGGACTTAGTAATATTTCGGGAAAATACCGAAGGGCTATACTCGGGTATTGAAAGTTATGACGAGCGCCTTGAAATCGCCGAGTCTATTGCGCGAATTTCACGTAAGGGATCTCAACGAGTTCTGCGTTATGCTTTTGAGTGGGTGGTTGCTAATCAGCGCCGCTTACTGACGGTCGTTCACAAGGCAAATGTGCTTAAACTATCAACAGGTCTCTTTCTTCGTGAAGCACTGTCCATTGCAGATGAATTTCCAAACATTATGTTCAATCAATTTATCGTAGATAATATGGCCATGCAATTAGTACTTAGGCCACAAGCATTTGATTGCATTGTAACCACTAATCTTTTTGGGGACATATTAAGTGATCTTTGTGCAGGCCTTGTAGGGGGGCTCGGGATTGTCCCTGGAGCTAATATCGGTGATGAGGTTGCAGTATTTGAGGCAGTTCATGGGAGTGCTCCTGACATTGCTGGAAGTGGCAAAGCAAATCCTACAGCTTTGATCCGATCTGCATCCCTACTGTTACATCATATTGGAGAAATCAAAGCTGCCCAAAAGATTGAGTGGGCTGTCTGCCGGTTGTATGAAGAAGGTCAGTGTCTTACTGCCGATGTTGGTGGAACAGCTTCCACCGATGGTGTGACAAATGAGATTATACAATTGATCCACCAATCTCCAATATAGACTATCAATTAAGGTTCATGGGCCATCAACATTCTTATTTTATCGCCTTGTCTGGGGCATCCTACGTATTGATTTCATTAGATATTAACAGTCGATTTGAAGGGCTCGCTGAGTTTATGAGAATCAGTTTGATTGTTCTGGGAGTTCTAATATTGATTACGATACTATTTCATGGAAACTCTAAGTTACAGCTCCAATCGCTTAAAATCTCACAAATTATTGTTATTGCACTATCAGGGATTTATTATTATTCCCTATGGGTCTCAGATGTATTTGACCAATGGTTAGCAGTAAGTGGCAGTATTTGGGGGCTAGTGATTTCTGGAGCTCTTCCGATTATAGGATATATAAGTCTCTCACTATCGGTAAGGATCTTAAATCGTAACTTGAAATTAATTCGCAATGTGGATCGACTGCGAGATTAGTTCCTATATTTCATATTCAAGTCTAAAGTAGCAGCATCATCAGTAAGATGAAATAACACAATCATTTTAAGGTCCGAAAAAATGAAGGTCATTCTAAATCAATTTCAAAAATCGGTAATCAAGAAACAAGACTACGGTAGAATCGTTTCTACGATTGTATTGGAGCCGTCCACTTAGTCTGAGCTTCAACCGAACCTTGTTATTGTTGATTTTGTAGCTAAACCTTACTCACATGATCAGATTGGGACCAGAGCGTCACAAGTTGAGTGATTTTCAGTATGACATTCCTAGAGAGTTAATTGCCAAGTATCCTGCCGATCCGAGAGATTCCTCTCGCCTGATGGTCATTGATCGGAAAAAACAAACGATAGAGCACCGTCATTTCAATGAAATAACAGATTATTTCCATTCAGACGATGTCTTAGTTGTCAATAATACAAAAGTTTTTCCCGCTCGCCTCAGAGGAAATAAAGAAAAAACAGGTGCTAAGGTAGAGGTTTTTCTCCTTCGAGAACTCAATTCTCAAAGCCGCCTTTGGGATGTCATCGTAGAGCCAGCACGAAAAATTCGGATCGGAAATAAACTCTTTTTCAATAATAATCTTGTAGCAGAAGTCATTGATAATACAACTTCTCGTGGTCGTACAATTCGGTTTGACTTTGATGGTAACAACGAAACGCTCTATCAGCTCATTGATCAAGGGGGAATTACACCATTACCCCCGTACATAAAACGTGAAGCCGAACGCGAAGATGTTGACAGGTATCAGACGGTCTTCGCTGAGCATCGTGGAGCAGTAGCTGCTCCGACCGCAGGACTCCATTTTACCCCTCAATTAGTATCTCAACTCGCTGACAATGGTGTAAAAATCATCCCAATTACATTACATGTCGGGATAGGGTCTTTTACAGATGTAGCAGTTGAAGATTTGACAAAGCACAGGATGAATTCTGAGTATTATAATGTCTCTCCAGAAGCTGCAGAGCTCGTCAATCAAGCACTTGATTCCAATGAGAATCATGTGACAGTTTGTGGAACGACCGTTGTTCGTGCCTTAGAAACCAGCCTGACGGCTTCCCGACATTTGAAAGCGAAGTCTGGGTGGACTGACAAATTTATTTATCCACCCTATCAATTTGCAATCACTGAGAGACTCATTACCAATTTTCATATGCCTTCCAGTACCCTGATTATGCTTACATCCGCATTTGCAGGATTTGATCTACTTAAGGAAGCTTATGCAGTTGCGATTGATCAAAAATATCGTCTGTATTCGTTTGGTGATGCAATGCTGATAATCTGAAAATGGCCGCAGTTGTCATTCCCGCTGCAGGATCGGGAACTAGAATAGGAGGCCAGCCGAAACAATTTCGCCAATTGGGCCAAGCTCCGTTACTATTTCAGACAGTTCGTGTCTTTGAACAGCATCCAGAAGTCAATGAAATAGTTGTTGTGGGGGATAATCAGTCCATTGATTTAATCACTGATATCCTGTCTCCGTTAAAAAAGCTATCCCATGTTGTCGTTGGAGGGGCGACTAGACAGGAATCTGTTTACGAAGGACTCCTAGCGCTTAATGTCTCTACCTCTGTTGTTTTGGTTCATGATGCTGCACGCCCATTTATTACTGGATCTATGATTTCATCTGTCATTGAATCCACGATCAAACATGGTGCAGCCGCAGTTGCAGTGCCTGTGACTGATACTGTCCGTTATGGAGAGAATGGCCGTTTTACTCATGTGATTTCACGTGATGGTCTGTACTTGATGCAAACCCCTCAGGGTTTTAATTATTCGCTGTTAGTTAAAGCATTTAAGAATGCAGACTTATCGGTCGCAACTGATGATGTGGCAGTGATGGAGCAGTTAGGATATTCAGTGCATATCATACATGGAGATCCACGGAATATTAAAATTACAACCCAATCTGACTGGAATTGGGCCCAGAAGTCATGGGAATACATGGAGTTTGGTTATTGAAGATGAGAATCGGGTTAGGATATGATGTGCATCAATTAGTAGAGGGACGGCCATTGATTATTGGCGGGGTCACCATTCCTCATTCACTGGGTCTTGCAGGTCATTCTGATGCAGATGTCCTTCTACATGCGATTTGTGATGCTTTACTTGGAGCTCTTGCTTTGGGTGATATTGGATCCCATTTTCCTGATACGGATTCTCGTTGGAAAGATGTTGATAGTCGAAAACTACTTCGTGAGGTAAATGCTTTGGTGATAGGGGCAGGATATCAAATTGTGAATATAGATACAACTGTGGCTCTTGAACGACCCAAACTCCGCCCATATATTAACACAATGAGAACAGTGATTGCGGATGATTTGGGCATTGAGTTTGATCAAGTTTCCATCAAGGCCACCACTTCGGAAAAAATTGGAATGGTCGGTCGTCACGAGGGTGCAGCTGCATGGGCAGTCTGTCTTCTCAGTGTGGCTTAATCAACATTACCCATGGAACAGTTTCTGACCGATCTTCTAATAAGAACGACTGAAATTCCAGTCATCTGGACCTATTCATTTCTGTTATTTATCTCTTGGTTTGAAAATATTTTCCCACCAATCCCAGGTGATGTGCTTGTGGTTTTTGCCGCGTCTCTCGTAGCCGTTGGCCCTATGAATCTCTTTACCGTTATTCTATTAAGTGTGATCGGTGGGACTGTGGGCTTTATGTGTATGTATTATATTGGGCGCTACAGTGGACCAAAAATACTTGAGTCTCAAATAATGCGTTGGTTACCACAGGAGTCAATCTCGAAAGTGACTAAGTGGATTGACTCAAGAGGATATGCAGTTGTAGCGGCGAATCGTTTTCTTGCTGGGGCACGAACAGTCATTGCGTTTACCGTTGGAATGAATCGGATGTCAGTATTGACAGTAGGATATTTAGCATTATTGAGTTCAACTGTCTGGGTCACAATAATATCGGTTGTTGGGTATTTAGTGGGTGAGGAGTGGGAGCGGATCATTGCCTACTTATCGCGCTATGGGCTATTGGTTTCAGGATTAATCGTTTTATATGTGATTTGGAAAGTAACAAGAACGCTACATCAGATTCGTAAATAGGTGTGACTATTTTCAACTTATTGCGTATAAGGGTTGTTTTTTGTGTATTGAGAACTCTCTCTGCTGGCGTAGCTCAGTTGGTAGAGCAGCTGATTTGTAATCAGCAGGTCGGGGGTTCAAGTCCCTTCGCCAGCTCATTGATTGAAAAAATGAGGGCACAAGAACGAGGGATTCTCATTAAAGTAATTTAATTGGGGCAGGTACCCAAGTGGCCAACGGGGGCAGACTGTAAATCTGCTGGCTTAGCCTTCGGAGGTTCGAATCCTTCCCTGCCCACATACCAGCGGGAGTAGCTCAGTTGGTAGAGCATCAGCCTTCCAAGCTGAATGTCGCGAGTTCGAACCTCGTCTCCCGCTCATCATTTGGCCGCCTTAGCTCAGGGGTAGAGCACTTCCATGGTAAGGAAGGGGGCCTCGGTTCAAATCCGAGAGGCGGCTCTTATTCATTAATTAAATTTATTTTCAAAAATGGCAAAGGAAGTTTTTCAGCGTACAAAGCCTCATGTGAACGTTGGTAC
>JAPOTS010000107.1 GCA_026709065.1 Bacteroidota bacterium
GGGGCTCTCTTCCCCGTGACGATTTGTAGATAATATAAAAATGTAACCCAAATTAACATATCGCCCAATTGTGGAACCTTTCATCCTATACCAGGGGTTATAACTTGATTCGCAATTTTCGGTTGTCAGAGTGCAACGAGTTGGTTCTCCACAATAGATATAATCCTGTCGATATCGGGGAGTCCACTATGATGGGCTGGTAAATACACCTCAAGTTCGTCTAGCTTCACGTTTCTTGCATAATCATACCTCCATGCGTTATTTTCGGTTACTGCTTGGCAGAGGTAGATCATGGCATGTTTATTCCTAGCAAAGATGTCTATGGGTTGTAGAACGAATACTGTTTTTATTGCCGAAAACTCATATGGGTGCCAAAATGCCTCACATGGTCTGGTATTGTGCGTGCGAGATATCGTCATACAATCCCGCAACCTGAGGTCCTTTGGAACATCTAGCCATTTTGTAATTCCATTCTCGTAATATGTTGCTGAAACCACAGGGATAGCTCCTTCGGGATATTCTTTGAGAGTTTTGAGTGGTGCAGGGATTTCCGCCTTAATTAAATCTGACAAGGGGAAAATTTGGGTTTGATATGAAAGATCTCTGTAGGGCTTGGCAATTATTGCCACCCGTTTTTGTGCGGCATCAAGATTGATCGCCCGGTGTATGGTTTGAATTGTGAGATCAGGTGGTCTGTTGGATAAATATGATTCGGGTGATAGGTCGCAGGGGGTCTCAGTCACAATTTTGGTAAGCACCTGCTCTCTGGGAATGTTTTTAAGGATTGGTTTGCCAACGATGAAAGCACGTAGGTCCGCGGTCATGCGCTCAACGTTGTCTTGGAAGCTGTAGGCGGAGAGCATCTTGGATCTGCGTGGTCTATGTCGGTCGTCCATTAGCATCCCCATAAAGACATCGTTATTCAGGGGGTGGGGAATGTGTGCCTTGAGGACAAGGGCGTAGGTTCCTTCTGCGATAGGGTAGAACACATTTTTATCTAGCTTGATTACTGCCAACACCGTGTGGCGCCTTAGCAATTCTTTGCGCCACTTGACATGCTCTCTTGCTCCGCCAATTACGACAGCGGGTAGTACCGCAAATAGGATTGCGCCTAGCTTCATCTGTTTCAGGGCGTGGTCAACAAATTGACGCTCAGGTGAGTTTGTGAGTTTGAATGGCGGATTCATAAACACTTTGGTGAATGGGCGCGTAGCCCCCTCAGGTTCTGGCTGCCCCCGTAGTGTGAAGAACACCATGTCGTCCCGTTGCCAAAATTGGTGATCAAAACAGTTCCCATCGTATATTCGGGATTTACCATCGCCACGGAATATCATGTTGACAAGGGCAAGTCCATAAACATCGTCGCGTTGTTCCACTCCATATAGCCCATTTTTCTGAAATTTTTTATAGGATTCGGGATGTTCCAAGGCTAATTTCTTACGTAAATCATCCATGGCGGAAACCAAGAACCCCCCCGTCCCGCATGCGGGGTCATAGACTTTGTCATTGGGACCCACTCCCACTACATCAACAGCAAACTTTGTGATATGGCGGGGGGTTAGAACGATTCCCATTTCTTTCGCCCCGTTTGCAAATTTCAGGAATGTTTCGTAGAATTTTCCCAACGCATCATCCTCACTATTAATGGCTGACCTGATGTTCATCTCTCGTAAGTGCTGAAGTGTTTCTACGATTGCACTTCGGTATTTCTGATGGTTTTTTTGTGTGGCTGGTAGTTTCAGTGATATGGTTTTCGCAAACTCTTCCTTTCCGTGGTCCCTGAGTAGTTCCTCGATATTCCCATTGACTTCCCGTGCCAGATCACTAGGTCTCTCGTGTATCCGCATTCTGCCGTCTCTTGCTAAGGCCAGAAGTAGTGCGGCCATCACATGAGCTCGCTCTCCTACAGGTACTTCATTCTCATGAAGCGTCTTGTTTATGCTATTCGCTTTTTTTAAGAAGCGTTCTGGATCATCATCGTAGATTGGAATATGAGGATTGTTTCTGTGGAGAATGGAAATACATTGATCGCATGACAGGAAACCCGTTGTCTCGTAATTGTTTATTGATATACTCTGCCAGATTTCTCCGTCCCAGTATAATGTTTCCACATAGAATGACTCATCGGGGCTACCTGCAACACCAGTGGCAAATCTGGCGTGATCATGTACATGATTCAAAATCCCCCCCCCCCGAATATTCATTGATCTTATCAGCGTAGTCCTTTGCCTCGCTCAACGCCAAAGAAAGTTGATTGTATGTTCGCTTTGCTTCTACAACCCAATAAATAGACTGCCCCTCATATTCCAACACTATAATATTTTCAGGGGTTAGCCTTGCAAGTGATTTGGTCAGGATTTCGTCATGGTAGCGGAACTCCCCCTGCGTGTACACAGAACCGCCCCGCTTTGGGTTACGGATGTCCCACCCCAAATCCTTTAGGTTTTGCGAGATATATTGATATGATCGGAATTCACTATCAGCCATTGGGAAAATATATATTGGAGTCCAGCAAGGTGCGGATAATCAGGTTGTACTTACCCTGCCTTGGTTTCTGAGCTTGAGTTTGTGGTAGGTAAGGCGCGTTTGCCGATCATTCCTAATCGCCATCCGCTCCATCTGCCTTTGGGTGTCCATTCATTCTACAAGTCATAATGCCTATCAGAGAATTCGTTGATGTATCGCTATAATTGCCATGTAGAAATGAATGATAGTACCATAGTATCTACCCGTCAACAATACCAGAAGGATTCAATGCCATTGGTATGCACCATTCCGTCTACATGATTGCTTGTCAGAATGCTTGACGGTCTTATTGGTATATCCTTCAAAGAGAGTAAATTATCCATGATTCCATGTCTCATTGATTCTCATAGAGAGAGCCAGATGCGTGACAGTCTTCTTGGTAACTCCCAGATGACGGTGTAACCTCATACTGGATAGCCTCTGATGCTATAGTAGTGATCTGGATTGCATTTGTCCACACTTGATAGCCCCAAGATTGGAGTCTTGCATCACTGTGCCAATACGCACACTAAATCGCTTACTGCAAGTCCTGTAACAGTATGGCATAAAGGCATGTGCTTCACCTACCACAACGTTATCTGACCCAGACTTGAGACATGCAATAGGCTTACCTCCCCAGCGTAGCAGTGCAAACCACTTTTCAGCAGTATCATTGTCTGGGAACATCTTCAAAAGATCTACCCAAGATATGCCTTTAAGGAGTGATTTTCCAGTCATGTATGAGCTATGAGACTAAAATTTACGTGTATACATAAAAGATAATGAAAAGATGGGAATTAATGATGATTTTTCAGTGGCTATTAAATCAATTCAATTTTTCCTATGTGCCCCCTTAATCAGTTCGGACACTCATGTATATAAGCCGCAATCAAGAATATTAAATGGGAATTTGTCGTACTTGATGATCAACATGAAGAATATCGCATTTCACATCAAACCGTTTTTTTTCTCCTTCGCCGGGCATGAAACTTGCCTGAATAAGAGTAGGTATAGGTATGAATATACGATTTTTCATCACTATCGTACATGAGGTAATTGATCCTCCGCCAGACTGTTCACTAATTAGGCTACGCGTTTGGAGGTCATAATAGAGGCCAAACTCTCCAGAATGGTGCAAAAAAATAAATAGTGCCTTTTGTCCACCCCATACCACGGATGTTTGATGTGGCTGCAGAAAAAAATCTCCGTTCTCTTCACGAATACGATCGGTCAGAGCAAGAAAACACCTATAGTTCTTAAGGGGGGCTTCATCGTTTTCAATAGTAAGAAGTTTCTTATCTGTCTTCATATCTAATCGATGAATTGGAGGCATTGGTCCATGTTCTGTTACATCACCCTGCATAGTTTCCGTTTGGTTATCAATAACATCTGGAACGACATCTCGCATTGAGCCGGTAGCTGTACTGTCAACAAATTGATAACTATGCGTCGCAACACGATTGGAGTGGTCAACCGCTTGCTGGAAACTTAGAGTACCATTAATATAGTCCTTCCAAAGAGATGTAAGGCTCTCTAAATCTGAGGCTTCATACTCAAATACTTCTCGCTTCCGATTGATAGATTTGAGAAAAGCCTGGGCACCTAAGCGGGTTGCCGTTGGCACAAGATCTGATATGCGGGGGAAGATCATATTTCTTACAAAGTCTTTTGCCATATCACAAAATGCTGGAAACTGGGTTTCATATAGTTCCAACAACAGCTGAGTAGTTCCTCCAGAAGGATCAAGAAAAATTTCAGCCGGTTTTTCATTTTTGGTCACAAGTACTGGCAGACCATGTGAAATCTGGCCAAATTTAATATGGGATTCAAGAAAGTAATCGCTGGAGAGAATTGAAGCCAGCCGAAACGCCAGAGCTGTCTCCGCCATGGTGGTTTCCAGAGTCTTTTTTTCTTTCAGAATCTTGGGGTCGTCTGAGAGTAGTTCAATCTTACAGTATTTATTGAGGTAAGCAATCTCACAGTCGCGTCGCGGTGAGTTTCGCGTCGGCATAATTATAGGGCGATCTTCTGACGCGTGAGTAATTGATGACTTATCAGTACCACAATAGACAAGTACTGGAGAACTATCCGATTGCTTCTTGATCTCATGTAATGGTGCAGAGTCGCCAGGTTCTATCGGCACACGGAGGTGGGAACACAAATCAAAGCGTTGCCTCCTATAAGCCCATGTCACAAATGGGGTATTCACGTTACTTTCAGGCCGATTTCCCAAATGAAGGGAAACGAATTCATCAACTCCAGAAACCATGCGCTGCAATATTTGCATGCTTTCCGTGGTTAAAGCTTCGCGTCCAGCAGTGGGTTGAAGAAACAAAAAATCGGCGATACCCCCTAATCTATACACGGAATTTACACTTGTCGTTGCCAAACCAAAACCACTACGGAAAGTCCGAAGGTTACCTACATCCTGACATAGGATCATTCTGCCTATCAAACGTCGAGATTGAATCTCGACGTTTGATAGTGAAATGCGAACAGCCCCATTAACTGCTCCAATTATTTCTACATCGGCAACTATCTCACCATCTAGCTGTATGCTCTTTTCATCTAAAGACCATGTCTGCACAAGTGTGGGAACAGACTGATCAATATCCTGACCACTAGCTATGCTTCCATTAACATAGACATCAATTGGCAAATACTCAACAAAATGTGATATATATTTTTTGGCTTGATCTACATGGATTGGCTTATCAGTTTGCATTACTGCTATGATTCTTGTTCCGGCGATGCCTGTTGATGGCAGGAGCTTAAAATCAATGCAGTCTTCTGTAACCGACAAATTAGAACGGTCCGCCGCACATGCAGTGCGCTCTCCTGAAACCACATCTTCTGTTTCAACATGTAGTTCCTTAGCGATTCCGAAATTTGCCATAGCGCCAATACCAAAGGTTCCAACGACTCCAGCTGCACGGGCATCCTCGGTATTCTTGCTACTGGAACCTGCACGCCAAAAATGTTCACGCAAGTCTTGGCGTGACATGCCTATACCACTATCTTCTATGCTCACGCGTCCAGGCTCAATAGTGATATCAATGCGAGGATCAAATTCTTTTCCCATATGCAGTCTTTGTAATATAGCATCAAAGGAGTTCTGAACGTTTTCACGCAATAATGCGTAAGGAGTTGGGTAGATTTGTGCGGCCAATACTTCAATCATTCGGCTGATATCAACCGAAAATGGGATTTGCCCTGAGGTTTCAGTCATTGAGAAATAATATCCTTTATTCTTGCTCGTTTACGGAGATCCAAATCCATAGAATGTGGAAGATCTAGCGTATGGGAGAATCGGTCCAAGGTAGCGATTGCACCCTTGAAATCATTCAACTGATAATATGCATCAAAACGTAACATTAGCTCATTAATGGTATTTGGAGGATCCGTTATTTCAATGATTGATTGCCAGTCCTGTCCATCCGTTGCTGCCTGAAGAAGTAGATGTCTGTGATAGCTTCCTGGGGGAAACTCCTCAAGAGACTTCAGAATAGTAACTGCTTCCACATGATTGTCCTCTTTAACGGCAATTTCTGCATCTTTTATACATTTTACTATACGAGTAGACTGAATATCAATTGGTTCTCCGACAGCATTTCGTGGTCTTGTCCAATTTAAGTCAAAAAACTTGCCCCGCCGAAGTCAGGTAGGTGTGCTTTAGAAAACAAATTCGCCACGCTCATTGACCTAACATGTGTACGAACGCTACAAAAATCATCAGCAATTTCTATGATATTATACTGACGGGGAATTCCAACGGGTAACTCATAAGAGCTAGCACACAAAGATCCAGCACTGACGACCGCCATTCTCTCTTGATCAGGCAGACGAATTTCCTGTGCGTTTACATGTGACTTATGCTGATGACCATGCAATCCAAGCCTAAAGCCTCGTCCGATTAAGCCATGAACTATATTCACATTCATATAGTCCGTACGGTATGGTGAACCTTCAATACCGTGATGCCATACAGCCATTCTTAAATCATATATATTCTTTGAATCATTCAAATCAAGATCATTACGTGCAATAGCCTCCGGTCGGATCATTCCTTGAAAAGCAAAACAGTCATTCCCGTGACAAGAGTTGTATGCAGCTACTCCAATCCTATCATCACAAAGGTTGAATATGCGTACATCATATGGGTTCTTTCCTGACTTCAATTCTGGAACTCCATCATAGAAGTCTTTGAAAAATTGCCAGAATGGGGCAAGGCGTTGTTCATAGAGCTCAGGGTCCTTAATTCTGTACATTGTCAGAGTCTTCCAATCCCACCGAAGTAAAGAGCCCTCTGCATGCAATGCAATTTCTGGATCATTGGGAAGCTCATCACTGGAAACTGAAGCAAGTGCGGTAAATGCAGTATTCCAATCAACATCATGATTACCTGGAATCATGACCAGACGTGAACGGTCTCCTTGCAGAAACCGTTTCACTAGTTCATCAAGGAAATCTTTCGCTACTTCATATTGTTTTTGTATCTTGGTTGCGAAGTTGTCAGTATAGAGAGGAACACCTTGTATAATATCTCCGCTAACAACTATAGCTTGCGGTGCTATTACGGAAGGATCTTCTCTCATATAGCGGTCCCTGTCATGCACAAGTGCAGAAATCAATTCATCGTTGGAGATTGAGTCCTGAGAAGACCGATGCAAATCAGATATGTGCATGATAGAGAAAGGCATTGTTAAATACTTTATTTTCCGTAAGAATATGGGTAATCTCCTCTTTCTCCGGCTCTATCAAATATCAAAAAGATGATCAGGCTATAGAATCGGTTTGCGATCTGCATATATGAGATGATTCAGATAAACACCAGTACGAATAAGCGAGTTTATTTCTACGATAAGACTTGCATTAATATAAGATGGGCATCCCTTGCAAATAGGAATGCCCATCTCTTCATATATTTTAGGAAGTATTAAAAACTACTTCACAAGCATCATTTTACCACTGAGACGGTTTCCTGCAACATCCAGTTGATATACATAGGAACCTGAGGGTAAATCAGTTGCATTAAAGGTAGCAGTATACTTACCAGCAACTAAATACTCGTCTACAAGTGTAGCAACTTCCCTACCTAATAAGTCATAGACTTTGAGCGACGCAACGCCAGCATCTCTCATTTCAAACTCAATATTCGTCTGAGGATTGAAGGGATTCGGATAGTTTTGAGACAGGGTGAATCCATCAGGAATTTCTACAGGATCACGTTGAATATTCGTAACCTGACCGCGCATGAAACGCTTAACCGAAATCACATCACCTGTATCGTAAAGACCGACATAGGCATGTAGTCCATCGGGGGAGAATCCAATAGCGCGAGTTTTCTGTCCACCATACTCACCAGGGAGGTTGTAATTAAGACTGTCAACTAATTCATCAGTAGCTGGATCAATCGCATACCAGGTCAGGACAGTATAATCTTCGTAGTAATCTAAATTATCTGGATTTCCAGCTCCACAACATGAAGGTGCATTACCAAACCAAATATGCCCAGTTGTAGGATGCCGAGTACTTGATTCAGAAACAAGCCCCTCATGGACAAAACCTGTAGTATCAGTATCAGTAATCGTGAAAGCAGTTGTATATGGAGAAAACTCGTCTGGGCGAGTAAATTTTACTAAGCCATGTCGAGGCCAAGCAATGGAAAGTCCCCAATATACAGAATTTCCGTCAGCAGAAACTGAGAGGTTACGGCCAATTCCTGGCTTACCCTTACCCCCAGCATCCACAGATGTAACCACAGTACCTGCAAACCCAAAATCTGGAGTATAAATAGGGATAGCACTGCCAGATGCACCAACATTAGCAAAATAAATATTACCATTGGCATCAATTCCAGGAGAGGCAGGAGAATAAGGATCAATATTCGTAGATCCGGATATTTTACCAGTTTTATGATCAAATCTGTAGATGTCACCAGATGATCCAGAGGTTCTGGCCACTACAATAATATCTCCATTATGATCGGTTTGGACACCGCTTATAAACGGATTTGGGAAACTGCCAAGAGTATCACCTCCGAGAGTGTGAATTGGATCCATGGCCAATTTACCATCAGGATTGTACACATACAGAGGAGCAGACTGGAAAGGATTGCCGTTGGCATCCTCCAATGTATCTCCGTTCATGTCTAAGGCCCAATCTCTAACGGACTGGTCAATCCATACCTTACCTTCCCCATCTACAGCAATACCATGAGTTGCTAAGGTGAAAGATGAATCGGGAGGGAATGGCCCCATGTCAATCCAATTCTGCGCACTCACAGTGGTGCTGAAGAGCGCGATTGAAGCTACGAGTAGAAACGTTTTACGAGTCATAATTAAATGAGTTGGTTTTAAGAAAAATTCAAAAGTAGAGTTAAATATACAACGATCTTTGTTAAGTTGCAAATTACCTGTTGCCGATGCGGCGCGTCTTAATGCGAATCACGCCCGACGAAAGTGAATCAGAAGAATTGGTTGCTGCAAAAAGCTGGTCTTCTAAACCCCAAGTAAATTGGCGAACTGGTTGAGTGATGACATCTGGATACAAGATCTCGCCATCACCATCAGGGTTGATTAAAAGAACAGGGTCGGTATCATCAACACCTACATATAAGTACCCATCCTCGGAAAATGCGAGGGCATAGGGGGTGATGCCCGTAGATCCAAAACCATAGACATCCTCAGCGGAGCCTAAATTACTGCTTGCGTCAATCGGGAATCGCCAAATCATACCCCTATCCTCTTGGACTCCCGCCACATAGAGGTAGTTCCCAAAAAGAACAATGTCACGCACATCAGGCTCAAAATCAAATGTATGTATGGACTTATCTGGGTCAATACGATATAGATCAGCATCGGTTCCCGAAGTCCATACGCGGTCATTAGAATCAATGGCAATGGAGTTTAATCGGGTTGCAGAATTGGGGATAACAGCAAATACTGCTAAATTTGTGCCATCTTTCGGAGCAGAGAAGAGGGCGCGTACGGAACGGACAGCAAATAGGGTGTTATTTGATCCAAATTCAATATCCGTCCATGGGAAGGAGGAAGTAATATAATCGCTTCGTTCACCTTCAGGATTGATCTGAATGATACCCACCCCTAAGTTAAATGCTACCAAAGAGGCATACAGGTTTCCAGCATCATCGGTGGTGATTCCGTAGATGTCCTCAAAATCTTTGACATCGCCAAATTCAATGAAGGGAGCATCTAATCCGTAAGCAACACTGTTACTAAAATTCTCAGCTCCGACAACCGACATGCGAAGTTGGAGTTCAGGCTGTGGACTATTGGGGGCAAAGACCTGAAGCTGCGTTGCAGAAGATTCCAAAACATTGCCACGGTCTGTGCCGAAATACACAAGATTCTCAGTTGGCTGAGTTGAGAAATTGCTCCCTGTAATCGTGATCACATCTACACCCGCCAGTGCGCTACCCTCAGGAACGACGGTATCAATCGTTGGATCCGATAGGCTACTGCGGTCAGGATCATAGAGACTGGGAGCCGTTCCAGAGTCGCAACTGCTACTCAAAAGCAGAAATATCAGCAAACCACTAATCAAATATGGGATGTTCATCCTATAGCGAAAATCTGAAGGCGAGACGATGCACATTGGAAAACAAACCAAAGTCCGTGTACGAATAGTCAGCACCAAATCCAAATCTCCCAAGAGATTGTTTCAAGCCCATACCAAAACTGATACCCTGCTCATCGGTCGGGAAGGCATAGCCAGCACGGAGAATAAACGTTTGTAGAAAGGTATACTCCCCTCCTACCTTGATCTGCTCCGAGAAATCCCGCGGATTCGCTGCATCTACCGATAGGAGGAATTGATGCACATTCGATCCTTGGTCAATGAGATCCATCATATTCATCGAGACACCAATGTTGAGCGTCAAGGGTAAGGCAACACCCTCTTCACTGAAGGTGATCTCTGGAGCAAAATTACGGGCACTAATAGCAAAATTCAAGCTCCTGAATCCTGTCTTGTACAACACTCCAAAGTCATATGCAATAATGCGCTCCTCTACATTCTCACGCATATATTCCCCTTCCCCGTCCATGCCAATCACCGAGTTGGCTAAAAATTGGTTGACCATCTTGACCTGTAAACCCGCCGAAAAACGGTCGGAAAACTTCCGTGCATAGCCAACACCATAGCTCCATGCCGATGGCGAAAACGTCCCCACATCCAAAAAGCCCTGATCATTGTCAAAGCGAATGGTTTCTTCAAGCTGTCCGTAATCCACCATCAATAATGAAACACCAATGACACCAAAACGACCAGAACCCGGCCGAAATGACAAACTCCCCACCGAA
The DNA here is from genome assembly GCA_026709065.1 of Bacteroidota bacterium. GTDB lineage: Bacteria > Bacteroidota > Rhodothermia > Rhodothermales > Bin80 > Bin80. The sequence continues at coordinate 10,830 of JAPOTS010000107.1, forward strand.
TAATTGATCTCGGCAATCCATTGCGTCTGCCCTACAATAATATCAAGAGTACTCTCCTGCCATGCCATACCACTTGGATTATAAAAAAGGGATGTAGCACCATGATCCACCGCGGTCAAAGCATCTCCAAGCGCAGCTGCACGTGGATCTACCGAAACCGATAGAAACTTCATGGCCGTTTGTGCCAGCTTCTGCTGTTGTGCAGAAACAGATCCCACGGTAGCAACCATCAAAATCAGCAGTATGTAGGTCAAACGCTTCATGGTGGTCTTAGCGAATAATAACAAACTTCTTGATAATACTCTCACCCGTATCTAAATCCGTAATTACAGCAATGTATAACCCACTGGAAACAATCTGTCGTGAGGAAGTTGTGTGATCCCAAAATTCATCGCCACTTCCATCAAGATGTTCAATCTCATCAACGAGTTCACCAAGATCGGTATAGATCGCAATCGTGCAACGACCTGGTATATTGAAAAATGCAAGCTTGTCCGTTTGATCTGGAAACCGCACAAACGGACTTGAACCGATATTAAATGGATTCGGCACAATCCGTACATCTGATAAGGCATTACCAGCTGGCCGTTTCAAGCGCGTTGGGGTGTACGTTTGTGTAGCGTAACGTGAGCTTCTTAAAGAGCGTCCACTGGGTGTAAGACCAGCACCGTTATTTTGACCAGCACTTCCAACAGCAACCATGTAGTAATAGTAATCAATCCCCCGTATCGGAGTGGTATCTTCAAAACTGGTATCACCCGATGAAGCCGTATGTACAAGCGTATACGTACTATCAAAACGTCCCTGCGCACGATAGATTTCCCAACGATCTGGTAAGGGCTCGGTGGCATGAGTTGACCAACTCAGCAGGATACGATCCCCTCCCCCATCAACCTCTAAGACACTTGGAGGGGCAGGAGCACGTGGAATTGCGTACCCTGATTCATAATTCGCAAGGGCTCTCCGAAACGTTTGAAACAGTGAATCTCGACTCGTAAAGACCCATTCATTCTTGGTCATGGTATGAGACTGTCCACCAAATGCATATGTTATCGGAGCACTATCGTTAGCACCCGATTCTTTGTAAGCACGCCCGATCACACTATTGGCTTGTCGGCTTAACCCAGCTGAGGCCTCTGCGATCACAATACGGATGCTCTCTCCTGGTGCCATCGTGTAAGGTCCATACCCGTTCGCATTTGAGAAACCACCAGGTGTTCCTAAACTTGGATCCCCAACAGGATCCAAAAACCCAGATAGTCCACTGGGCTCCACTACATCAGCATGACGGGGCTCTTTGTGGCCTGCTGACATCACCTCGTATTCAATTTCCATCTTGGATGGATTGAATGCATCATTCTGAGAGGTATAAGGATCATCAGATCCAATCCAAGAAGTGGTTGTGGGTTGATTCGGGTCATCCGTCTGATCGGATGGCGATGTATCGGCATGTAAGGTAACAACACCAACAAATTGCGATGCACCAAGCCGTCCTGTTGTATCGGTAGGTGCAATATTGACAGCAGGGAGTGCCTGAGGTAGAATAGGTCCGCCAAGATTATCATAAGCGTTAAAGGGAGGAAAATTACCATGCCAGACATACTGTGCCCTAAAATTCTCATCTGGTGGATCCACCTTCACACCATCTCCACGTGTATCCAACATTGCATTGAGTCCCCAGCTAGTGCCATTTCCAATCACATAGCGAGTCTCCTTAGCGACTGAAAGACGCCACTGAAAAAAGAAGTACACTCCCTCTAAGGTTTGATTGGGAAGTTCAATCTCTGCATCATCGTCGGTATTTCCCGTGTTCGTGAAGGTGTATTCAAGAATATGATAATTATCATGATATTCTTGCGTGAACTGGAGAATTCTACGCTCCATGGAAATTCCCAATAGCGAATTAGTCTCGTTCACAATCATCACATCTGATTCAATCGTAGAGTCATCAAAATCCGTAGCCATAGCCGCTTCTGGCTCTGTAATCGCCCCATCAACTAATACCGATGTAGGTGGTAGCCTGCTGATCAAATCAAAACGCAGTGGAAAGAATTCTCCTCCTCCAGAGACTCGCGGTCCAACATGAACGACACGATAAGGATAATTCGTTCCTATATCATCGGTTACATTCGTCGCTCCAATCCATAAAGCCTTGGCAGCTTGAGCATCTGTAAACCGATAAATCCCAGGCCAACGCAAGCCATCTTGCTGTCGTCCAACAAAACCGCAAACTTCACATTCACTACCAATTTCGGAGTACCAGTTGTGAAGTGAGCCTGCAGACAACCATTTATTGATAAACTGACCATATACAGGAAGAGATGTAACACACAGGAATGCAACTGCACTCGTAACCGTCAGACATCTGATCCAAAATGTGATCATTGAATGTTTCATCAATTAAAATGACAGCCGAACTCCCCAGAAAATATCACGAGGATCTAAGAATGTAAGAAAACTCTGATTCGGCATATCAATGTATGCCTTGTCCTGCAGTGCCTGATCAACCACTTGTTGGTCAGCAGCCACCCAGTTGCCATCTCGATAGGATAAATACTGACGTGATTCAAATTCCCAATAGATCACTCTCTCGTGAGGTTGGGTGATACTCTCACGGTTAGCAATACGTTGCATAGGTTGATACGCAACGTCGTGCGTGCGGTAGGATCCAATCTTATCATTTCCAGGAATATTCGTCTGATAATCATCCGATTCTGGTAAATGAAGAGATCTCAGATAAGACAGTTGATCATTTCCATCAACAAACCCATTAAACGACAAGGCTCGTCGATTTAACACATTGAAAATGTCAACAAACACCTGGGCTCTGTTACCAGCAATCACAATGTTCTTCGTAAAACGAAGATTTGTATTCCAACTATCACGGAAAGAAACATTGTTGATAACACCGGGAATAGCACCTCCGCCCGTCCATGTGTATTTAGATCCTTGTTGCCAATTCGTAATCACACTCATCCGCCAATCTGCTAAGATTGGATAACCAGCAATACGAGGACCAAAATCAGCAGGAGTCAAAAAGTCAAGATTCAAACGCCCATAGGGTCTTGGAACAGGACGGGATGATGCACGACGACGTTCCGCATCACTCTCAGAAAATTCTCGCTGAGCGGTCGGGTTTTCAAAGTTCCGTCGAAGACTAAAGTATCCAGACGTAAACACCATATACGTGTAATTGATGAATCCTTGAACCCACTTGCCTCGGTTACGCGACAGCGTAACTTCAAATCCACGAATATCTTCAAATGAATTGGGTTCATTCACCGTGTAGTTCACTTGTCCATCTCTGCTGATATATTCTGTTAAAAATGGTTGCAATGACACATCTTTATAGTACCCAGCCATTCGAATCAATAGCTGATCAAAGAGTGATTGTTCGTAACCAAGCTCGTAGGCAACCGTCTTAGGTAATGGATTATTTGGATTAGCGACTCGGCTAATCTGACCCGTAGTCGTGAACTCCCTCAACAAAAACAAATTGTTTGGATCGGGTAACGAACGAAAATGTCCGTAATTGAAATACAACTTACTGAACTCGGTAATCGGGAAAGAGACTCCCATTCGTGGACTGAGTGAAAAAATGTGTTTGGTCGGATCCTGCGTGAGCAACGTATCAATCACAGGTGCAAACCGTGCACTAAATGCTGGACTGAAAGGATCAAAACTATACCAGTCTCCTCCCGCATTAAAGTAATCCATCCTCAACCCCAAATTCGCAATCATACCAGCAAACTCAAGTTTACTTTGAGCATAAGCAGCTCCTCGTACGGGAGTACGCTCCCATGTAGAATGAGAGTTACTACTCGGCAGGAATTCATCAAATCGTCCGTAATTCACTTTTGAATCTGAAAGATTATACTCTACACCCGTCTTAATTTGAAAAAAACGATTTAACTGACTGGTAAGATCTGCCTTAAAATTATAGGCCGTCACAACACTTGTATCACGGGCATTACTCATTCCTACACCCGTCCGCATGCCATCAACTCCAAATGTAGGTCTGGGTTGAAAACCAAAAGGAGCTTCATCAAATCCTACACCCCCAAATGAAACTACTGGTGTTTCATCACGCAACTGACCAGGGTTTGTATCATAATTGGATCTGAAAGCATTCAATCGAATTTCATAAAAAGTGTTTGAACTCAGTGAGTGAGTTAATTTTATCCCACCCATATAGTTATTGACTTCAGTTGGAGCCCAGTAGTCGGTTGAATAAATTCGTGCATCAATAAAACTGACACGACTGAGTTGACTGGCGATACTGAAGGGAGATCTAAACACCCCTGGCTGTCCAGTTCTACTTAATGAAGTGCCTGTGATTCGACCTCTTAATCCTTCAACTGTGAGTTTCATGCCAGTTATGAGATCAGCAGTCACTTTCAAATGCCCTGACCATTCTTCGTAACGATCAGAGTTTAATGGGATGAGATACATGCTTTGATCTGCACGAACCGAAGCATAAAAGCGTAGTGCACCCAAGTATTTGCTAATGAAAGGTACAGGACCACCGAAGCCCACATCAACATTGTAATCTGGTTCAACAACTTCCATTGGCTTCCTGTGTTGCCATAGAAAGGCTTTTTGTAGGGCCTCAGGGGTCATATCATTGGAAGGATCATCATCTTTGAGTCTTTCCTCAGAAATAGATATCCATCCTTCAAATGTTGGGTATTGAGATTGTGTGAATTCATCCCAACCGCCTGCCTCCGTTCCAGCCCAGGCTACATCGTTATCTAAAAATGGACGAATCCAAAATGAATTAGGATCATCTGCACGGGGGCCAAAATGTTTTTGAGCGGGGGGACTGTATCTGAGAATGGCATTCCCTGAGTATCTCCTGCGATCTCCTTCCTTGGTGACTACGTTAACCACTCCAGATCTTACATTACCATATTCTGCATTAAACCCACCTGTTTGAACTTGAACTTCTTCAACGGATGAAAGACTAATACTGGTATAGGGAGCATTATTGCGCTCGTCTCTCAGAGTTAATCCATTCACCATGAATGAAAGCTCATCGGAACCGCTACCACGTACAGATAATCCCTGAATACCCGCTTGTAATCCAACCACGCTGTTGATACTTGAGACTGGTAGAGCTTCAATTTGATCAGAGGTTACATTGAGTTGGCTGTTGGAAACATCAGCCTGCACAACTGGCAATTCTGCAGTGACCACCATCTCTTCAAGCCCCACTGTATCCTCTGCAAGTTGTAAATTAACAGTAGTCGTTTGATCAATATTAACGCGGACTCCTTCAACAGTCTGAGTTGTAAATCCGATGAAAGATGATTGAAGACTATATGTTCCAGGAGATACATTTAGAATCGTAAAGTAACCATCAATATCAGAGGTAGCTCCTTGAAGGGTAGATGGGATAAACAGATTGACTCCAGGTAAAGGGGAGCCGGAGTCATCTGTAATTCTACCAGCAATTTTGCCAGTTTGGGCAAGTGCTGTAGAAGCTGTAATCAGTAGTAACAGAAATAAAACGCTAATCCGTTTCATTTAAGGGTGTTTGTGTAAAATCGGTCATATGATTCTCAACAAATATAGTTCAACAAATTAATATCTAATTCAAATAAGCAACTATGTTCATCACAACTTGATTGTTGAAGCGTGATACAAATAACTGTTCGCAAGGTTCATGATCAATAAACTGGACTAAATCCCATTTCAATAATCATTCTTACCTCAAATTCACGAATAGATCATTAAGTAATGACTTTCATCACCATAAATCCTACTGAACATTTCAATCATTTGTATTTGAATATATCCACATGACTATGGCATTCTTAGAAATTGTCATTCTTACCCATTTGGACCACATCGTAACCAATTCTTTTTTTCTTAATCATTAAGGTGAATTTTGTGATAGAACCAATCAGGTTCTCCAAAAGCCTTTAATGGACACATACTTAAAATGTCTCTTTTCCCAGAATATTCATGAGCACGGTAACATTCCTCAAAATTCCATGATCTGCCACAATTTTTTGAGATGTACCTCAAAGAAGTTATTTTTTGATTATTCATTCCATAGATCTGAGTATGTCCGCCTATTGTTTGTTGGATAAAGCCCTTTTTTGCCGTGATTCGTATCGCATGAACATACCTCTTCCATGCAACGAATTTTCGTGCTTTCCAACCTCTCTAAATGACCTCAAAGGAGGGGGATTAGAAGCTTGGCAACTCGTGCCATTCTAACTTTCCAAAGTGTTTCCAGAGCCGTTCCCAAGCTTCAACGGCGACTGGGCAATGCGGAGAAGTGAATTCATGTTGCTATAACGATTTGATCAACTGTTTGCAATCCATCATACGAGCAAACTCTCGTCAACAGATCAACTCATTAAATATTTGATGAGTGTCCACAAAAATAATCTGGGTCAAAGAAGAAGCTGATCTGGAATGATGTGATCGGTAAAAAATCTCTAAGGGCAAAGTAGAGAAACCAGAAATAGATTTAGTCAAATTTGGGTAGACTACCTGGATTAGTTAGAGGTCCAAAGTATTTATCAAGGAACTTATACCACGCATCATGGAGGGCATCTGATGATACTCCGCCATCTTGGATGGTAGGGGAGAATCTACACTCCCCGTCAGGCCAACGATTTCCCAATCTGAATATGGCATTAGCAAAATCAGTCATTTCTGATTTGCTAAGTTCTCTCTGATCATACCGATTTATCTGTTGAATTAACTCACTCCACTCAGATGATTGTTTTATCCGTTGATGAGGTGATTCAATATTGTTAGCAGCAATGTAATATCCGCTCGGTGTAACTCGGATCGTCAAAAGAGAATTAGGAACATTTTCTCTTTCTTCTCCTAGACAACTGCGACTTCCAATTATACCCTCGCGACTTCTATCAATCACCTCCAACAGGCTATCTAAGTAACTATTTGCGATTAAAAGACTATCTACTCGACTGATTAATGAGTCTCTCTCATCTGTCAATGTAGCGACGCTGTCAATATCCGGTAGTAGAGTGATTGGTGTTTCAGGTTCTGGAGAGTAAGTGTAGGCAAGTGTAGGCTAAAGTCACCATGCCTGTTAAAAATGCGATGACAAGAATTGCGGTCATTAGATCTGCAATCGCAGGCCATACAGTAATTCTAGTTTGCTTTCTCCTCATGATGTCTTGCCCTCTATTTCTTCAACCATGTCACGGATCAGTTTCACTAAACCATGAATGATTTCTTCTAACCGCTGATGTGTCTGACTCACGGTTTGAATATAATGGTTCATTTGTGTAGCAACGGGGGTCAATACTTCGGTAGCCGTAGAACTTACAACATCGGTGATATTGTCGCCAGTCTGTTGAAGTTTTTCAGGAATACCTGAAATTGCCGTCGCAGATTCACGAAGACCATCTCCAAACTTGGGCATGGCATCAGTAGTCTTTTCTAATTGCTCAGATACTTTCCCGAAAGGTTCAACGACATTGGTTTTTAAATCAGATCTAAGCTGATTGAAGAAGGATTGCATTTCTTTATTGGCACTTGCTATTTTAGTACTCAGCCTACGCTGGTGATCACCAATCTCTGATTGAAGGGTTTTAATTGTACTCGCAAATTCTCTGCCCATTTCATCAACATATCGTTGTGACCTTCGGCTAAATTGGTTGGTCATGGTCTCTACATCCAATGAATTTTTGATGTTCTCAGGGAGAGATTCAATTTCAGTCGTCAGAGATTCACGTTCTTGAATGAGTTTTTCAAGAAACCCAGATACAGTATTCAATTGACTGTCAATCCCTTCAAGTATCTGTGTTGAAATTTCTTTCTGGGCTTCAAATGTTTTATTGATTTCTTCAAAGATTCCATCAATTTTGTGAGCCAAGTCCTCTTGACTCTGAATTGCCTTCAGCGCGGCACTTTGTTCTTTTTCAAAACGATCCTGCATCTGTTGCATCACCTTCATCTGGCCCTCAAGAAACTGGGGAATCATTTCAAAAAGATCAGCAGCTTCGGCTTCACTCCAAGCCTTCGTCAATTCTTCCAACTGTGTGCTTAACTCATTTTCGGGAGCATCTTGTATTTCTGATGCTTGGGCATCTAAAAGGTTTAATGTAAATCGGGCACATATATTATGCAGTTATTCTTCCACATTAAAT
>JAPOTS010000091.1 GCA_026709065.1 Bacteroidota bacterium
ACCGCGTGTTAAAAATTCAAAATTTGAACCTTTAACCACTACTAAGTGTCCAATGTAGGTTAATCAAATCCTTAGTAGGCGAATGGTCTTCAAGAAATCTTGGACTTGAATCTTCACTTCTTCTGAGAGTGACTTGGCTACCAGGGGAAAGACTACCTCTTTTGACATCGTATCCGATTTCTTCCCAAAATCGGGGATCATCAAACATTTGAATAAGTTGAGGACGTTCCTCATTCTTAGATGATTTTCGATAGATACCGAAGCCCAAAGAATGTGCGGCTGAGAGGACAGGCCGTGAGTTACGGTAACATTTCTTCAAAACAATGTCATGATTAGACGATGAATCAAATGTGACAAGTGGGACTCCGTTTAGGTCAGTACCAAAAATCTTGTCTGGCGAAGGGAGGGAGTCATGAGATAAGTTTTGTAACTCATCATAGGCATATACAAGCATCTTCTTTTCGTCTAGGAGATGATAACAGATGCGAAGGAATTCTGGCGGAAGATCTTGTGCTTCATCAACCAGAATCACATCATAAAGATTTTTGTCTTCCTTACAATCGCTGAGTGCGTGTGCACATGCACCTGAAAATTCTTTTCCAGATCCAAAACGCTTTGCCGCATTGAAGTCATAATATTCCAGATCATGGATTTGGCAGAATTTTTGATATATACCATTGCGACTCGTATCAGAAGCACCCCAGGCATTTAAGATTGTCAGATGATTCCAGTCTGGTTCTACACGGGCTTGAGCGAGAGTAAATGTTGTAATAAGATGGTGAAAGTGTTGGTTGAGGGAACGTGTACGGAAAGTAATAGCGATCCTCCAATCGGGATGCTGAATATGCAGATATGCAGCTTTCAATGCAAGTATCACTGTCTTACCAGATCCAGCCAACCCACGAATGCGCTGAACCCCCTGAACAGTTTCAATGATAGCCCTATTTTGTTGAGTATCTAACGTAGCGATTGAATCTTCCAATCTCTTCATTATCCCACCCTTTGACTGAGGATCATTGACCTTTTTACGGTTTCTATTTTTACGAATTGAAGATACATTTTGTACAACAGAGAGTGTCTTTCTATATACATTTTCAGTATTGTCTGACCAAGATTCTACTCCCGTCAAATGTTGGGTAAGTGTCTCTTGTGTGAAGACGATTGGATAACCATTTTTATTTTCATGTACATGCCTTTCCGATAATCTAGGAGCAAACGAAATAGTATTAATTGGAATACGAAGATTGCGTCTGTCCATTAAATCTCTATGAGTTTTCAGCAATGATTCCAGTCTATTAGCAGAATCATCTTGACGTGTAGGGTAATCACCTTCATTGGATTCTTCAATCAAATCAAAGACAACAATCCCCTTCTCCTTACAAATCAATAGCGCATCTATCGTATAGGGGCCTTCAGATGCTGGTATCACTGGATGCCCGATAAAGAACAAACCATGCATTGGAAGAGAAGATATACAGTCGACCAACACACTACTAACTGCAGGTTTTTTTGTAATTCCCTGAATAATCTCAATGGACATGATTCATAGATGTAACTTAATGGCCTGGTCAATAAATGATCTTACTCACTAAACGTTCAAGTTTCATCTTAAGTGAACATGAGATATGCTATTTTTTGGGTTTCATCGCTCTCATACAGAGAACTGCGAAGCATTGTATGTGAAGACTGCAGAGGGTACATGGGCAGTATACGGATGGATCATATAAACGCAAGTATGCAAGAGTAGTAGATTTGATCTGGTGATCTTGAACACTTTGGACAGCGATGGAAACTTCTAGCTCACAATCTGAGGGAGTGCTTAGAGGCGAAGAATATGATCTTGTTGAGCCGTCATCTGTCGCATGAATATGTAAAAGAAAAAACTTACCCATATTTCCAAGATTGAATACAAACATTACTCAGGAGCATCTGTGGGAATCTTTTCTAACTGAACAGAATTTACAAGAGTCTGCTCATAAATCTGTGATCGCTTTGAGCAACACAGAAATAAAATCAACAACGACGGGTCAATATAAATGCTGCTCAGATCTTGCTTTGATCATGGGGATAGGAATTGCTATGAATGTTTCTCAAATTCAAGGACCACTTTTAATATAGGATGACCAAAAACTTAGGATTTCTTGTCCATGATTTTGAGGTCAGGGAACTTGATAACATGTATTATTGTACTTGATTCGTCAACTATGAAAGTTATTTGAATTGTATCTAACCCTGTTTTTCCAAAGATCTTAATTCCTCTACGAACTCCATAGAGATCCATGATTTTCTTATCTGTGTCAGACACAATAGGAAATGGCAGATTGAATTTTTCAGCGAATTTTTGATGGCTCTTTCCACGACCGCCAGAAACACCAATCACCACTATAACTGAGTCTTTGATTTCATGCCAATCATTTCGAATGCTACATGCTGTTGATTGCATCCATAGGTACCGCCCATAGGATAAAAGCACAGTGCAACCCTTTGACCGATAAAGTCACTTAGTCGAATTTGCACTCCCATTTTTCTTGTGTGCGCACTGTAAAATCAGGTACTTGATCTCCAACTTGTAACATTAAATAGAAATGATTTGGTTAAAACTTTGGGAATAGGATCATTGATAATGATGTTAAATTTGGATGCTGAGCGTTTAACGATGTAGTACCTGATCTATGAACCCACCACAACCACTCACCCCGATATTTGATGCGTTATTCCATAGGCCACCACTGAAATCATGTAAAAATCAATTATATCTTTTGGTGATTTACAGAGCTGATTTTGCCATTAATCATGATGGATGAACCTAAAATTAGCATTGATGATAACAATGATAATCCATCATTTTGAATATCAATTTATATCTCACTCCTGCACGTATTCAGATAATCAATGAACCCAATTGTAACTTTCTTGTTGTATTAGGCGTTCTGTATAAATACATTGTATCAGATAATGACGAACCCTATACTTTTCTATTTTACTCACATTAGAGATCAAATGGGTATTAATCTCAGATTTGTTACATTGCGGGATCCTTACATTTTATGGCAAGGATGACACTCAGAATTAGTACATACGATAATCATTAATTGAATTAGATACAGAGCAAATTATGGAAACTATTGTTCCAACCGTTATCGGGTCTGTACAGCAACAATCCCCTGATACTTCTCATACACATCGATCACCACTCCGTTATCCAGGTGGGAAAAGTCGAGCTGTTTCAACTTTACGACAGTATATTCCAGAGCACATTGATCAACTGGTATCTCCTTTTCTTGGTGGGGGTAGCCTTGAGCTGTCATGTGCAGCGGATGGCACACATGTATTTGCAGCGGATGCTTTTGAGCTACTGGTGAATTTCTGGAACTATGCGAAAGATTCTCCAACAGCTCTTGCAGAAAAAGTTGGGACCTATTTCCCATTAACCCGAACTAGGTTTTATTCATTACAAAAACGAATTGTAAAGATGGAAAACGATCTTGATCGGGCGGCTGTATTTTTTGTATTGAACCGTTCCTCATTTTCTGGGATTACTCTTTCAGGTGGTATGTCTCCTGGGCATCCCCGTTTCACTGAGAGTGCGATCCACCGATTGAGAGAATTTCGTGCACCTAACCTTACCGTTTTTTGTGCGGACTTTAAAGATACATTATCTCGTTTTCCAGATGATTTTCTTTATCTAGATCCACCTTATGCCAATGGTGAACGTCTGTATGGGATGAACGGAGACATGCACAATGGATTTGATCATGAAGGATTGGCTGAGTTATTACGCGATAGAACGGGTTGGATTCTCTCCTACAATGACCATCCAGACATTCGAAAAATGTACTCGGGATTTGAGCTCCTTACGCCAGGCTGGCAGTATGGAATGTCTAGCAATAAAGCTTCCAACGAATTGCTCATTTTGAATGTCTAATGTCTCGCAAACCGAAAGTGGTAAAGCATGGGAATATGGTCTTGCTAAAGCTTTTGAGCGACAATTAAGAGGTAAACCGCCGATCAAGGTCAATGGACCTCTAACGAAATCTCAGAAGTCTTTCTATCGTATCAACCCATTGGAGCGCAATAAAATTCTAAGGGCTGCTTGTGAAGCTGTTGATTTTATGATGGCTCATGATGAACGATTGGACAACACTGACAAAATTTTCATTCAAAGTGATATGGAAGGCCGTCATGGGGATGTACGTGACATCATTCTGGACACACACTTAGCAGAGGTCGGTATTTCGGCAAAAAATCGTCATAATGCCTTGAAACATTCCAGATTATCCGATACGATAGATTTTGGACAACAGTGGTACAGGATCTCTTGTTCAGAAGAATATTGGTCAAAGGTCAGACCAATATTTCAACGTCTACAGGAATATACTGAAAAAGGGATGAAGTTTAGTGAGATTACTGACAAACAGGATCAGATCTATCTGCCCATACTTGATGCATTTATTCAGGAAACGAAAAGATTTGCAGACTGTAAACGAATGCTACGTTATCTGATAGGATTGCACGATTTTTACAAGATCATAAAAGAAAATGGGACGATTCTGATACAATCTTTTAACCTTGGTGGAACACTTAAATGGGGAAAGAAATTGCCTCAGCCCAACCGGGTTATTGATTGTGCATTGAAGGATAGATCAAAGACAACCGCATTGATGTATATGGATGAAGGTTGGTCGCTATCTTTCCGCATCCACAATGCTAGATCGCTTGTCGAGCCGTCTGTAAAGTTTGATGTGAGACTGGCAGGTGTACCGCCAGTCTTGACGAATCATTTTATTACATACGATGGTGATTAACATTGAATCATTGATAGTCAACGTTATCGTTTTCATGAATCCAATGATTTGAAGCCAGATGACCACCTCTTCTCTTGTCAACGACAATTAGAAGTTCGGTGTGGAGGGGACGCTAAGGGCGTATACGAAAATGGTATTAGAGTAGAACAAGCACGGCCAAATTTGAATTGAACTCAGGGATCAATCGCTCAAAATTGAGGCCAAGATGATCTTGAATCACTCAATACTTTACTTCATAAGTCCATTTATCTTGATTTGACCTTATCCAAGAAATCTGAATCCATCAGTACTTCTGCAATTACCTTTGGCACAAACGGACGAATATCACCGTTCCAATGTAGTATTTCACGAACGAGTGATGAGCTTGTAAATGCATGTGTTGCAGAGGTATGAAAGAATACTGTATCCAGTGCGGGATTCATTACTCGATTCGTATGTGCCATTTGTGATTCGTAATCAAGATCTTGAGAACTTCGTAGTCCTCTCACCAGCGCACACGCCCCCAACTGTTGGGCATGCTCTGCAATTAAGCCTTTAAAACTCACGACCCGGACACCGTCTAAATGTTTAGTGGACTGTTTGATTAAATCAATGCGAATATCTGCATTTAAGAGTGTAGGTTTTTCAGCATGAACTGCAACAGTAATGACCAATTCATCAAACACGTTAAGTGCACGCTCTACAATGTCAAGGTGCCCAAGTGTGAAGGGATCAAATGTCCCTGGATAGACTGCAATTTTCATGAAATTATGCCTGAAATATACTTACATGCGTACGTCCATACCCTCTTGATGTATTCAGAGATGGGTGCTCAGAGAATTCAATCCGGGAATCATGTTCAATTACGAACAAACCACCCGGAGATAAGCATGGTAATGCCAGATTTGGTAAATCGGACAAAGATTCAATCTCATAAGGTGGATCAGCAAGGATTAGTTTCATTGGTAGACCTTGATAGCGTTTTAAGTAGGTTACGGCATCCGCACATAATAAAAGACATTGTTGTGATAGGTTAAGATGCTCTGCGTTTTTTCGTGCTGCAAGGATTGCGTACCGATCAGATTCAACCAGAGTTGCAGACTTTGCTCCGCGACTTAGGGCCTCAAATGCAAGAGCACCCGTCCCAGAAAACAAATCCATTAACTGTATATCTTGAAGAGACATTCTTGATTCAACGAGGGCAAACATTGCTTCTTTGACCCGATCCGTGGTGGGTCTGGTCTTCAAGTATTTTGGGCGTACTATTTTTCTACCCCGTAAACTTCCAGCTATAATTCGCATCGTGAGAAAACAGTAATATAGGTAATGCACTGCATCATATAGTTATTAAAGGCGTACGATTCAAAAACAATCAATTAATGCGTGTCCTTTTAACAGGTGGAACAGGTTTTGTTGGCCACTATGTACTCAATGAGTTGATTTCCAAAGGATATCATGTAAGGGCTTTGCTTAGGCGGGGCGGGGCGCCAGAGGGATTTGAAAGGAAAGAAATTGAAATTGTTCGCGGTGATATTAATGATCCATTGGAAAAATTCATGGAAGATATCGACGGCATCATTCATTTAGTGGGTATCATCAAAGAAACCCCCTCAGAAAACGTAACCTTTGAGGCTCTACATACATCTGCGACTCAAAATGTTGTCAAGGCTGCCAAAGCATCAGGTGTCAAGAGCCTGGTGTTTGTAAGTGCCAATGGCGCAGCACTGAATGGAGAAACAAAGTACCAGACCAGCAAATGGGCTGCCGAAGAAGCCGTTCGCAATTCTGGACTACCACACTGGTGTATCCTTCGCCCAGGGTTGATTTTTGGTGATCCTGGGATAGAGCGGGAAGAATTTTGTACTGTAGTGACAAAAACGCTGATTCGTCCATTCCCAATTCTGCCTATATTCGGGGATGGGAATTATCAGTTACAACCTGTTCACGTCGCTGAAGTCGCCCAAGCGACCGTTGAGGCTCTCACACTTTCAAGTGTCAATCAAAAGACAATTACTGTCGTTGGCCGTGATCGGTTTCCCTACAAGTCTATTTTGGATATAATGACGTTATCTCTGAAATTGAAGCCCAAGCCAAAGATAAATCTTCCACTTTCTCTTGTACGAACAGGGATGCGGTTTGCTGGAAAGATGTTACCGATTACTCCTGATCAATTTGCCATGCTCATTGCAGGGAATGTTGGTGATGCCTCTGAATTTTATGATCAATTTGAGGTCACTGAGCGTTCATTCTGCACTGAGAATCTAAGTTATTTGCGCCACAGAACTTAAAATGCTTCCGCTTCGCGCGGTCTTGGTTTGCTTCCTACTGCTCGGTGGTTCAGTTTCTTATTCACAGATCCCTGCTGATACCGTCCGCTTGTTTCAGTCATTTCGAACGCAAGTGGACACCCTTAACCAACCTCCGTTAACTTCAGACCATGATATTACCGAAGCCTTATCTCAAATACTAGGAAGCTTTGTTTATGATTTCAAAACATTTGCATGGCCTAATGGATTGAGTATGTTTGGACTTGATCCACAGTCTGTCCAACTCAATTTCGGCCCTATACCATTTGATGATCTTTTGACGGGTCGGCCTCGGTATGATTTGCTCCCGACGGCACTACTCAGAAATCCAGTAGTTAATTCTCAATTACATCACTCAATCTTGGGAATCCAGACTGAGCTACGTACCATAGATGCGAAAAAGCCGCATTCTCAATTGCATTATCAAGCGGGGGACGATAAATTGCAACGGGTGACGGCATTACATGCACAGCAGCGAGGGAGTCTTTTCAATCAACCAGGGCAGTTTCAGGGAGTATTCGCTTACGGTGGGGCATCAAGTGCAGGAGATTTCCCTGGAAGTCGTTTACAGAGATTGCGTCAGCTTCTTCTGCGAACCCGCTATCAAAGGTATTCGTGGTCACTGGAAGTTCTCTTTCTCCATAATCAGCGCCGATTGGGGGCCCATAGTGGTGTACTCGGAGCAGATGAACGCCGATATAATCGTCTTATTGCCCAAGTCATAAATCAAGACCGATCTAGACGAACGGTTCGAAATGATGTATTGAGTACATTAAAAACCCGCTATATTACAGCTTCGGTTTATCTTACAACTCAAAACTTAAGTTATGCTGAGACGAACGGAGGTGCGAGAAGGATTGGTGTATCTCTTGAGCGAGACATGAGATACCGAGTACATCGACTAGGTGCTCAGATTAATGCGTATTGGCAAAAAATTCATAAGGGGAATGCACTGATAAAGCGACATGAGTCATCTCTCATCACTGGACTTGTCAGTGATTCAATTAGATTTAGTTTTGGTTATCTTTATGCTCAAGCCGGTTTTGAGACCATCAATGGGAGTCATTGGTCTTCTCGCGGCAGAGTGCGTGGTGAAGCTATTTTCGGTCGTTGGACTCCTTACATAGACATTGGTTATGGTGGAATCCCCAGGCCAATTTTAGGGTGGGGGAATTATGTAGGGTCCGTTTCGGAGCGCAGAGGAAACATTTTACAAGTCAATTCTGGAGTTCATATACGCATTGGCCGAGTATCAATTGGACCTTATGCTTTTTTGAGCACAGCAGACAATGTGCCCGATTATCTTGAAATATCTCCTGACTCCGTAGATGTCATTCACCAATCATTCACTGCGACAGGGGCGGGATTATCGTTCAAACTTGATTCAATGTCAGATCGGGGAATCTATTTTGGCTTGAATTCGGGGTTTCATGATACAGGTAGAACACAATTTGGCTGGGATCGTGTTTTACCAAAATGGACATTATATGGCCATGTAGGATTCCGTACAGTATTGTATACAGGAGATCTGGGGCTTGATATTTCATTAAGGGGTCGATGGTGGAGTGCGATGACAGGTAGGACGCTCCATGCCCCCACAGGATTACTGGTTCTTCCCTCAGATCAAAGGCAGTCAATAAATGAGTCATACATTGTAGATTTAGTCGCAAAAGGGAAGATTAGGACTGCTACAATTTATGTGTTTTATGAAAATCTTACGAGCGGGACACAGTTCATGGCGGGTAATGAGTTGATCGCTGATTATCCTCTTCCAGCGGGTCAGCTACGATTCGGTGTATATTGGCCGATCAATAACTGATTTTATTCTGAAGATATCAGATATAAGTTTTGTGAAAATGATGAAGTTTAGTTTCAAAAAAATCATTATTAATGTATGATCCATTCTTAGAATCTTTGTTGGGGCACTCCTTATGCTATGACCATATTTGGTAAAATAACAATGTGTAAATTGATATGAAGCTCCATCGGGTAAATGTTTATAGATCACATTATAGAAATGATCTTGATGCCCCAAATCAGGTGAGACAGTCATATTGTATGATGATCACAAGTAGCGTGATTGGACCATCTGAATCTGTTTAATTACGAGTGTAAAATCCGCCATCGGATTTCCAGCTACATACTCCTACTGGGCATAAGACCATTACGATTCCTTGTATAGATTCATATAATGAAGCCACCTATGGGTTTGAGCGTTTTGAGATTCTTCTCCTGAAAGCAACCAAGAACCAGATCAAAACAGCCTATCTTTTTCGGTATGGATACGAGTTTCCTATACTCCCCGCAAAGAGAATGCGTTTAGGTTTGACGCGAGGATATTTAGGTGGGGGCAAAAGACAGAGTCGGAACGGCAATCCGAGGTTGTGAACATCATCAACTAGTCATCCTCGGGGCCGGGGTTGCTCCTTGTGCTTGACGAAGCACAACATGTCGCACAACTTTCAGGTCGTGATGATGTCACCGACCGCTCTACGTCAACACTGAACATACTCTATAATGGCAAGATAGGCAGCCCGTGATATTGCTAGCGGGAGGATTGGGCATTACGGAGATCGCTTTTGAATCTTTGGGTGTCTCGCAATTTGAGGAATCCTGCAGGGTGAGGCTTGGTCCATTAGGCCCGAATACACTCACGCTATAATTAAAGATCATCTTGTGCATCAATGTGGGTTGAACTGCCCGCTGCAGAATTGGGTTGAGTCACTTGCAGAGAACACGGATGGATAGACTCATCACATTATGTGCTATGTCGAGTCGGCCAAGGAATGCCTTGCGGCGAGCAACCTTAAGCCGACTAATGAGGCTCTACAGCACTTCATTGCGGTGGGGCGGGAGCGCCAAATGTCTTATTATAATGTTAGGGCGCATGGCATACCACAAACCAGGGGCGCATCATCGCGGGCTGTTTGAAGGGCTACCCATTGGAGCGACCGTAGAGAAAGAGGATATTATCAGGAATATCAAAGAGCAATACTCTGATAAGGAGGTTGACGAAGTTTTTGAGAGTGCACTCAGGCAAGGCGTACTTGATGAGCGACTAGGCGGGGCGTTTACCATCCCCTGATACCATCCATGCAGAGGTGGTTGGTTGATGTGCATGGCAAGGGCAAATCCTTGGGCTAAATATTAACCCCCATCAAAACAGAATTCCCAGAAGAAAGCCAACACAAAGGACGAGGCATAGACGGAAGTCAACAATGCCTGAGCGAAGGAGCGGCTTGAAGAGTTCAATTTATTGGGAATTATGCCTCAATCTGTAATTCGCAATGTGGAAGAGGGAGGCGGGCCGGCTTTAGGCTCCAGTAGTTTCTGGAACATCTACTTAAATACGCCTAAATTTTCCCACTACTGGATACGGGGAGTCTGATCACTCTATACCACCACCTTCTCTAATCAATTCGAAGTAATTCCGCTATGTGACCTCTCCTAAGAATCTCTGCTTAAAGCATCATGTTCTGCAAGGTCTTCCTACTTCGTCTCTGTGAAGACATGAAGGACGCGTATAGATTCCGCCCCGACCCTCTGAGAATGAGTATAATGGCGGGTTATAGACCTCGGCCATGCTTGAATTTGAATATCTCAAAGCATGATACTTCAAAGTAGATAAATTCGTCGTTGAACCAAGAGTTTTTGAATGTTCAAAGGGGTGATGGACGCTATGTCAATACATCGTGAACTACATGTCCGAAGACATCCGTAAGACGAAAACGCCGCCCCTGATGACGGAAGGTTAGCCGTTCGTGATCAATCCCAAGTAGATGGAGAACCGTTGCCTGAAAATCGTGCATATGTACGGGGTCTCTGACAATATTATAGCCTAATTCATCGGTCATCCCGTAGGATATCCCTTTCTTAATTCCTCCTCCAGTCATCCATAAAGAAAAACAGCGTGGATGATGATCTCTACCAAATCCTTCCAGAGTCAAGCGTCCCTGAGAATAAGTAGTTCGGCCAAATTCTCCTCCCCAAATGACTAGAGTGTCATCAAGCAATCCGCGTTGTTTGAGATCCATAACCAAAGCTGCTGAGGCTTGATCGGTTTCTCTGGCTTGTGTTTGGATTCCTCCGTATAGTTGGCTGTGATGATCCCATCCTTGGTGATAGAGCTGGATAAAACGGACACCTCGCTCGGCAAGGCGTCGTGCAAGTAAGCAATTTGCTGCAAACGTTCCTGCTTCTCTTGCATCATCCCCATACAGTGCAAATGTCGATTCAGGCTCATCATCAATTGCCGTCACCTCTGGGACAGAGGTCTGCATCCGAAAAGCCATTTCATATTGAGCAATCTTTGTTTCAATCTCTGGATCTTGCATATTTTCAAGTTGAATTTCTTGAAGCTCGCGTAATGCACGAATATGGCGCTCACGATCAGCATGAGAGATTCCAGGTGGATTACTCAAATACAGAACCGGATCTATTCCCGCACGAAACTGCACCCCCTGATGACGGGATGGCAAAAAACCATTTCCCCAAAGTCTGGAATAAAGCGGTTGCCCTTGTTTATCTTTGGTTACCAGAACAACGAATGACGGTAAATTTGCATTTTCACTTCCTAATCCCCAACTTAACCATGACCCCATTGATGGTCGGCCAGGTTGTTGAGAACCGCTCTGCAAAAATGTGATAGCAGGATCATGATTGATGGCATCCGTATGCATAGAATGGATAAAGCATAACTCATCAGCGACTTGAGCGGTATGGGGCATCAAGTTACTAATCCATGCTCCACTATCTCCATATTGATTAAATGAAAACGGGGACGAAACCATCGGAAAGCTTTTCTGGCCTGCGGTCATACCCGTTAATCGTTGCATGCCACGCACCGACGGGGGTAACTCTTCTCCGTGGAGAGATGCCAGAGCAGGCTTATAGTCAAAAAGATCCAACTGTGAAGGTGCTCCACTTTGCAACAAATAGATGACCCGTTTAACTTTGGCTGGGAAGTGGGTTGTCCCAAGAATGCCTGTCACTGGATCACCACTAATTTGCTGACCGGTAGAAGAGCTTGGATTTACAAGTGCGGCAAGTGTAGCAGCACCAAGTCCAAGTGTTGTACGCGACAAAAAATCTCGCCGGGTATATTGCTTATCGTAATTATGACACTCATGCATAATAATTAACGCTTAGTGTAGGCTTCATCGTGATTGAGAATGAGCTGAGCAACCATTGTTAGCGCCGCGGTATCACTAGGATTTAGTGTTTCATCGGGAATCAAGTCTCCAACGGTAAACAGAGAATCAATATCTGCTGGATTCTGATCAAAGCGCTCTTTTTCCTGCGTAAATAGATTTTTCATTAATACAATTTCTTCCTGATTCGGCTGACGAGCCGTAACAAGTCGAAAACCATGTTGAATCTGGAGCGTAAGGTCATTTGGTGCCTCATGTTGGATACGCTCAGCTAAGGCCCTTGATGCTTCTACATACTGGGGGTCGTTCATGAGTACGAGTGCTTGTAGGGGGGTGTTGGTGTTCTGTCTTGATACAAAGCAGGTTGACCTGTCAGGGGCATCAAAGATCAGCATGGATGGTGGAGGTGAGGTGCGACGGATAAACGTATAAAGGCTACGGCGATAGAGTGCGTCACCTTCATCTTTTTGATAACGAAGTAAGAACGTAGAAAAATTTCCCTTTTCAATCCATAATCCTGGGGGTTGATAAGGTTTGACACTTGGGCCTCCTACCTGATTGACTAACAGTCCACTCGCTAACAATGCATTATCGCGAATCATTTCGGCCGTCATTCTATGGCGCGGGCCTCTTGCCAAGAGTGTATTGGATGGATCAATGTTTATCAACTCTTTAGAGGCAAAACTAGATTGACGATAGGTCTTTGACATGACCATTGACTTGATCAGTGCTTTAAGGTCATACTCAGATGAAACAAAGGAAGCCGCAAGGTAGTCCAAGAGAGCAGGGTGTGAAGGGAGAGCACCTTGGAATCCAAAATCTTCGGGAGTTGAAACAATTCCCTGCCCAAACAGCATCATCCAATAGCGATTAACCGTCACGCGTGCGGTCAGAGGTTGCTCAGAGCTGAAAAGCCAATTGGCTAACGCAAGTCGGTTGGGGAGTGAGGGATCTGGTTGTTTACCGAGAATCTCTGGAGTTCCAGAAGTGACTAACTCAAGCGGTTGATCATAGAGTCCACGTTCAAGAATGTGAGTCGGTCTTGGAGCATTCATTTCCTCCATGACCATGACTTCCAGAAACTCATTCATTAATTCATCCTCCTGAGCACGAGCTTCCTTCAGTTCTTGGAGAAGCTTTCGGTAAGGATCATCATAATAATTGAGATATACGGCGAGCTTACCGTTTTCAGCTGGTGAATTTGCTAACTGGGCTATATCATAAGAAGTAAGTTGCCTGTCATAGATCCGGAGTTCATCCATTTCTCCAAAATAGATGCCATCCTCACCACCAAACCCCCGATACCGGCGCCCAATGCGCAGAGGCCGACCTGTTATTTTTCTGTACATAGCATCTACAGGGAAGATGCTCTTGTAGAGATTATTAAAATGAATCTCGGTTTTCACCTCTTGACCATTGAGGTAGATCTGAATTCCTGAGGCCTGACTGGATCCGTCATAGGTGAAGGCGATATGTGACCATTTGTTTGTTTCAACTGGAATGGTTGATTTCAAATGAATATAATTATGTGGAAAGGCATGGATCAACCGAACAGATAGATGATTAAGGCTATCTAGAAACGTCTCCCACCCACGCCAATAGGCGTTTTTAGTCCACGAATTGCCTACAAGTCTAGTGTAGGATCCTGAAGAATCTGGTTGAATCCATAAAGCCACAGAAAATGGATGAAACCGTTCAAAATTTCCAGCATCATCAACCTGAAGAAAATCATAGTCGCTGTCAAATTTCAGAGCATTCCCCATTTTGCCGTCAACTAAGGTCAAGGCATCGCCTCCACTGATGCCAGAGTGTCCATTACCCGCATAATTCGGAGTTGAAGTCTCTAAAGCCTCATCAAAAGGGAAGTAAGTAATGAGACCAGAGTTCAGTGCGTTAGAAGGGAATTGAACATCGGCATGTAGCTGTTGCTGTGCGACTTGATCTTGCCTAGCCTTGAGGGAAGACTTCAGTGTTTGGATGAGAGTCCGTTTTTCTTTTAACAGAGAATCTTGTGCTGGAGTTGGGAGCATCAACAAGGGACCAGCATTCCCATCATCTCCTGTCATGCCTAATTCTTTTACATTATTAAAGAATGAAAAGAGTTGATAATATTCTTTCTGGGACACTGGATCATACTTATGATCATGACACTTCGCACATTCCATAGTGAGGCCTAAAAAGGCCTTAGCAGTGGTATTAGTGCGGTCAGTCACATACTCTAATCGATATTCTTCATCAATCACCCCACCTTCTGCAGTCATTGAGTGATTGCGATTGAACCCTGTTGCAAGGATTTGTTGTTGAGTTGCATTGGGCAATAAGTCACCTGCGAGTTGCCATGTGACAAACTCGTCATAAGTCATATTTTCATTGAATGCTTGGATCACCCAGTCCCGCCACGGCCACATGGTGCGAATCCCGTCGGCATGATATCCGTGGCTATCCGCATAGCGAGATAGATCCATCCATTCGCTCGCCATGCGTTCTCCATAAGCCTCCGAGTTTAAGAGGCGATCAACCTCCAGTTCGTACGCGTCGGGTGATTGGTCTGCCAAGAATCTATCTAACTCTTCAACCGTTGGGGGTAATCCCGCAAGATCTAAGGATACCCGCCTCAGAAGACGAGCCTTATCGGCTTCTTGGGATGGTACTAACCCTTCGCGCTCAATCATAGATAGAATGAAATAGTCAATGTCATTTTCGGGCCAAGCATCATCGATTACCGTTGGAATAGATGGCATTTCTGGCGGAATAAATGCCCAATGTGGTTTCCACTGTGCACCTTGTTTGATCCATCGATCAATTAGAGCGATTTCATAATCAGAGAGTGTTAAATTTGATTCAGGGGGTGGCATGACCATTTGAGGATCACTGGAAGTAATGCGACGCATCACTTCACTGCGTCCAGATCGTTTTGGAACAATCGCATGCCCTCCAGATTCTAATTTTGTTAGTAGTGCTCCTTCTTCGGTATGAAGACTCAGATTGGCCTCTCGCGTATTATTATCTGGGCCATGGCATGCGTAACACCGATCAGACAGAAGTGGCTGAATATGAAAATTGTAATCTACAACCTCAGGCAGGCGATCAGCGAAATCGGAATGCGAATCAAGGTTGGATGAGCAAGCACCCAGAACAAGAGATACCATACAGGAAAGAAATCCTAGTATTGGTTGAACTCCATGATGCATGCTAGTTAAGAAATTATTACAGATTATTCTGTGTGAAAATATAATACACAAATTACAATCTTGCATGGACAATGTCATGCAAGATTGAGAAAATCTAGGTGACTTTTTAGAATTTGACAAGTCAATTGCTAAAAAGATCCATAATATTCAGTTCTGTGTGTCGTTGAAGATTCAGATGTTTCATCAACATCATTGGTACTAAGTTCATAAATTCAATCGGTACCTGCACATAGACTCCGGGACCTGCACATAGACTCCGGGACCTGCACGCCGTAACCAACCCTGACTACGCCATCTCGACAGTAGTGTTGAAGCATTAGAGCGGTCAACTCTCAAAGTGTTTTCAAAGTCATCAGTACGAATCACCCGCCCAGATTTCTGAATAACGGAAATTAAGCGAAGCCTTCCTGTAGGTATCTCAATAGGTGCAGCCATTAAAAATGCCTGAATAAAATTCTTGAAAAATGTCTTAAAGTGGAAATTAATTATACTCAAAGGATGAGATGTGTTGCTTAGGACTTATAATCGGCGGCTAAATGATGATTAGATGGTAAGCATAGTTGAGTAGTAGATATATTATCATTGATTTGCTCTACGGTATCTATTAAGTTGAAAATTCCTATTGTAATGATTGAAGAATACATACATGATTGTTACAAAATGACAGAAGTATTTTTGCTGATGGTCAAAATATTTTGATTTGAAATTGTAATTATCGTTGCTCATTGCGATCATCACTTATTTAAGTTTGTTTGAAATGACAACGGGAGTTAATTTATAGGGATCTGAATCAATACTTCAATTAACTTATGACCATGCGTAGTATTTCTTTTATCTTCATTCTTTTTTTCATGAGTGCTCAGTTTGCTCAGGCACAATCCCGAATAATATTTCTCGGAGATTCAATTACTGAAGCAGGTGCTAATTCAGATGGTTATGTGACTTTTGTCTCAGACTCATTGCAGGCAATTGACAGTGCGATCACTGTGATGGGTGCAGGAATCAGTGGAAATAAGGTGCCAGATCTGTTGGCGAGATTAGATCAGGATGTGTTAGCTCACAAACCCACACTTGTCGTGATCTACATAGGAATCAATGATGTCTGGCATCATTTTGAATTTGATCATGTCACTGGGACGGACTCCCTTACTTTTCAGAAGGGTATAGGAGAATTGATAGATCGTATTGAGCAGGAAGACGCAAGCGTCTTGTTGTGTACACCAAGCGTAATAGGGGAGGATATCAATAGTGATGCACCTGTAAATCAGCGTCTCATGCAATATGCAGACATCATTCGTGATGTCGCACAAGAAAAAGGAGTGCATCTGTGTGATCTACGGGCTTCACTTGAAGCTTATCTCATTGAGGAGAATGCCCAGAAGGCCTATGAAGGAGTCCTGACCACTGATGGCGTTCATCTCAATGCCGCTGGGAATCGCTTTGTTGCAGATTTTATGATCAGAGAACTTCGGGCCATACTCGGAATTTAAATGAGATAAGGGATCGTCAGAGGTCCCTGTGGAATTATTGCGATTGGGGTATCAGGATTGCCAAGACGCTCTAATTCCGCATCAATTGAGGCACGTATGTCACGAATTGGGGTCAAGTGAGCTTTCTGCACCAGATCAGGATCAAGTTCACTCAATAGCTGGATTCGGCAGTTTTTTTGAATTTGCAGTAATTTCTGCGTCTGCCATTGATCCGCTTCCCTAAAATCAGGATCACTGATTGCAGTCCATGCATCATCTGGACTTACCCATCGAAGGATTTGATCTTTGAATGCACCGTGATTTGGAAATCCATCATTGCACCGAGCAGCTGTAATCATTAGACCACCCTTTTCAATGATTGAGTGAGCTGCTGACATTCCCTTGACGCTTTGATATAAGTTCAAATCTAATGGATAGCCACTATTTGTTGTCACGACGATCGGGAAGGGCTCCTGAACTTGAATCATTGCAATTTTTTTTGAATAGGTACAGCCCGCTTGATGAGCAGACATGACATCACCACAAAAATATCCAGTGATCTGGCGATCTGCATTGAGTGTGACATTGATCAGGAAATCTACAGGTAGAAGCCCGCCCGCCGAACGAATGTGATCCTGAGTCGGATTATTTTCAAGTACTCCCCAAGTACTGTTCTGATGGGCTATATTTTTAAACCCATGATAAGATTGGATTGCATTGATGTCTGCGATTCCTGGAAAGACGGCTTTATATCCACCGCTAAATCCTGCCATAAAATGAGGTTCAATAAAGCCCATTAGGATTCTGCGATCTGATTGTACATAGTCTGAGGCATAAAAAACATCATAACCATAGGGACTTCGTCCTGCCATTAGCATGGAATCAAGATTGCGTGCATTATGATTCACAATAGGGTATTTGTCAACAATCTCGGGGCCGACCATTTTGCATAGTTCGTCATGGGTATTGGCTCGATGAGCTCCTGTACCAACGATAATTGTGACGTTGTCTGGACTCAATCCATTAAGTTCATCAAACACCCATGGTAAAATTCGATCACTCGGGAGGGCCCGTGTAATATCTGGAATCACGATAGCAAGTGTTTCACTCGGAGAAATGATTTCTCTTAGTGGTGGGGAGGTGTATGGATGGCGGACCGATTCAATAAATGAATTGTGCTCATCTGGGAGTCCATCAAGATAATGTGGTTGAAGAACAGTTGCATTAAGGCCGTTAAGATTAAGAGGTAAGCCTTCTGTGCCGTAATCCAATTTTATAGCTGTAGTTTCTTCAATCATACCCTAAACAATTTACTAATTGATGTAATCGTGAATCAAACCTGAAAAATTCACTAATAGTGCAAACTACAGTTATTGTAGACTGATCTATAATCAATATAAAAAACCGAGAAATATATAACCCTCATGGGCTGACAGATCTCAGAACATGTGGCATCAAGAAATACTGTTATCACTCATCTCGCCAGAAAATTACTTACTTTAAGATTCACTCGGGTCTAAATGTATAGATTAAGATATGACCCATAAAAACATGAATCTGTTGACATCTGAAAACTAAGGCATATTAGCATCAAAATGAGCTTTCCAATCAATAAATCACAAAATTGCATGGGAATTGTACCAACCGATAAAGTAGATGGTACCCGTCCAGAAAAGTCCCTTTTTTGAGATTTTGAGACATTGGGCATACTAATTGTAGTGGATTTTTGTGGGACTTTTGGTTAAAAATTTCGGGGCTTCCATTTTTAAGTGGGTTGAAGCAAGTAAAAGGAGTTAGACGATAGAGCTTAAATGAGG
>JAPOTS010000012.1 GCA_026709065.1 Bacteroidota bacterium
ACCGACCTCTGCTTGACATTGATCCAGATGTTTTGCATCTGGAGATGTACAATATCAACCTGACTATACGACTGAGTCAGATCCCGACCCGCATTGGGGTGTTTTCAATGCACCCGTTCGGAGATTGTTAGGCATTGGCTGTTTTCGACGGGGACGCTCAGTGGATTTTTATGGAATTAGATGCACAGCTGATTGCTTCAGTGCACTGTGTTAGTGAAGAGTAGATAGCTGTCTTGAACGCATGTGAATGCGAGTGAATGGATGGGTTTATCCAATTCCCCCTTACTCCTTAAGTCACCATTGTACTATATTACAGGGGTAGAACAGTAATGGAGTAATTTGTAGGTGTATATTTGTAGATGGTAGAATAAGCATGTTTAGAGAGAGGGAAGGTCATATCATTCTCTCCACTGTGCATGAGGCTAATACTGTAACAATCCTTGTACATTGAAACCAATATTTCTAGGTGTGGTAGCATGGGCATGAACAATCCCAAATGCAGACACCGATAAATGCCTCCAGGATCGCACTTCCCCTCCCAAGCGGTACATGGTTCCTTGATCAAATGCTGTCACCCCCACAACAGAGCGAACCACGGTTTCCTCCAATGGAATCCCGTATCCGAGTTCCATTTCAGTTCGATAGATGCCATCGTGAGTTGGGACGACATCGCGGATCGTCTGTTGGGTAGTGATCCCCCGGCGTTGACTGGGCCCCCAAGAGGGTGTCACCCGCAGTCCGACACCTTTGTCACGGCTACCAAATTCCAGTGACCCTGAAACGCCCCATTCGGTGAACCCGTCGGCAGTATGCATCATCAACCTCTGTGTACGTAGATCGCCCTTGAGTCGCAGTACCGGAATGAGCACATGCATCCCCGCTCCCAGTTCCAGTCCAACACCGTTTTCAGCACTCCCAGCATCCTGACGCACACCTGCGTCCACATACGGCTGAAGTCCACTGGTCAACCGCGCACTTGCCTCCAGACCTGCACGGATCCGAGTGATCCCGACCTTTTCTCGAAATAATTTTGTAGAGATCATCAATACATCTCCGTAGTAGTTCAGATCCAATGCTTTGACTGATGCCATTCTTCCTTGAACGCCAATCGCCCCAAATCCTGCACGCCACGAAGGGTTAAATCCAACATCATTTTCTGTACGTCCATGTCCAAGTCCAGCGGTTCCCCAAATCCCCCAGGTCTTTCTTTGATATGCCAGATACGGATACACCCCTGTCATGGAAGCATTCGTTCCAACTTTGAGATTATAGGGATGAGACGATCCCTCCCCGCGACTGTGAGAAACAAGTACACCCGTCAACCAACCCGATGGCCAACGATAATCAACACCTGCCATGGCGGTGGACACATCTGCCTCCACCTTCAGTTGATCTTCCTCGCGTTGAAAACCCTGAAACCTCCGATACCCCCCACGCCCCCATACCTGTACAGATCCACGCACAGAGGTGATATGACACCCACCAAGCAACTCGGTGAGAGATGGATTCCACGAAGATGTAGAATGCCACAACTGTGCTGTTTCTCTCCGTGATGCCACAGAGCAGACCGATGGTTGATTCCGAAGGCGATATCCTAATCCTTCAATGATTTCGGATGCCGATGTACGCATAAATCGGATTGTATAGGCAATCAGTGCATTTTCAGGACTATCCAGCGGTAGACCATCGTCGGTGATGGTCGCAGTGGCAATTGCTTTTGCCAGCTGGACGGGATCCGATGTTTCCAGACGCATGGTAAAGGTTTCTGTGTGCCATTTCGTCTCATCGCCAAGCAGGGGCACCTCAATGGTCATGGTTTCCATGCCGGGGGTAAACTCAAGCGTACCAGATTGCGTCTGATAGTCTTTGCCCGCGGTAGCCGTACCGTCTTCGGTTTGATAGCGAACCGTAATCGATTCCAAACTCGGAGGGAAGACATGCACCTGAAACGTCACGGCATGGACATCCTCCGATACCAGTACATCCTCAATGCGCAGGGTCGTCACTGGTTGCGGATCCAGGATCGTTACAGTTGCCTGTGCCCTTCCAAGGCCTGCATTGACTGGCTTGGAGAGTGTGACTTCAAAGGTTTCCTGTCCGTCCGGTTCGGCAAGACCATCGTCTTCGATTTCAAACTGAATCACGCCGCGAGTCGCATTGGGATCAAAGATCACAATCCCCCGTGAAGCCGTATAGTCCTTTCCTGCTTCAGCCGTTCCATCCGAACTATGATACTGCACCAAAACCACCTTCTCCGTAGTACGGCTCAATTCGACTTCCAACTGGATCATTTCCTCATCCTCAACGACGCTGATGTCATTGATGGAAACGGTTAACGGCTCAAGGGGCTTGTCATTATCCTGAATCGTAATGGAAACTGTTTCGGTAACGTTTACATAATCTCCCCCATTGCCAGTTAATCGTAGATCAAAGGTTTCGCTGTCAAAATCTTCGTCATCCTGTAAAGCCGTGAGTGTTACGGTTTTCGATCGATTCCAGTCGGTTGGCGTGAATGTCAGATTTTGGGGTGGACGCAGAGGGTATCCATCATATCCAGAGAACGAAATATTCACCGTACTGGACGGTTGACCGTTGAGGGCGATCTGGAATGAACCTGACGGTCCTTCTTCTTCAATGGTTAACGAAGGCGGATGCACCTTTAATTTTGGCTCATCATTGTCAATAATGGTTACCAATACCCTGTCCGTCACAACCCCATCAGTGTATCCGGTGGCCGTCAGGATGAACTCGTGAGGTCCGTCATCTTCAAAATCATCATCCTCTTCAGCACGAAAGATGACCGTCTTCGGCTCCTCCCAGTCGGATGTTGAAAAGGTGAGCGGCACTGGATCATAGGTAAGATCGGGATTCTCAGATGCTGAAAGCGTAACAGTGGCCAACGACATTGGAGCTGACGATAGAGAAATGTCCAAGGAAGCAGATCCTCCCTCAGGGACAGTCAGCGAACCCAGAACCACCAGTTGAGGAGTATCATTGTCCGTGATGGTCACCGGCAGTTCTTCAGTTACAGCTACATAGCCGCCCCCATTGGCTGTTAATGTAAGGGTTACGGTTTCGTTGACAGAGTTATTATCCTCCTCTGCGATCAGCGTCACCTCTTGCAGCTGATTCCAGTTCTGATCCGTAAAGGGTAAATTTGGGGGAGATGGTGCAGACAATGGTGCCCTGTATCCGCTCATGGTAACAGTAATGGGTGCTAATGGTGCGGCGGACAAGGAAACTTGAATCGTACGAGTTCCCCCTTCAACGATGGTCACTGGATTGGGAGATACGATGATCTTTGCCAGTTCATCATCAATAATGATCACATTAACCATATCACTTCCCATTACTGTAGAAGGCAGATCTCCAAGAGCAATCGTGAATGTTTCATCCCCTTCCAGAAGTGGATCCTCTTTTGTAGAAATATCTAACGTGGACTGCGTGTCTCCAGCGGAAATCGTCACTTCAGAAGCTTGAGGAAGGATATAATCTTCCGATTCTGTGGCAGTGACAGGACTCAAGGTCAGTGGAATCGTCACCTCGTTGGATAAACTTCGTGACAAGGCTACCGTCACGGTGATCGTTTCACCCTCGGTAACCAACAGAGACGATGCCGAAAGCGTCACCGTCGGCAGAATGGTTCTGTCTTGAATGGTAACACGCTGGAAGGAAGGATTCCCTGATCGCAGGTTAGCAGTGTTCAGACGGCCCAGTGAAACAATGAAGACCTCATCTTTTTCAGTCAGATCATCTTCCTTGATGTTGATGGTGCCTTCTGCAGTCGTTTTTCCTGCTTCAATCGTGAGTGTGTTCACGGGGGTATAATCCGATGACTGTGCAGGTTCAGGACTCCCAGCACGATACACCAGTGGAACATCAACCAGATAACTCAATGCCCCCGCGATCCGAGCTGTAACCTTGACCTGACCTCCCTCAGCTACGGTAGTTTGATCTACGCGGAGGGTAGTTTCCACGGGAGGAGGCGTATCATTCTCGATAATTGTGATCGTTTGCAGATCGGGACTGCCCCGCTTGATCTCAACGGGCAGTGTCCCGAGTTTAACATCAAATATTTCATTGCCTTCATACACATCATCATCACGGGTAGTAATGGATCCCGATCCCGTCTGAGATCCTGCTTCAATCGTCACACTCCGAAGTTGAGTATAATCGGCGGGCTCAGTGGCCGTATCGTCATTGGTCACAGAACGGGGATAGGTGAGGGGAATCGTTACATTCCTTGAAAAAGGAGCCCCAGATAAGTTCACGCTTAGCTGTACGGATTGTCCTTCCTCAACCCGAGAGGAAGTCACAGTAAGTGTTGCCATACGTTCGCTATTCCAAATGGAAGTCACAGTGACAGGCTGAGGCGGCCCCATATTGATTCCATCAGTCGCCACATTCACAGGCACCCGCACGACAACATCCTGTTGACCAGTGGGAGTGATAGCTAACGTATAAGAAGAAGAACTCTTGGCGGTAAAGGTTCCCTTGGTAGCACCCGTTACAGTCACATCTGCTTTGAAAAACTCTGTCACGTTTTCGGAAAAGGTAAACGTAGCGGTGAGTGGATCGGTGGTAGAGATGTTTTCTGGTAGCCCACTTATGGTGACCGTAGGTGGGTCAGCATCCCAAATGGCGGTCTTTGTAACTGCT
Source organism: Bacteroidota bacterium (assembly GCA_026709065.1). Classification (GTDB taxonomy): domain Bacteria; phylum Bacteroidota; class Rhodothermia; order Rhodothermales; family Bin80; genus Bin80. The sequence goes on from JAPOTS010000012.1 coordinate 4,660, forward strand.
TTGGAGGGGCCTTGATTGGTACCATCGGTTGCAACGTTCGCAGGTATGGTGACCACCACATCTTGAGCACCCGATGGTGTGATCACCAGCGTATAGGTCGTCGCACTGTTGGCAGACCATGTGCCCTTGGCCGCACCCGTTATGACCACATCATCAGCGATGAATCCGGTAACGTTTTCGGAAAAGGTGAATGTGGCTGTAAATGGTTCTTGAGAGTTGATTTTCGGTGGTACACCAGAGATCGTCACACCAGGGTTTGCACCATCCCAAACAGAAGTGGCAATCACGTCCTGAGCCGGTCCCGTGTTAATGCCATCCGAAGCTGCATTGGCGATAACGGTGACCTCCATATTTCCAGAGCCCGAAGGAACAATCTGCAAAGTATACCCGGTCGCACTGTTGGCCGTGAATGTGCCTTTGGTAGCTCCTGAAACTTTAACATCATCCGTGATAAATCCAGTCACATCTTCGGTGAACGCAAAGGAAGCCGTGAGTGGACTGGTAGAATTGATCTTTGGTGGAAGTCCAGTAATCGTGACGTTAGGTGTAACATCATCCCAAACGGCAGTTTCAGTCACATCAGAGGCAGGTCCTGTATTCAAGCCATCTGTAGCGGCATTTGCAGTGACCGTAACAACCACATTTTGATCCTCTGTCGGAGTGATGACTAGTGAATACACCGTTGCACTTGTTGCTGTGAAGGTACCACTCGTGCCTCCAGTGACGGTAATATCATTCGTTTCAAATTCTGTCACATCTTCGGTGAATGTAAAGGTAGCAGTTAGTTCAGCAGTTGAATTGATCTTAGACGGAAGGCCTGCAATCGTGACATCGGGTGTAACATCATCCCAAACGGCAGTTTCAGTCACATCAGAGGCAGGCCCTGTATTTAAGCCATTTGTAGCGGCATTTGCAGAAACCGTAACAACCACATTTTGATCCTCTGTCGGAGTGATGACTAGTGAATACACCGTTGCACTTGTTGCTGTGAAGGTACCACTCGTGCCTCCAGTGACGGTAATATCATTCGTTTCAAATTCTGTCACATCTTCGGTGAATGTAAAGGTAGCAGTTAGTTCAGCAGTTGAATTGATCTTAGACGGAAGGCCTGTAATCGTGACATCAGGTGTAGCATCATCCCAAACGGCAGTTACGGTTTCAGGATCGGCGGGCCCCGTATTCAAGCCATCAGTGGCGGTATTTGCACCAACGGTAACGACTACATCGGCGGATCCATTTGGCGTGATCAGAAGCCTATAATTGCTCCCACTTCCAGAGAACTTCCCTTTTGTAGCCCCAGTGACAGTGATATCATTTGTTTCAAATCCAGTCACATCTTCGGTGAATGTAAAGATAGCAGTCAGTTCAGCAGTTGAATTGATCTTGGATGGAAGGCCAGTGATCCTCACATCGGGCGGATCACTATCCCAAACAGCGGTAGCTGTCTCTGGAGCAGCTGGGCCACTATTCAAACCATCCGTTGCGGCATCTTTGACAACGGTGACCACTACATCTTTACGTCCATTTGGCGTAATCCAGAGCGTGTAATTCGTACCATTTCCAGAGAAAGTGTTACTCGTGCCATTTCCAAAAGCCCCTTTCAGAGCCCCCGAAACAGTAATGTCTCCAGTCTTAAATCCTGTTACATCTTCGGTAAAGGTAAAGTTAACGGTCAGAGGGTCCGTAGAGTTGATATATGGGGGGAGTCCAGTGATCTCCACACCGGGCGGGTCACTATCCCATTTAGCGGTAGCTGTCTCTGGAGTAGCTGGGCCGGTATTCGTACCAGCGGTTGCAGCATCTTTGGCAACGGTGACGACGACATCTTCAGAACCATTTGGCGTTAGAGGGAGCGTGTAACTTTTTCCGCTTCCAGAGAAGGTCCCTTTCGTAGCACCGGAGACTGTAATATCACCAGTTTCAAATCCTGTTACATCTTTAGAAAAGGTGAATGTAGCCGTGAGTTCGTCGGTGGAGTTGATCTTTGAAGGGAGTCCAGTAATGTTTACTGTTGGAGTAGTGTTTCCAAAAGTGACTATAACATCTCTAGTGTATCCATCATGACCACCCCCACCAGCTTCAATATAGAATGTATGTCGGGGTTTTCGATTAACAATGTCTTTTGCCTCAATAGTGACGGATTGAGGCACATTCCAATTATTACTGTTAAAAAACATACTACCTCGAGTAGTTATCCAGGGGATATCTTCAACCCGCTCTAAGATTAAACCATGTTCTTTTTCAACGGCATCTTTACGAAGGCTAACATGGACCAAAACGGAGATAGCATGGGCCATTTTCACTTGGAATGTCCGTTTCTTGGCGTTGCCCATCTCAATGGGGTGAGGAGTCACTATGATACCCCGCTTGCTTCGTTCATCATCTATGGTTTTATCCCAATAAATATAATGGTCACCCTTGAAAGACCCTCCGCCCGATACAGAAAAATTAGCTTTGATTTTATGAACGTAAGCATCCACAGTGGAATTCTTCTTTAGTCTAAAAGAGATCACTTGTGGTTGACACCAGTCGGTCGTTGTGAATGTGAAGGTGTGGAACCGTTCATCTCTTGGAATTGACACTGTACTCCCCCAAACTTCTATCAAGTAGCCTCTGCCGTCTGTGGTTGCATATGATGTCGTTAGCAATTTAACGGTGACAGGGCCAGAGGGAGCGGATGAAAGTCTGAAAGAATAGGATTGAGCCACCCCTTCCTTCAATTCGTCGATAGACAGGTGAGAGGCCCAACTATTATTGAATGGACGCAATATGACGAGCTGCCTTGGCACGATGTTATCTCCCGTAACGCGATCATTATCTGTACAATTTGAAACATTTGATGTAGAGTTTTCAGATGAAACCACAGAGGAAAATGAAACATCAGATACCTCTATAGAAGCTCGTTTCCAATCATCAGATGAATCCCTCTGAACAATCTGAAGTGCACTACTCTCGGATATATATGCCAAGAGTGCTACACATAGAAAGACAAATTGAAGGACTACACGATCTCGCCATACTTTAACCAAGCACATGAGCATCAAGTCTTTTTAAGCCGAGTTTCAAATGCAAGTGATTTTGAAAATCACGAATTTCCTGATACCCAAGGGAGGATGAAATAGTCGGGCATCCAGTAATACTCACAAAAAGAATGGAGGTCTCAGGTTTTTCTAAGAGCTCAGGAATTCCGTGAGGATATATGGGGAACGAGCTTCTACCCCCCCCCCATTTTTTTGTGGAAATGTTGCTCTGGAGTGTCTTAAACGCATTGTATTGGAATCGCTCGGGAGTTTTGAAAACGGCTCGCACGAATGACCTATCTCAAACAACAAAGAAACCATGATCAAGAGCATGTAGAAGTTTTGGTTGAATGCGAAGCAAAAATTGTGTACCCATCCCAACACATTAAAGTTCCTCAACGAGGCTTAATATAGTTCAACCGTCCTTTTTGTTTCGCTCATCTGTAATTTTTAGATCAATAGGAATGAACTCTTCAATAAAGGAATGTAACAGATATAATATACACATTATTTAACGTTATTGCAACGACTCTATTCGTATGAGCAGAGCAAATGGGGGCAAAGATAAATCCATGAGTTAAATATCTACAAAAATAAGAACAAATACCTTCAGTCAATGGATGATAGTGAGATTTAACGCAGACTGTAGGTTAGGAGTGACGAACAAATTGAAGAAATATAAATAGGTAAAGTTATTTTTTTCGCCTGTCCTTATTGTCAAGTGTTACATTAAACTGTTACTTATTGACGAGCCTCCATGATCCGACATGAAAATCGGATCCCATTGTATATGATCTTTGTTTCTGGTGTCTTAAAATTGTATCTTTACCGTTCTAAAAAATAATTTTCATCTAATCCTTAATCGTATGAATTACCTCATTCGTATCACTCTGTTGCTTTTATTGCTCATCTCTGCTAGTGCATCTGCACAAGAATCTCTCGTCAGTGAAACTGATTTTTCAGGGATTAAACTGCGCAATGTCGGACCTGCATTCACTTCTGGACGCATTGCCGATATCGCTATGCATCCAGATGATGATAACCTATGGTATATCGCGGTAGGAAGTGGAGGGGTCTGGAAAACTGTCAATGCTGGAACAACTTGGGAATCAATTTTTGACAACCAGCCCTCATATTCAATCGGTGCTATTACTCTAGATCCTCAAAATCCTCATACGGTTTGGGTTGGAACCGGAGAAAATGTTGGCGGACGACATGTGGGCTATGGAGACGGTATCTACCGTAGTCACGATGGCGGACAATCTTGGGATCATATGGGACTCAAAGAGTCCATGCATATCTCAAGGATCGTGATTCACCCCGAAAATAGTGATGTTATTTGGGTTGCCGCGCAAGGTCCTCTCTGGTATAGCGGAGGCGACCGAGGCCTTTATATGACTACAGATGGGGGACAATCTTGGCAACGCACACTAGGCGACAGTGAGTGGGTAGGTGTCACAGATGTTGTCATTGATCCACGGGATCCTGATGTACTCTATGCGGCCACTTGGCAACGACACCGAAATGTTGCGGCGTACATGGGTGGCGGGCCAGGTAGTGGACTCCATAAAAGCACCGACGGTGGTCAAACATGGCAGGAACTCACCAAAGGAATCCCTACCTCAAATCTAGGAAAGATTGGATTGACCATTTCACCGCAAAATCCTGACATCGTTTATGCTGCAATTGAATTGGATGTAAGGACGGGTGGTATTTTCATGTCTTCCGACCGCGGTGCTTCTTGGGAAAAAATGTCAGATGCCGTAGCCGGTGCAACTGGACCTCATTATTACCAAGAACTTTATGCCTCTCCCCACCAAGAAGGAACGATTTATCTGATGGATGTTCGCGTCCAAGTGTCCCATGATCATGGGCGCACATTCTATCGAATGAGCGGCACTGATAAACATGTAGACAACCACGCGATGGGCTTTCGTATGGATGATCCTGACTACATCCTAATGGGAACCGATGGAGGACTCTTTCAGACCTATGACGGGACAAAGTCTTGGGATTTTATTGGTAATCTACCTGTGACTCAGTACTATAAAGTCGCTGTGGATGATCATGAGCCTTTCTATCGCATCTTTGGAGGTACGCAAGATAACGGTTCCCATGGCGGGCCGTCTCAGACAGTCGGCGAACGAGGTATTCGAAATTCGGATTGGTTTATGACCCTTGGTGGTGATGGACATCAATCTGCTGTGGAGCCTGGAAATCCGAATATTATTTACGCACAATCTCAGCAAGGCCGACTCCATCGTGTTGATATGATTACTGGTGAACAAACCCTAGTTCAACCTCAAGCCAATGCAGGAGAAGATCATGAACGCTATAACTGGGATGCTCCAATTCTAGTCAGCCCCCATGTCCCCACCACAATCTATTTTGCCTCCTACCGTGTGTGGAAGTCAACTAACCGAGGCGATAGCTGGGTTGCCATCTCTGGAGATCTCACCCGTGATCAAGAACGAATTGAGCTTCCTATCATGGGACGCGTGCAAAGTTATGATAATCCTTGGGACTTCTATGCGATGTCTGTATACAATACGATCACCTCACTGGCAGAATCGCCCATGGAAGCTGGACTCTTATATGCCGGGACAGACGACGGACTGATTCATGTCACTGAAAATGATGGCGAAAGCTGGAGTTCAATGGAAGTCGGCGATATTGATGGAATTCCTTCAGGGGCCTTTGTCAATCATCTATATGCTGATTTACATGATGCTAACGTCGTATATGCTGCATTAGATCATCATAAGTTTGGAGACCTGTCACCTTATCTAATCAAAAGTAATGACCGTGGGCGTTCTTGGACATCCATGACTGGAAACCTTCCCGATCGAACCCTGATCTGGCGCATTGTGCAGGATCATGTGAATCCTAATCTCTTGTTTACTGCAACTGAATTTGGTGTGTATTTCACCGTAGATGGTGGACAACAGTGGATGAAACTCAAATCTGACGCAAATATTTCTTTCAGAGACGTTGTGATCCAACAGAGAGAAAACGATCTCGTTGCCGCATCATTTGGGCGAGGTTTCTTCGTTCTAGATGATTACACTCCCCTCCGCTCTGTCAATGAAGAATTGCTTTCACAGGATGCCCATTTATTTGAAACTCCTACTGCTAAGTTATTTATTGATAGAGACTTCGCTGGTAGCTCTCAAGGAACCAATTACTTTGCTGCGCCCAATCCTCCATTTGGTGCGACATTCACCTATTACCTTCGCGAAGGATTCCAATCATTAAAGCAGATTCGTACGGAAAAAGAAAAGGAAATTGATGCAGACGAAGACATTCCTTTCCCTGGCTGGGATGCCTTAGACGCAGAAACCAACGAAGTTGAAGATCAAGTCTACATCGTCGTCACTGATGCAGCTGGCCATGTCGCTGGGCGCGTCAATGGAAGTACCTCAAAAGGGATTCATCGCGTCACTTGGAATTTACGATATCCTTCAAGCAGTATCGTAACGCCTGGTAGCAGTAATGAAGGAGGCTCATTCAGCCGCTTTCTCGCAACTCCTGGCACTTACTCTGCGAGTTTAGTACGCGTACGTGACGGAGTGGAAACAGTTATGTCTGGGCCAATATCTTTTGATGTAGAGCTTCTCGTTGAACCTGCCCTTGAAGGAAAACCTGCCGACGAGATCAACGCTTATCGCATGAAGATTGCTTCACTCATGCAACGTGCTAACATGTTCTCAGAATCTCTTGAAGATCATACCGACTTGATTGATGCGATGCAAACAGCCCACATGCGTGCTTCCAATCCATCGCCTGATTTAGTCACTAAATTGCATAGTGCTCGCACGACTCTCCTCAAAATATCTCACGATTTGGAAGGCTATGAGTCTAAACAAGGGCCTGGAGAACGAAATAAACCCACAGTTATGTCACGACTCTTTGTGGCTTTAAGTGGAGTTCGGACAACCTATGGGCCTACCCAACTGCATCAACAGTCCTTAGAGATTGGAGAAGCACAACTAATTGAATTGGAATCTGCACTGACATCCTTTAAGGAGTCAGTACTCCCTGAGCTTACTAGTGCTCTTGAAGCCACTGGCGCTCCACCAATCATGAAATAATCACTCGTCAGACGGAACGGCGATGAGCTCAAACGAAATGACGAGTTCATCGCCTGTTCTGTATGCCCCAAACATGAGAGAGGGAGGTTTGAGTCCATAATCGGTCATTAGGATTTCGTGTTGTCCTGAAAAATGAATTTTCCCATCCTCCAATCGTTTACCTTCCACAGGGACGCTGATTTCCTTTGTCTCTGCAGCAATGGTCAGATTGCCAGCTGTGTTGAGCGTAAAGGTTGTGTCACCCATCATTGAGAGGTCTGATACAGAGGCTAATTCATACATAATTTCTGGATAATCGTCTGCCTCCAAAGCACCCCACATTCCCCGATCCATGATCGGGCTTTTTTTGCTTTTCATCATTTTTGAGGGAATGATTAGTTTTACAGAATCAACCGCCCCTTCCTCATTCATATGCACCATTCCAAATATCTGGGTCGCATAGACTGACCATTCAGGAGTTTGATTAGATGTACCATCCACCTGAATCGTGCTCTCAGGATCAATCATATAATCTGAGGTTTGGGCAATAACGGGTGCACTGAGCATAATGATGAGCATCACTACGCAGAGAGAATATTTAAAGTTAGAATTACGCATCTTCATGATTTAGAGTTGTGTGTTGTAATCAAGTGAATTTGTAACAACTGTGAATAGTTAATTTCGGCAAAGATCCGATACTTCAAGCGAGAATAGATCATGGACATTTATTTTTCTATTCTCAATGTTTTGATACACTATAAGTGAATTCCATTGTTTCTAACTTCCCAATCAAGGTAAATGTTTCAGTGCTATTTCTGATGATATACGTCAAATATCTGAACTTTCAGTGGCAGTCTGAAGACTAAGACATTGTATCGCTCTTTGAGGTGGAATTCCCATCTCCAATCCGTCTTGCTGACACCTAGTTGAAAGAAAGCTGTGAGCCGGTCATCAAACGCACTCAGAATGAACAGTGCTAAAAAAGTGTAGAACCAAATAAGTCATAAATATGTCAAAAAAGCTCTCAAATTAGGGCAGAAGAATAGATTGCATGAGGTCCACTGACATTTAAAATGTACTTAGAAAAATTGTTACTTCATAATTTCACGAAATAAAATGAATTTCTTAAAATTTGCCATTCTAATGCACTTAAACATGTGAGAAGATAATACAAGCCGCGCGGGAATTCAGGCTATAGCATGACCCCTTGGATGCCAACCAACGCTGACTATACGATGACCCAATATTGATCAGTTCAAATCAATTGTGCTGCATGGTATTATCGTATTGATACAATTGAGACAATCCAGTTAAAGAGCGGCTAAATGGAAGACATGCGTTGGTGAGCTTGATAATTCCCCTTATTTTTGATGGAGATTGAAATTACATTCTATAACAATCATTATATTTGATCTGAACTAAATCATTTTTCAATGCTACGATTATTCTCTGCAGTTCTAATATTGACTTCCATTGCGCTATCTAGTCACGCTCAGCAATGGACATCCCTTGTTGATGGTGATAACCTCGCTGAATGGGAAAAGCTGGGGGGAGATGCTTCCTATACCGCTTCTGATGGCCAAGTAACTGGAACAACATCAGCAGGTACACCCAATACATTTCTTGCTACAAAAAAAACCTATGGAGACTTCGTGCTTAGCGTAGAACTATGGGTTGATCCTGATATCAATTCTGGAATTCAGATTCGTAGTGAATCCATAGAGGATTATCGGAACGGGCGAGTCCATGGTTATCAGGTCGAGATTGATCCTAGTGCTCGCGCATGGAGTGGAGGTATATATGATGAAGCACGGAGGGGCTGGTTATATCCCCTTTCGGTAAATCAGGACTGCCGTAAAGCATTTGATGTAGAAGGATGGAATCATTACTATGTTGAAGCCATTGGCCACTCAATTAGAACATGGGTCAACGATGTTCCCTGTGCTGCTCTTTATGATGATATGACCGCTTCAGGATTTATTGCCCTCCAAGTACATAGTATCCCAGATTCAACTCTTGCAGGTCGTCATGTCCACTGGCGCAATATCCAAATCATGGACGAAAATTTAACACCGCGGCCATGGACTGACAATTATGTCATCAATTTAGTCCCAAATACCTTGAGTGAGCAAGAAATACATCAAGGATTCTCGTTACTTTTTGATGGCACTACAACCAATGGATGGAGAGGAGCTGGAAAGGAAGCCTTTCCTGACAAAGGCTGGAAAATCGTTGATGGAATATTGATGGTTGAATCTTCTGGCGGTGCTGAGGCTGCATACGGTGGAGATATCGTAACCATAGATGAATACTCTACATTTGAGTTTAGTTTAGATTTCAAACTCACTGAAGGGGCGAACAGCGGAATAAAATACTTCATCACTGAATCTTATGGAAGTGATGCCTCGGCGATTGGACTTGAGTTTCAGTTACTTGATGATGAAAACCATCCCGATGCAAATCAGGGTGCGGCAGGAAATCGAACCTTAGGATCTCTATATGACCTCATCCCCCCTGTGAGTGGAAAAACGGTCCGCAACCCTGGTCAGTGGAACCGAGCAAGGATCGTTGTCAGCGGAACACGCACAGACGAAATGTTTCGTGGTAACGCTATGGAAAGTAAGGAGTTTATTGGGGCCCATGTAGAGCATTGGCTCAATGACCGTAAAGTTGTAGAATACGACCGAGGAACACCAGAATTTGATGCCTTAGTTGCTAGAAGTAAATATGTCGTCTGGGAAGGATTTGGACACTGGCCGCAAGGTCATATTCTCCTTCAAGATCATGGGGATGAAGTTCATTTTCGTAGTATCAAAGTTCGTAGAATTGATTAATAATTTCTGAAATTGTACCAACGCCTGATTCTGCCACTGAGTCGGTCAAGCAATCATTTTGAACTGTTAACACCTCAAGGAAATTTATGAGCATTCCTCAACTTCGCTGGGGTGTGTTGTCGTGTGCTCGCATCGCTCAAAATCATGTCATTCCGGCGATTCAAGATAGCCAGCACGGGACGGTGGTTGCAATTGCCTCAAGAGAAATTGCCTTAGCCAATAAGGTTGCGGAATCTCATCAGATTCCTGTAGTCTGTCATTCCTATGATGAAGTTATCAATCTGAGTACTGTGGACGCAATATATATCCCCTTGCCTAATCATCTTCATGTTCAGTGGAGTATTGACGCAGTTGAAGCAGGAAAGCATGTCCTCTGTGAAAAACCCTTTGGACTCAGCGAACACGACCTATCTCCCCTGATCACTCTGTCCAAAAAGTACCCTGATATCATGATTGCTGAAGCATTCATGTACAGATACCATCCTCAATGGCGCTATACATTTGAAGCTGTTAAATCCAAACAGATTGGAGAACTACAGAGCGCTCATATCCATTTTTCTTACGATAACAAGGACCCTGACAATATTCGTAACAAATTGGATTTTGGTGGGGGCGGTCTCATGGATATTGGCTGCTATGGTATATCAGTAGCACGCTGGCTATTTGATGCAGAACCCATGCGAGTATGTGCACTTATGGAGCGCCATTCAGAATTCAAAACAGATATACTTTCGTCCATCATCTTAGATTTCCCGACAGGCAGTGCAACTGTTGTTTGTGCTACGCAAATGCAGAGATTCCAACATGTCTCATTAGTTGGAACTAAGGGCCGAATGATTTTGGGAGCGCCCTTTAACATCTCTCCAGACACCGAAGCGCACATTGAATTACAAATGGATAACACAAGAAATCGCACCATTGAGATCCCCCCATCAAATCAGTTTTCGTTACAATTTGATGCGTTCGCTGCAGATGTAATTCAACGGGAGCTGTTTTCCACTCCTCTCTCAGATTCTCAGCGCAATATGCATATCATTGATGCGTGCTTTAAGAGTGCTGAATCTAACGCGTGGGTTTGGTGCTGAGTCAGATACGATAATGTCTGTATCATACAGGTGGTAGTCGGTTCAATTAAGAACATTCAAGTTAAAATAAGGAGACTTTTTCCTTTGATTGGTGCTGATTTTCGTATTGTGTGAGGATGAATTATAGATATCAATATCAGGAGTTCATTCCCGATTTTGATCGTTTCCATGTTTGAGGTCATCGCCTTTCAGAATCTGAGAAATATGCAAGTGCGGTCCTAAATATGGTTTCCGAAGTGCTGTTTTATTTCATGAGTCGTTACATCTTCCCTTATTTCCATTAGTAAACCATTTCGTCAGATTCATGGATTGAATGAAGATGAGTAATTGTATATTTGGGAGATTCAAAACATAGATTATGGCTCAACACTCTGATTTAACCTTCATCACCAATGAGGGCAATCAAACCTTGCTTGATCGATTCAAGGTTTTGATCAAAGACACCAAGTATTTTGATGTCCTTGTAGGTTACTTTAGAACCAGTGGGTTTTTCCAAATTCATGAATCTTTGGAATCCGTAAGTAAGATCAGAATATTAGTCGGACTAAATGTTGACCAAAAAACGTATGAATTGATTGGAATGGCACAAGCTCCAAAGTTAAATTTCAACTCTTCAAAACAAATAAGGGATAAATTTAAGGAGCAGACGATCAAAGAGATGGAAACATCGGGGGATAGTCTCAGGATTGAAGATGGAATCAAGATTTTTTTAGAGTTGATATCCGATGGGAAGCTTGAGTTTAGAGCTTATCCTCATGCAACTATCCATTCCAAGGTATACATAAGCAGATTCAATGAGGATGATCGAGATTACGGTCGTGTCATCACTGGTTCAAGTAATTTTTCGGCATCAGGATTGCGTGACAATTTAGAGTTTAATGTCGAATTGAAAAATCATTCTGATGTGAAATTTGCACTTGATAAATTTGAAGATTTATGGGAGAAATCCATTGATATTACCGAAGACTATGTAGATACCATCCGAGAGAAAACATGGATGAATCCTTCCATCACTCCCTATGAAATCTTTCTCAAGGTGCTTTATGAATGGTTTGGAGATGACCTTGATGTAGGCGAGATTGCAGAAGATGCATATTTACCTGATGGTTTCCGTAAGCTAAATTATCAAGTCCAAGCCGTATCAACTGCATTGAAAATTCTTGACGCGTACAACGGGGTGTTCCTGTCGGATGTTGTGGGGCTTGGAAAAACCTATGTATCCGCACTGTTAGCCAGAGAGTTGGGCGGTAAAAAATTGGTGGTATGTCCACCAGTTCTTAAAGAATACTGGGAAGATACATTCATGGATTTTGGCGTGAGAAGTGCTACAGTTGTGTCGCATGGGAAACTTGATCACATCATAAATAAAGGGAATTATTATTATAGCTCGGTTTCTTCTCTTTGTATGGAACCTCTTGTGAATTACGATGTAAATCAAATACTATTTGTTTCGTTATCACTCATGATTTGGTTTGATCTTGTCTCAATCAAACCATGTAACTTGATCTTACATATGAGAATAGTGCATGCAATCCTAATAAGTGTAACCTTGCTGGGTTGTGACAGCGGTGTTCATGTAGAGAATCGTCATGATTCAATTTCCGCTTCTATTAATGCTGCACAGCAGTTCTACAACGACTATCACAAACACAATTCACCCTTAACTGAAGATAGTACAGAAGTACTCGTCTTGGCAGAGATGGTACGCCAATATCCTCCCGATTGGACTAAAGCCGTTGCATGGTCTGATGGGCAAGGGGGAATGTATGTTGCAACAATCATTGGTCGTGATAAACCTTCAAGGAGTTTTTCACACCCCGATATTTCTGTTTTACGAATCGTTTTGGTTGAAATAGGTTTAGATGGTATTGTGACCGCATCCCGAGTGTTGAAGTTCATGAGTACTGATTCATTGGATCAGACACGAATTCAGTATTATGTGAATCAGTGGCAATCTGGGAAGTATGAAACGCCCAGAGTCCTCGTTGCAGAATTTACACTTGGGTTGGAGCCACAGGTGTCTCAATCGTCTATGCCGCTTGACAGACAGCAGATTCCAGCAGACCTATCACTGAGAGAAATCACGAAGCAGGGTAAGGTGGAAAACGATTGGTATTGGTGCTGGATTAGTGACTCTACGAGGGGAGGATGGGTTTGTTTTGGTGGAGCTGACGGTTGTAAGTGGATTCCAGCCGAAATAGAGATTTCTTGCATCTGTGCATCTATCTGTAATGAGGATGAGGGAGGAAATACTGGTGGATCTGAAGGTAGCAATCCTCCGGTGGGATCATCGGGTGACGGTGGAGGTTCCAAGGATGTAAAGAATGTAGATGAAAAGGAGAAAGAAGAATGCACCTGTAGTAATCAGACCGTGTGTGATATGATCAAAGAGTACAAGGATTTAAATGTAGGGTTCACACCAAGTTGTTCTGATTTCCGAACTATAGGATCAACAAAAAATTTCTCATGGAACGAATTCATGGGAAATTGGGCGAATGGTAATGAATATGGGAAACACCGTCCTTATGGTATTATGGACCAGAGCGTTATGAACCGCGTCCAGCAACTCCGGGATTCAATGAATGCCCCTGTAGTACTCACTTCTGGATACCGATGTCCCGCAGGAAATCGTGCAGTAGGTGGAAAGATGAATAGTCAACACATGCATGGAACAGCGGTTGATATTCGTACAGGATGTGATAGAAAACTTTTTAATAAATTGGCAAACAAAGCAAAATTGCTTGGATTCCAACATACAAAGTGGGGAACATATCCTGATTGCCACCTCCATATTGAGAACGAATAAACACTAAATCAATGCATCGTAAGATCATCACTCTTTTCTTTCTCTGTCTTTTTTCAGTTTGGACTGTCCATGCACAGAGGACTGGCCCCGCCACGATGGATGAAATCATTGAGAAGCTCATCAGCTCAGATTATAGAACTGCACTGGATGGTTTGGTCGACTATATGCGGCTCTCGGAGGATCAGCGCATTCCAGCCGTAAAATCTGCA
>JAPOTS010000093.1 GCA_026709065.1 Bacteroidota bacterium
TTTACGCCTAAGAATTCTTAGCACTGACGGGGGATCCGACATCCATATTGATCAGTTCAATCCAATTGTGCTATATGGGATAATCGTATGGATACGATCGGAGGGTCTTATTAAATATCTAAGGTGCATTAGAAAGGGGATCTGGATACTTAAATCTATATCCGACTAATGTTCTGAGTTTGTCAGTCAGAACAATCTTATTCTTATTCTTGGGTTCGCTCTCTTGAATCAATGGCGGTGGGATCCCCTGATTCAAAGCGGCTTTCAGATAGAATTCGGCTCTTGATGGATGTTGCTCTGCACATACATTGAATACTTCCTCAAAATAATTTTGATAAATAATCTCTAAAACGACTCCAACTGCATCATCTCTGTGTAACATATTTACCGCATTATGAGGATCACATAGCACACGCCCCGACCAAAATTTACCCGGCGATCGCTCATATCCATAGAGTCCTGCAAACCTCAGTATTGTCGTCTCAAACGCGGATGCCTCTAGAAGGGTATTCTCTGCTTTCAACAATGCGACCCCCGAAGCAGACCCCGGTATCTGGTTTCCTGCATCGCTTTCTTGAACATGCCCACTTGCGTAGACACTTGTGGAGCTTATGAAGATTACTTTTTTTACATCCCCCTGTGAGAGATAACCCAATAGCGAGTCCATGGCATCCCCTAAGAATTCAATGACATTAGGGCGTTTTCTTCCAGGAGGAAAATTTATCACCATCACATCAGAATCAAAGAAATCACGCTTACCATGGCCAATAAGAGATGGGGTTAATTTCAATAAATATGGTTCTATTCCATCTGCTAACAAAGTTGAGAGCTTTTGCTTCTGTGTGGTAGCCCCACGCACCCTCCATCCTTGGTTAACAAGTAACTTAGCTAAAGGATGGCCAACATACCCGCACCCTAAAATGCTAATCGTGGTGGAAGTCATAATAAGTAACAATCCATTCTATTAGGAGTATTCATTTGTGAGTTTACGTAAATTTAATGGAAATTCTTGACCCAGCAGTTAAACGAGTCTGGACAATTAAGGGATTACTTGGCTGGGGGGCCGTCCTTCCTGTTACATTGACAGTGGATATCATTCTTTTCTTTTCAAACAATAATTTCTTTCCTCCCGGTTTATGGACGGGAATTTTATTGGTATTGTCTCTGAGTTGGATTTTGGTCATTCCACGGTTACGTTATCATTATTGGCGATATGAATTGCGAGATAAAGATCTTTGTGCCATCCGGGGTATCTACAACCGCGTCCATACGATTGTCCCGCTTCGCAGAATCCAACATCTTGATGTTGAACAGGATTTAATTGAAGAAAATTTTAATATTGCACGATTGGTTGTTCATACTGCAGGAACTCGAAGCACTGATGTCGTAGTTCCTGGACTTCCCTACGACGAAGCCGTTCGGTTAAGGGATACCGTCCGTGAATTTATTGGTCAATCTATTGATTAATGGAAGCACCTTCGGAGCAATTTTTACGGCTACATCCCCTTACCTTCGTACACAGTGTCTTCCTTTCCATTGTTGCATTTGCTTATTCATGGTTGACATCACTTGGGCCTGAGACGACCCAATTTAGTTCAACCGCTACCTTGATTTTTGCAATCATCACGATCGTGATCGCTGGCCCCTTTGCGATTGCTAAATTTATCAGATTTCGCTATTATGCAACCAGCGATGAGCTAATCATTTACTACGGAGTGTTCAAACGTGTTCGGAGAAATATCCCTGCGGAGCGTATCCAAAATGTTGCAATTAAGCGTAATCTTCTCTCGCGAATTCTAGGAACCGCGTCAGTGAGAATTGAAACTGCTGGAACCGATCAAACAGAAGGAAACCTGTCTTACGTTGGTGCTCGGGAAGCACAGCGCCTAAAAGATCTTCTCCGAACCTCAAAGAATACTGTCAACGATCCACCCCCAGATCAATCCATCTTTTCTATGCCACTACGGCGTGTCCTCGTCTCTAGTCTCTACCAATTCTCTCATAAAATCACACTCATCCTGTTTACTATATTTTTTCAGTTACTCTCTCTGGAGATCATTGATGTAAGAGCAACGATTGACTATTTGGTTGAACGAGGTTATTTTCAAGAGACCGTTTCAAACCATTGGCCACTCATCACAAGTCTAAGCATCATTTTGACAGTGATGACTGGGTGGGGGGCTGGATTCATTCAGAATTTGATTCGGTTTTATAACTTCAAGATTGAACTCACTCCGACAAAAATTCAACGGCGATTTGGATTATTTACACTTCAGGAAGGAAGTTTATCCTATAAGCGTGTTCAATCCTTTTTGATCCGATCTAACCCAGTGATGCGCTTCAGGCGTTGGTATCGCTTAGAGTTGCAGACTCTGGGGCTTCAAAGTGGAGAACAAGGATTCCAGCCTGCAATGCCTTTTGCCCGTTGGTCAGAAATTTTAGACTTAGCCCCAAAAATTCGCCCATTTACCCTTCCTGAATCATACACATCTGTCAGTTTACGGACGATTCAAAGATACTCAATAAGATATAGTTGGGTGATTATTGTCAGTGTTGCACTTTTTTGTCTAATTTGGTCAACCAATGCCCTTTGGGGGCTACTAATTTTGCCTATCGTATTTCTGATTGCTTTACTCCAATATCAACGTCACCACTGGGCATTCTACGATGAGAATTTATTTATTCACAGGCGTATCCTAAGTCAACAGTTCTGGATTATTCCTGTAGAGCGTTTTCAGGCTTTCGAGATCACATCTTCATTCTTTCAACGACGTCTTGGTTTGTGTACACTTATTGTCGATACTGCTGGCGCGGGTACCATGCGTTATCCCCGAATCATTGATATGCGACGCGGTGATGCGGAGCGGCTTACTGAAGACTTGAATCTTGCATTTCAACGTTTGGAGGGTAAGCATTCCTCATCATTTGATTAGTAATCAATGGGGTGTTGAGATTCATTCGCCCCGTAATTCTTATTCAATCTAAAATGTAGACCCAATGATTCAAATGTCATTTTCTATGGACAATTGAATGCATGCAGAATGAGTTATACAGAAATTCGTTGAACACTTCTTTAAATCAGAAACAATATACTGGAATTCAAATAGGTATATGCATCCAGACAGTTATAGACATCATTCACTTTAATCATGTTTCATCCAACATGTACAATGATCACGGTTACTTCTGCTCACCTTTAATTCACTTACAACTATAGGTCACCAGATGAAGACCGAAAAGTCAAGTAGCATTCATACATGTCTCTGGATGAGCGGGAAACGAGACTTGAACTCGCGACCTTCTGCATGGCAAGCCGATGCTCTACCAACTGAGCTAATCACGCTTTTTAGAATGCTGAACTCTGAGAAGTAAGTATTATTCCAATCGTAGCAATCTGGTATCGTAGTCCAGAAAACGAATCTATGATCATACATCTCAATCTACACAAAAACCTATCAGGTCATCATTTCTTAGCCCCAGATTCCTCTGCAACTCAATATTTTTGAGTCTCCATCATCCATCATGATTTAAATTTCTGGTGCCCCATATGTTGAATCAGGATCAATTCCTTCTCAACACAAGGGGCACCGTTAAATTCAACAAAAATAGACTCAAATGCTCAGATTATTTTCCAATCATGCCGAATCCCAGATCATTTTACACTCATAAAATGACCGACATAAACCTCCGTAGAGCCACCGTCATGAGATGTCGCCATCATCCGATACACATACGACCCCGATGGAAGTTTTAAGTCATCAAGTTCCAATTCAAGCCCTGTTCCAGCATTGACATGAATGGGAGGCTTCTCGTATACACGCCTTCCCGTTAAGTCTAGTACTTCAACCTGTAGCTGTGCTGACCAAGGAAGATCAAAGACCAACTGGGTTGAGTGCAAAAATGGATTTGGATAATTGGAGTGGACAACAAAATTCTCAACTACATCTGGTTGCTCTTCCGTATTTACAGGAGAAACCACTTCAATGGTAAATACCAGGCTATCCAGAGCTCCGTTTGCATCTACTGCTTTGAAAGTAAATGGTATTTGAGGACTGATGACCAATGGGGTTCCACTGATGCTCCTCGTCAAAACATCAAACATCAACCCTAATGGAAGTTCTAAAAGATTTAGGGAATACTGTACTGGTGACTGACCACCGGCTGCTTCGGGTAAGATGAGTGTAGGAATCGTCTGCCCCCTTGCATAGGATTGATTTTCAACAGTTTTATCAAATGACATTGAATACACTTCAAGGCTGAATTTCAAACTGGTAATGGTACCAACGGCATCTTCAACAGTCCATGTCAACATCGTTTCTGGAGTGATGCCCGAAGGGATACCACTGATGGTTTGAGTTGATTCATTAAAGATAAGCCCCTCAGGAAGACTTGATGTCAAGGTATAGTCATAAGGCTTAACTCCCCCCAATGCTTCCGGTAGAATACAATCAGAGATAGCAATTCCGACTGGATAGAATTGAGCTTCAACGGTAGTAACAAAAGATAATGGCACAATTGGTTCCGTGGTTGCATTCGCAATGTTGGATAAATCACTCTGCCCCACAGAATTGATGGCCCTTACCCGATAATAACGAGTCGTTTCTGGATTAAGATTTGTGTGATCATAGGATGTTATTGTAGAACTGGTCGTAGACTCCAAATCCGTCCATCCAGCTATTCCATCAAGGGATACCTCAATCCGATACCCCGTAATCACTGCACCTCCATCATCAGGTTCTGTCCAAGAAAGGTTGATCGTCGTACTGCCCGACGGTGTCGCTATTAATCCAGTGGGTGCATCTGGAGCCGTGGCCGTAGGTGTTGCTGGCCCCGTGGTTGCACTGTCAGTATCTGACCATGCGCTTGTACCGACAGAGTTTATCGCTCTCACGCGATAGTGACGCGTCGTACTTGGAGATAACCCCGTGTGAGAATAGCTTGTAGAGTTTTGACGAGCAACCAGCTCCGTCCAGCTATTAGCAGTTCCATCCGGGGAGACTTCAATCCGATACCCTATAATCGCCTCACCTCCATCATCAGGTGCTGTCCACGAAAGGTTGATCGTCGTACTGCCCGATGATGTCGCTGTTAATGCTGTGGGTGCATTGGGAGCCGTGGCAATAGGTGCTGCTGGCCCCGTGGTTGCACTGTTGGTTGACCATGCACCAGGACCGACAGAGTTGACTGCTCTCACACGATAGTGACGCGTCGTACTTGGGGATAACCCTGTGTGGGAATACGTAATCGCGGTTTGACTTGCAATCAGCTCGGTCCAGCTATTAGCAGTTCCATCAGGGGAGACTTCAATCCGATACCCCTCAATCTCCGCACCTCCATTATTTGGTGCTGTCCACGACAGGTTGATCCTAGAACTGCCCGATGGGTTCGCTGTTAATCCAGAGGGTGCATCTGGAGCCGTGGCAATAGGTGCTGGCCCCGTGGTTGCACTATCGGTATCTGACCATAAACTTGAACCCTCAGAATTGGTCGCTCTTACACGATAGACACAAGTGATGCTGGGATCCAAGCCAGTGTGGGAATAGGTCGTCGTGCTGTGACTGGCCTCCAACTCATTGAATGTACTTCCACCATCTGTGGAAAACTCAATCCGATACCCCTTAATCGCCGCACCTCCATCATCAGGTTTTCTCCACGAAAGATTGATCGTATTACTTCCTGATGCTGTTGCACTTAATCCAATAGGAGCACTCGGAACCGAGACTCCACCACCTCCTGACGGGGCTGTAAATCCAATTACATTCAGTGATGGTGGACCCGTGCCAACAGAATTGATAGCTAAGACTCTATAGTAACGGCCGGTGGAAGGCGGTAGATTTCTGACCGTGTACGACAGGGTAGCTAAACCAGAGTTCGCTTCTATAGTCGTCCAAGCAGATCCGATCTTAGTATCAATCCTATAACCGAGAATCGGTGCACCGCCATCATCGGATGGGGCACGCCATGTTAGAATTATGCTTGTACTGCCCGAAGAGGTAGCGGTTAAATTCGTAGGGGGATCTGGAAGTGAATAAGTCGTTGCACTGACTTTTTCTGACGCTTCACCGGTACCTGCAGAATTGATGGCACTGACCCGATAGAAACGAGTTGATCCTGGTTTGAGATTCATCGCCTCATAGGTGGTTTCATCATCACCCGTATCGCTCACCAGATCTGACCATAACATGTTCTCATAGAGGGAAGATTCAATTCTGTATCCTGCAATATCTGCTCCACCATCATCATCTGGTGTAGTCCAAGAGATATTGATCTGAGTTCCACTCGTAGCAGTTGCCGACAGATTGGTGGGGACACTGGGTACCACTGGCTTAAATTTAGTGGTTGCAGAGGAGATATTGGATGGCTCGCTATAACCAATATAATTGTAAGCTATTACTCGATAGTAACGCGTTGTCCGAGGGGCTAGTAACCTGTGGGAATACGTCGTTGATTTCGCACCTCTTCTAATACCTTCGTACTTCCATCCTGACGTTCCATCGGCAGATGATTCAACCCTGTATTGTTGAATTGCTAATCCCCCATCTTCGGACGGTTCGCTCCAAGAAAGGTTGATTGTGTTTTCCCCTGAGGCCTCAGCCTGCAAATTCGTTGGGGCATCTGGAACATCATAGGTGGTGAACGTTACGATATTTGACCATGATTCATTGCTATCATTTTCATACCGCGCTCTGATACGAAAATTGAATGTAGCACCACGTCCAGTAATTACTCTCGAATAGTCCATACTGGATGTCAGCCCCAACGTGGTTCTTGACCATGATGAATTATCAACTCTATATTCAAAATGATATCCTTCAATACCGCTAATCTTAGTACCTGAATCTCTGGCAATCGGAGGTGCGTCCCATTCAAAATATAACGTGTAATCATCATCAATACGGTTGATTAATGATACTTCTAAGGTTCTCTGGTCAGTAGTTTTAGATACATCTTCATTCTCTACAAAATGAAAACCTGTTACCTCAAGACCTTCCTCCGCCATGCTTACACGTGAAGGCAACATCTTCGGATAATGAATCCCATCTACGGCCAAAACCTGTAATGAACCGTCTTCAACATGAACATCTGTAAGGTCTGAACCTGCATCTTCCTTACGGTTGTTATCACTTGAAAATATTTCAGAAAACGGGGAATTAGGACGATGCAGATCCTTAGGATGGAAGACAGTATTACCTCCTGTATGGGATAGGTGGTCATCATGATTCACCTCTTCCACAGGATAAACCAAATGCGGAATCGTTGTTGCAATCACATGATTCGATACATTTGATTGCCCCACAGAATGAGTAGGTTCATTCAAATGTGGATCGAAATGGAATACAGGAGAAGGATTCTGCGGCTGATACGTTGAACGTGTACCGAGAGAATCAGGGTTCATCGCAGAAGCGTCTGCGAAAAGAACGTAGAAAAACAAAACTTTAAATAGTAGCATAACTATAAATGAAAAATGAATGTGAGAGATAAAACAAAAATCATTGATTAGCATTTGCAAAACTGCCAGTCCAATGTAAAAATGATCTCATGAGATTCTGGCAATATTTTAAAAAATATCAGAGTTTGCAAAAGCCTATTGTTACCGCAGAAGATCTATGTAGGTAAACTTCATGGCATCCATATGAGGTTGTAGTCAAATTCATATCTGCCGCTAAAGACTATTGGTTTGCCAATCATTTTGAATCAATGATTGCCTTTGACTGATAAGGAATTCCATCACAATCATTCACCAACCGTACCTACTTAGAAATAGGCTACGGGGGGTGATAAGATAGAAATACATTAGGGCCAGCACCAGCGAGGAGAATCCTATAGATGGATGTCATATCAATAAAAAGATGAATTCACAATGTGAGAATCCATTAAATTTATAGGAACCATTAATGATGTTATCAGCATGTAAAAAAAAGTTTATTTTTATGTAAATTTCAATGTCATTAAACTTAAATAAATTAGTTTATTTTAAGTTTTTGCCTTAATTATTAAGGTTTTTATGTAATTATCCTTAATTATTAAGGATATAATGATATTTTACCAATAGTATTAAAAATAGAAAATACAATTAATAATTACGAATAATTATTCTGAAATACCCCTATCATTGGGTTCAATTTTATTCTGAATCATGTTGGTTCGCAAGAAAAAAAACTAGCCCCTAAAAGCTGGGTTTACTTGATTCAGCTTCTCGCTCTAATCGGGGAAGATGGAGAACTAAATACAATACCTCCCAATCTGGGGGCCGTCCTTCCTGTCACATTGACAGTAGATATCATTCTTTTCTTTTCAAACAATAATTTCTTTCCTCCCGGTTTACGGACGGGAATTTTATTGGTATTGTCTCTGAGTTGGATTTTGGTCATTCCACGGTTACGTTATCATTATTGGCGATATGAATTGCGAGATAAAGATCTTTGTGCCATCCGGGGTATCTACAACCGCGTCCATACGATTGTCCCGCTTCGCAGAATCCAACATCTTGATGTTGAACAGGATTTAATTGAAGAAAATTTTAATATTGCACGATTGGTTGTTCATACTGCAGGAACTCGAAGCACTGATGTCGTAGTTCCTGGACTTCCCTACGACGAAGCCGTTCGGTTAAGGGATACCGTCCGTGAATTTATTGGTCAATCTATTGATTAATGGAAGCACCTTCGGAGCAATTTTTACGGCTACATCCCCTTACCTTCGTACACAGTGTCTTCCTTTCCATTGTTGCATTTGCTTATTCATGGTTGACATCACTTGGGCCTGAGACGACCCAATTTAGTTCAACCGCTACCTTGATTTTTGCAATCATCACGATCGTGATCGCTGGCCCCTTTGCGATTGCTAAATTTATCAGATTTCGCTATTATGCAACCAGCGATGAGCTAATCATTTACTACGGAGTGTTCAAACGTGTTCGGAGAAATATCCCTGCGGAGCGTATCCAAAATGTTGCAATTAAGCGTAATCTTCTCTCGCGAATTCTAGGAACCGCGTCAGTGAGAATTGAAACTGCTGGAACCGATCAAACAGAAGGAAACCTGTCTTACGTTGGTGCTCGGGAAGCACAGCGCCTAAAAGATCTTCTCCGAACCTCAAAGAATACTGTCAACGATCCACCCCCAGATCAATCCATCTTTTCTATGCCACTACGGCGTGTCCTCGTCTCTAGTCTCTACCAATTCTCTCATAAAATCACACTCATCCTGTTTACTATATTTTTTCAGTTACTCTCTCTGGAGATCATTGATGTAAGAGCAACGATTGACTATTTGGTTGAACGAGGTTATTTTCAAGAGACCGTTTCAAACCATTGGCCACTCATCACAAGTCTAAGCATCATTTTGACAGTGATGACTGGGTGGGGGGCTGGATTCATTCAGAATTTGATTCGGTTTTATAACTTCAAGATTGAACTCACTCCGACAAAAATTCAACGGCGATTTGGATTATTTACACTTCAGGAAGGAAGTTTATCCTATAAGCGTGTTCAATCCTTTTTGATCCGATCTAACCCAGTGATGCGCTTCAGGCGTTGGTATCGCTTAGAGTTGCAGACTCTGGGGCTTCAAAGTGGAGAACAAGGATTCCAGCCTGCAATGCCTTTTGCCCGTTGGTCAGAAATTTTAGACTTAGCCCCAAAAATTCGCCCATTTACCCTTCCTGAATCATACACATCTGTCAGTTTACGGACGATTCAAAGATACTCAATAAGATATAGTTGGGTGATTATTGTCAGTGTTGCACTTTTTTGTCTAATTTGGTCAACCAATGCCCTTTGGGGGCTACTAATTTTGCCTATCGTATTTCTGATTGCTTTACTCCAATATCAACGTCACCACTGGGCATTCTACGATGAGAATTTATTTATTCACAGGCGTATCCTAAGTCAACAGTTCTGGATTATTCCTGTAGAGCGTTTTCAGGCTTTCGAGATCACATCTTCATTCTTTCAACGACGTCTTGGTTTGTGTACACTTATTGTCGATACTGCTGGCGCGGGTACCATGCGTTATCCCCGAATCATTGATATGCGACGCGGTGATGCGGAGCGGCTTACTGAAGACTTGAATCTTGCATTTCAACGTTTGGAGGGTAAGCATTCCTCATCATTTGATTAGTAATCAATGAGGTGTTGAGATTCATTCGCCCCGTAATTCTTATTCAGTCTAAAATGTAGACCCAATGATCCAAATGCATTATCCTCCCTCAAAATGAAACTTTTAATTGTTATCAATGTAGATTGTAAGGGCATTAATAAGTGAGTAACCTATTCACAATATCCTTTTGATGGGTACTCGGAGGTCATCGGAAACGCTCCTAATCGTCCATTCACACTTGGATTTATGGTGCAGGCATCCCCAAGCCCGTACGTAACATTCCAAAGATTGAAATAATCCCGATTACCCAAATGGTTATCATGTATATAATTCCCATTTAAACAGAAAGGTTTTCATAGATCTTTGTCGTATCTTTGGTCATTCGGTTAATTTGTAAGCCCATGAAGCGGATAAGTATCCTTATCTTCCTTGAATACACATCCATTAATTATTTCCCCCATCTATAATGTTAAAGTTCGGACTTATTGCTATAGGTGCACTTTTTATCGCATCTCTGGCAAGTGCCCAAAACTCTGGTACAGTCTCTGGTATCATCACCACCGATGGTGAACCACTTCCTGGAGCCACTATTTCGATAGTCAATACCTTGATTGGAACCACGACTAATGCATCTGGAAGCTATTCCCTATCTGTACCAGCTGGCTCCCATATGATTCGTGTGAGTTTTATAGGTTTTGCAACCCAAGAAGCGTCTGTCTCAGTAGAATCCGATGAAACCATTGATCTTTCCTTTACATTGGTAGGGAGTATTTCGGAATTCGGAGACGAAATTGTCGTCCTTGGTTCCCGTGGTGAACGAACGGCATCCGAAACTCCAGTGCCCGTCGATGTGATTGGTGCACAAGCACTGGCACAACTTGGGGTACAAGAAATCAATCAGTCCCTTCATTATCTAGCACCATCCTTCAATGCATCACATCAAACCATTTCCGATGGAACTGATCACATCAACCCTGCAAGTCTCCGAGGACTCGGGCCAGATCAAGTATTAACTCTTGTTAACGGAAAACGCCGCCATACATCCGCCATCGTCCATGTGAACGGTACATTTGGGCGAGGCACGGTCGGTGTAGATTTGAATGCAATCCCTAAATCCGCTGTGAAACGTATTGAAGTTCTCCGTGATGGTGCCTCCGCTCAATATGGATCTGATGCAATCGCTGGAATCATCAATGTAGAACTCCAAGATCAGACCGACGCACTGTTGGTGGATGTCGGCACTGGTGTAACCTCCGAGGGAGATGGCGAAACCTTCCAAATCTCCGGAAACTATGGATTTCCTATTGGCACCTCTGGTGGATTCATCAATGTGACTGGAGAGTTTTTGGATCGCGGTCGAACCAATCGTAGTGATCCATTTACTGGAGATTATTTCCCAGGCATTCAGGGTGCGGCTGACACAGATGCAGAATTATCACAACGTGGTCTTACCCGCCAGGACATACAAATGAAAACTGGACAGTCTGCTGCTACGATGGGAGCATTATTCTTCAATAGTCGCGTCCCCCTGAGTACATCCTCTCATTTTTATGCCAACGGAGGGGTTTCACACCGTAAAGGAGAGGCTACAGGATTCGTTCGCCGTCCTAATCAAAACGACAGAAACAACCTTGTTGTCTATCCCAACGGATTCTTGCCACAAATTCACAGTGTGATTCAAGACCATAGTTTGACTGCTGGTGTGAAAGGAACCATCAATCAATGGATTATAGACCTGAGTGCTACTTCGGGTGGGAATTCTTTCCTGTTTAACATTGAAAATTCTATTAATGCGTCTATCGTTGGAAGTGCAAGTCCCAGGTCATTTGATGCGGGAACTCTGCGTTTCAATCAAACAACTGGTAATCTTGATGCTCTCAGAGAACTTTCTGCACCGGGTATTGAATCTCTGATCCTTGCAATAGGGGCAGAATTTCGTGTAGAAAATTATGCGATTGAATCTGGACAGTTTGAGTCATATTCTCTTGGAAATGGTGGGGTGCGTCCGGGCATTGATTTTGCCCTGCAACCAAATGGATCGCCAAAAAACTCTGGGTCACAGGTTTTCCCTGGCTTTCAACCCTCCAATGAGGTGAACCGTTACAGGTACAGCATGAGCGGGTATGCAGATCTGGAAGCACAAGTATCAGAACGATTTCTCGGAACTGCGGCTATACGCTATGAAAATTTTAGTGACTTTGGTTCGGCAGTCAACGGTAAACTTGCCGTCTTGCTTGATCTAAACAACGCGATCTCAATCAGGTCAGCGATTAGCACTGGTTTTCGAGCACCTTCATTACATCAACTCTGGTTCAATAATGTGAGCACCCAATTTGTGCTCAATCCTGATGGCGACCTTGTACCTGCCAGAGTTCTAACATCAGAGAATAATTCTGCTGTTACACAGGCGTTTGGTGTGCCCAATCTCAAACAGGAAACATCTCTCAATGTGAGTGCTGGAATTGTATTTCGTCCCATTGAAAAGCTAGTCATCACAGCA
Source organism: Bacteroidota bacterium (assembly GCA_026709065.1). Lineage (GTDB taxonomy): Bacteria > Bacteroidota > Rhodothermia > Rhodothermales > Bin80 > Bin80. The sequence continues at coordinate 12,601 of JAPOTS010000093.1, forward strand.
GATTTTTATAATATCTCTATTGAAGATAGAATTGTTCTCACCAGCCGATTCAGTTCAAGTAATCCGATCGTGGGAGATATTCTTGCTCCATTTGAGGCAGATGGAATTGGTGCTGCCCAGTTCTTCGCTAATGCAGTCAATACAACGACCCGCGGATTGGATATAGTTTCTGCCTATACCACAAATCTTGGCCCAGGCCAGATCACATGGACCGTCGCTGCTAACATTGGTTCCACTGAGGTTACAGATACGAACATACCACAGGAGATGGCCCGTATCTTTGCTTCTGGTGACCTTGGGGCCGTACGGACAACGTTATTTAACCGTGAAGAACGCAATCGCCTGGAAGACGCTCTTCCACGAAGCAAGGGAAACTTGGGTGTCACCTATAAACAAGGGAATCTCACCTTAACAACCCGAGCGAATTACTTTGGTGGTATCAACTACAAGCCAACCAATGATGCCAATGATGAGACCTTTGGGGCAAAATCTCTCTTTGATCTCAGTGTATCCTACGACCTATCATCTCAGATGAACCTAACGGTGGGGGCTAACAACCTCCTCAGTACGTTCCCTGATAAGCACTGTAATGGTGAAGCGGGTCCTTCCAATCAATGTGCGAATTATAGTTCTGGTCGGTTCCCCTACAGTCGACGGGTTACCCAGTTTGGAATGAACGGTGGCTTCTACTATGCAAAGCTTCGTCTGAGGCTTTAACTGATGCTGACTTATATAGACAAAGCAAGGAGGATTAATGGAAAATGATAAATTTCCCAAAATTGTACCAGAGAGTGCACCACAGCAATCTCCGATCCCAGAAAGGAATTAAATGCTGTACAACGGAGAGCTATCAGGGTGCCATGCTTTAGAATTAAGAATCAATGCGATTAAGGTTCAAATTAAATCTGAATTTCCTCATTTTGCTGCAAAGCTGATGTTGAGAAAATAAAATCATGGACTATGACAATGCGTGCTTTTGGCTTAATTGCTTTGGCATCTGGACTTGAAGACGCAATTACAGCTTTTTTGGCACGCTTGATAAATCCCTAACCCCTACCCTAATTTGACCCATATTTCCCTGAAGAAAGTTTCCAAAAGTACTTCCATACGTGAAATTATTTTTGAAATTCCAACCCCCACCTGCAAACCCTATAAATCAAAAAAGGGGAGTTCTTGGATAGCATACAAGCGTGTTGGTAGCACATATAGAGATGCACCATGTGTGGAGGAAACCCGATTATATCACGCCGCTAACTTAATCCGATAGGAAATAAAGCCTGCTCCTCAAATGGGATTGAAAGATCTTGATCTTGTAAGATTAGAAAACTACTTTCAGATTGTATTAAGTAGATCTACCCCTTCTCGGGATGATGTTGAAGATTGGTAACGATTACTCATTAATTCGGATTTGTTAGTTGAGTTGGATAACAAGATTTATGTTTCTGCCGCAGGGTTAATACTTTTTGGTAAACATCCAAATCGTCGGCTTCCTCAGAAGGAATCACGGCCACTTCGTTTGTAGGTAGCGAAAAAAAACTATGATATCAATGAACGGGAATTTATTCTTGGACCGCTCGTTTCTCGTGTGAACAAGGATAAGCAGGTATTGGAATATGGTGTCATTGATGAAGCCGTCAATTTTGTCAGGCGTACTATGGGGAGCATCGCTTGGCTTGATGGTGCTCGGAGAGTCCAAAAAAAGGCTTATCCAATTGAGGCAATTCGCGAGGCCATCGTTAATGCTGTCATGCATCGGGAATACTCACGAGAAGGCACTGATATAGAAGTATCAGTCTACGAAGATAGGATGGAGGTGATTTCCCCTGGTGGACTTCCAAATGGTGTAACCATTGACAAAATCAAAGAAGAAGTCGTCCGAGTCCCTCGAAATGAGACCCTGAAAAATATTCTGAGGGATTACGATTATGGTGAACATTTAGGCATGGGAATACGAAACAAGATCATCAAATCCATGATTGATCATGGTTCAAGTCCACCAGAATTCGTTGACGAATACGACAGATTCAAGGTATGTCTTAGGAGCGCTTTAACAGCGATTTTAAAGCCTATGTTAAACCAATCATGGAAAGCTAATTGCCCTGCATGATGCCAACAGCACTAACTCTTCAAAATTTTCCTAACAGAGTGCGAAGTCATTCAGATTCAAGACTAGCTATTTCAGACACCCAATAAGTCACAGAATAACCCGCAAATATTCCATGCCCCCCATCCACGTTGGAAAAGACGTTCCTCGGTTCTGAAAAGCCATCATTATCTGTCTGCTGCTCTAACGAACCACTATATTCCACAAACTCTGGACTCAACGCCTGTACAACAAGGATAATGTGAGTCCATTCTGGAGGGCCATCAAGATCTGGAACAACATTATATAAAACAGGATAACCTTCAATATTAAAGGTTAAAAGTTCTTGGTTCTCCAGAGCTCTATCAGAAAGAATCGCAATTTGGCAGACTTGACCTCCACCTAAATCGGAATCAACCTCAAGTGGGTTGAGAACATGATGATAATAACAATACCATTGCCTAGTATCATGTCTCATATTAAAACTCGCGAGATTATACCTTACAAAACCCAAGGTCCCAACCTCACTCGTACCGGCATATATACTGAAGTTGAAATAATTTAATCCAGGTGGATTTTTTATCGCAAATTTGAGCTTATATTCTGGATCTAATTCCGCAAAATAAGGCTCAATCACCTCAAGACTTACATCTGCCAAAATTGGGGCTGGAGGTGCCTCTGATTCTGCAAAGACTGGATCAAAGCCTGGTGCTTCAACAACGAGACGATAGGGCGTTTCTAATTTCGGAGTTAACCCCATTGAAGATACATACCAACCATCTCCTACACCATCATATTCTAATTGGTCAACGAGAATATCCCCTTGATAGAGCATGACCGTTGCATCCGTTAGAAAAATCGCTGATGAATCGGATTGATTTCCAATAGGAATCGTACGCATCACACGCGCTGCCCAAAGTGAATCTTGTGAAAATTTACTGATAATGTTTAACTGAGAATCATAATCAGGAGGATCTATATCAATCACAGTTTCACAGGCGGAGAACAGAATAAGAGCAGATACGATCAGCAAACTGCACAGACACCAATACAACAATCTAAGTTTGCTCACTATCCTGTAAAGACTCATGCGTGAGGCGATCCGTTGCATCCGACGATTTTACGGACTGAGAAACATTTGTGTCTTGGAAATACTGACATCAAAAAGATAATTGATAACTAATTGCAGGTATAATCGGAAAGATTGAAAGCTTCTTGAACACCGGTTCTCCAAAGTCATTCTGAGATCTATAGATGCTCAATGCGTTCCTTCGACTATAGGTATTATACGTCCCTATTGACAGAACACGATGAAACCTTGAACCCCTTCGATGAAATCGCACTCCAAGATCAAGGCGGTGGTAAGCTGGCATCCGATATTCATTACGTGAACTATAAACACTATATATACCCAGAAAAGGTGATCTTCCCCATGGAAAAGCTGACTGATTATATGCATCTTCACTTAGAAGATCTCCAACAGGAAGCGTTAAGGATTGTCCTGTACCATAAATCCATGATGCACTGAAATCAATCCGTGGAGTCAACTGATGGCTGATGACCAACGCAGCATCATGACGACGATCATACCGATAAGGAAACCACTCCCCCCGATTGAGATTATCAAACTGACGACGACTCGATGAAAGAGTATAACCAATCCAGCCCGTGGTTTTACCTGATTTCTTTTGGAAAAAGAGTTCTGCTCCGTATGCAACCCCGCGCCCTGATTCTACGCGGTCTTCCCATGAACCGTATGTTGCATCAAAATAATCAGCCCCCTCTGCGTATTCAATCAGATTCTCCATCCCCTTGTAGTACCCCTCAATGGACAATTCATACATTGATTCGGAAAATAACTTCACAATCCCTCCTGCAACTTGCCACGATTGCTGTGGCTTAACTCTTGATGTAGACGGCACCCAGAGATCAGTCGGCAATGATAAACCACTACTTGTGGCCAGTAGATGAATATATTGTTGCATAAAGGCCACCGATGCTTTAACGCTTAGGGTGGGGTTCCAGCGATAAAGGGTAGAGATCCGAGGCTCAATCGAGAAATAACTTGTACCATCAATCCAAAAACTTGACGCGTGAAACCCAGTACTGAGGCGAATTTGTGAGCTAATTTTCCAATCATCCTCAACATACACTTGAGCCTGTCTACCATATGTTCGTCGATTCGGACTTCGCGTTGAATCAGTAATACTTTGGCCCTCCCGGAAAATTTCCTCATATGCTCCCGTCAAAAAAGATTGAAACAACCCACTCATCCCAAATCGGATGCTGTGACGACCATTGGGGACAAATTCAAAATCTCCGCGGGCATGGAGGTCTCTGATTCCGGTCTGGAACGAATCTTCATAGATAAACCTATTTTCATTTGAACCGAAACGAGAATTATTTGAAGACAATAATGAATAATTGGTATAGCCAATCAACACATTTGAGAATGAGCGTGCACCAAAGATATGGTTCCAACGGATCGTAGAAGCAACGTTACGCCAACTGAGCTGACTCTCATCCCCACCATCTGAGTATTCGTATGCCGAAAGGATGCGGTCTCTTCCAGCGTAGCCGCTCAGGTAAATCCTATTGTTAGGAGAAAGAATCGCATTCGTCTTGATATTTATATCATAGAAATGATACCCAAAATCTTCATCACTATCAATAAATGGTCGCATCAATAAGTCGGCGTAAGAACGACGAGCAGAAACCAAAAAAGAAGCCCTGTCCCGTTTAATGGGGCCCTCAATCGTGACCCGAGAGGCCAGCAAACCAATAGCTCCAGTCCCCTCAAGACGCTTCATATTCCCCTCTTTCATTGTTAAATCAATCACCGATGAAAGCCGTCCACCATAACGTGCTGGAAATCCTCCCTTCAAAAGACGAACATCCTTGATCGCATCGGAATTGAAGGTCCCTAAAAAGCCAAAAAGATGACTGGGGTTATAGATCGGAGTTCCATCTAATAGATAAAGATTTTGATCTGGACCTCCACCTCGTACATATAATCCTGTTGAGCCCTCAACGCCTGATTGCACCCCAGGTATGAGTTGAAGAATTCGTAAGACATCAGTCTCACCTAAAAGTGTAGGAAGATTTTCTATATCCTGAATAGGAATAGAGATGCCACTCATTTGTGTGGATTGGAGTACTGATTCGGCAAAAACAGTTACCTCAAGCTCTCCAAGCTCCAGCGTAGCCGGAATTAAAGAAATATTCAATACAATATTTTCCTCAGAAGAATAATTCAGAACCTGTGGATTGTATGCAACATGGCTCACCACCATACTTACACTATCCCCAACAATTGTGAGGGTATAAAAACCGTATTGATTCGTGATCGCACCTGTCTGTTGATCAGCCACATATAAAGCAGCACCAACGACTAACTCTCCTGTTTCAGAATCAGTGACTGTCCCACTGACGGTAATCTGATTCTGCTGAGCGAATGCAAGATGAACACAAAGCAACGCTATCGTCACTATAGTTAATATTTTAAGCATCTCTGATATATCTTGCATAGTAAGGGCAAACAGATGACATATTGACGCTATTGCTTTTCAAATGATACTTGACCTGCCTCAAGGATAATATTCGGCCGTTTTAATGAATATTACAAACCCGATGAAGAATGTTCCAAGTCCATGGGTCCTATCACTTAAATCAATTGGAAAGAACCATTTATGTGGTGTACACCCAACCGTTAGAGGGTATTGAATTATGATTCAAGAGAGTCAGCTTCTACTGGCATGAGGCTAAGTCCAGTATTGATATAAAGCTCTGGTGCAGTAGCTTGTAACCGAGCAACTCCATCATCCGTAATTAATCCTGACTTCGGCGGTTTCAGATGAGGTCAAATTTCAAAAACTCATATTTATAGGT